>CAUSHZ010000051.1:0-13534 GCA_963531605.1 uncultured Actinomyces sp.
TAACCTGTGTCTCGGCCGCCGGGGTGGCCCGCCGGTCGCGTACCCCCCCCCACTCACCCCCTCTGCGGTGGCGGGGGGCCCCCCGCCCCGCCGGCCCCCCCCCGCTCCACTGTACTCCCCACTGCAGCCCCCACCGTGCTCCCCACTGTGCTCCCCGGGGATTCTCCACCTCCCTCCCCACCGTCCTCCCCGAGAGTGGCACCGGTGCCCTCCAGGCGATCCCATGCCTCGTGAAAACGCTGTAATAACAACGAATTATGTCCGATTGGCATCTTGTCATCGTCTGTGACTGTCATTGTTTGATGCAGCGCGACTCACCGAGTGTGTGCAAGATTTCCCCACTTTTCTCCACCTGAGTTTTTCACTGCAAATCCGCCGTTTTCGCTCGGTGTATCTCGCGCCACGCCGTAAGTTCCTGCGTAAACATGGGGTTTGGTGGGTTAAAGTGGGGGAAAGTTCCGAACAGGGGAGGGCGGTGACATGTTCCTCGGTACGTACGAGCCCAAGCTCGACGACAAGGGTCGCATGTTCCTGCCCGCGCGCTTTCGCGAGGATATGGAGGGCGGAATCGTCCTCACTCGCGGACAAGAGCACTGCATTTACGCATTCCCTGCGTCGGAGTTCGAGAACATGACCGCGGAACTGCGCCGCGCGCCCCTGTCGTCCAAGCAGGCGCGTGACTGGATCCGCGTGATGCTCTCGGGTGCCTATAAGGAGATTCCGGACAAGCAGGGGCGCATCAGCGTCCCCGCAGACCTGCGTGCTTACGCCGGTCTGGGTCGTGAGCTGGCCGTCATTGGTGCGGGCTCGCGAGCCGAAATCTGGGATGCCTCGGCCTGGCGCGAATACCTCGCGGTCCAGGAGGAGGTTTTCTCCAACACAGCAGAAGAGATTATTCCCGGGATGTTCTGACCCGTACATCCAGGTCTCCGCCCGCTGTTCCGACATCACTTCCCCGGTGGCGGAGCACGGTGGGGGACCTGGGTGGACGGATCGAGGTAGACGTAAAGGAGGCGCGACATGCGCGATGCATCGGAGCCGGTGCGCGATTCGTCGCGCCCCGCGAGCGAGCGTCACGTCCCCGTGCTGCTGCGCGAGTGCCTCGACATGCTTGCGCCTGCGATCGAGCGCCCCGGTGCCGTCCTCGTGGATGGAACCCTGGGCATGGGTGGTCACACCGAGGGGGCCCTCGAGCGCTTCGAGGGACTCACCGTCATCGGCATCGACCGTGACCCGCAGGCCATCGAGCTGGCATCGGCGCGCCTGCAACGCTTCGGGACACGTTTCCGCGCGGTCCACACCACCTACGACAACATCGATACGGCCGTTGAGGGCCAGCTCGGCGCCGGCGCGCGCGTGGATGGCGTCCTCATGGACCTGGGAGTGTCCTCCCTCCAGCTTGACGAGGCCGACCGCGGCTTCGCCTACTCGAAGGACGCTCCGCTCGACATGCGAATGGACGCGACGAGCGGGCAGAGCGCGGCGGACCTGCTGGCCACCGCCTCGGAAGGCGAACTAATCCGCATCCTGCGCACCTACGGCGAAGAGAAGTTCGCGCCCCGGATCGCCAGGCTCATCATCCGCCGCCGAGACGACGCGCCCATCACTCGCACAGGCGAGCTCGTGGACATCATTCGTGAGGCGATCCCGGCACCTGCGAGGCGCACGGGCGGCAACCCGGCGAAACGCACGTTCCAGGCGCTGCGCGTCGCGGTCAACGACGAATTAAACATCCTGGAGAGGGCGCTCCCCCGGGCGCTGTCAAGTCTGAGGGTCGGCGGGCGCCTAGTCGTGGAGTCCTACCAAAGCCTCGAAGACCGAATAGTCAAAGATGTGCTGCGCCGCGGCTCCACGTCCGCAGCACCTCCGGGACTGCCGATCGTCCCCGATGAGATGGGTCCCAGCCTGCGCCTGCTGACGAAGGGCGCAAACAAGGCCGACCAGGCCGAACAAGACCACAATCCCCGATCCGCTTCCGTGCGACTGCGCGGTGCGGAACTCATCCGTGAATGGAAGGACCTCGCATGAGTGCAGCAACCGCGAAGGCACGTCCCGCAGCGCGACCCGAGCTGCGCCGCGACGAGGTCCACGAGCTTCGTCTCGTCGAGGGTACCCGCCCGCGCCGCTCCCTGATGGCGGTCGTGGCCCTCCTCGTGGTCGTCGCCCTGGCATCCGTGGTGACATCGATGGTGCTCAACACCCGCATGGCGCAGACCTCCTTTGAGATCCGCGAGCAGCAGCTCGTGCTCAACGAACTGGAGGCGCAGTCGTGGACCATGCGCGCTGAGCTGGACCGCAAGGCCTCGCCGACGGAGCTGGAGAAAGCCGCCAAGGCAAACGGCATGGTGCCCGCCGGCAAGTCGGGTTTCATCACGCTTGAGACCGGCACTGTCGAGGCTGGAACCCCCGCGAAGTAACTCGGAGGCGAGTGCCTATGGATACCGTCATCACGCGTTCGCGGTGGGTTTTGGGATTTTTCATCCTTGCCCTAAGTGTCTGCGCCGTGCGTCTCGTGCAGCTGCAGATCATTGAAGGACCGTCCCTGGCTGCTCAGGGGCAGCGTGTGCGTACGTCTTCGACCGCAGTCGCGGCCGCTCGCGGAACGATCACCGATGCAACTGGCGTGGTGCTGGCGAACTCGATCCAGACCTACGACATCGCCGTCAATCAGGTGAATATTCGGGCCTATGTGCACCGCGATGATGATGGCAACGAGGTCGGACGAGGCCCTGCTGAGGCCGCTCGTCAGCTCGCCCCGCTCCTCGGCATGAACGAGGCCGAGCTGGGCGGCATGATGCTGGGTGATTCGACCTACGAGTACATCAAGCGGAACGTCGATGCGGTGACCTACCGTGAGATCCGTAAGCTCGACATCTACGGGATTGAGTGGGAGTCCGTCTTCGAACGCGAATACCCCAACGGCAATGTGGCGGCCCCGGTCATCGGCACGGTGAACGCCGAGGGGCAGGGCTCCTCGGGCATGGAGGCGCAGTTCGATGCCTTCCTGACGGGTACGCCGGGTGCGCAGGCCTTTGAGATCGCTCCCAACGGTGCCGTCATACCCGGCGGTAAGAAGACGACGGTGGAACCCAAGAACGGTGGCAACGTTGAGCTGACGCTGCACGCTGACCTCCAGCACCAGGTGCAAGATCTCCTGGACGCACGCGTTGCGAAGCACCAGGCCGACTGGGGAGCGGTCGTCATCGAAGATATCGCGACGGGGCACGTCCTCGTCATGGCGGATTCGAACTCGACGGAACCCGACAATGCCAAGCCTCAGAAGGTGCACGCTGTGCAGGACACCTTCGAGCCGGGTTCGGTGGGCAAGCTCGTGACCGTGGGAACAGCCCTCAACCAGGGGACGATCACCCCGACGAGTGTTTTCCAGGTTCCCTACGCGCTGGATTTACCCGATGCCGGTGGCCCGATCACGGACTTCCACGAGCACGGCGGTGAGACCTTGACGGCGACGGGCGTGTTGGCGGAGTCTTCGAACACGGGAACGGTGCTCATCGGCCAAACGGTGAGCGATGATCAGCGTTACTCCATGATGCGCGCCTTCGGCTTTGGCCAGGAGACAGGTATCGAGCTGCCCGGCGAGTCTGCGGGTCTTCTGCGCAGTGCCGACCAGTGGCAGGGACGTGATCGCTACGTGACGATGTTCGGTCAGGCATACGCGATCACGGCGATGCAGGAGGCGTCCGCTCTCGCCACGATCGCGAACGGGGGAGTGCACATTTCTCCGCATATCGTGAAGTCGTGGACGAACGCGGATGGAACGGTCGAGGTTCCCGAGTCTAGCCAGCCCGTGCAGGTCATGGACGCGCAGGCGGCCTCGCAGCTGCTGACCATGATGGAATCTGTCGTCGAGGATGACCGCGGTACCGCTGGTGCCGCGAAGGTCCCGGGCTACCGGGTCGGCGTGAAGACGGGTACCGCTGAGACCGTTATCGACGGCACTTCGGGCCTCGTGTCGACCACCGCGGGCATTATCCCTGTGGACGCGCCGCGCCTGGCGATCGCCGTGGTTCTGTACAATCCGAAAGTGGCGTCGGTCTCATCTGATTCGTCAGCCCCGCTTTTTGGCGACATCGCGCGTACGGCGGTCGCGAACCTGGGTATCCCTGCGTCTACGGGGTCAGCTAACCTGTATCCGACGACCCCGTGAGTCCGAAGGAGTAAAGCATGCAGGCATCAGCCCAGTGGATCGCTGAGGCAGTGTCGGGTCGCCTCGTGGGGAACGACGTTCCCGTGACGGGACCCGTGGTGACGGATTCTCGCGAGGCTCAGGCAGGGTCGCTCTACGTTGCACGCCGCGGTGAGAGCGCCGACGGCCACGCGTTCGTGTCCGGTGCGGCCACGCGCGGCGCGGTCGCCGCCATCGTCGAACACGAGGTCGACGAGGCCGTGGCACAGATCGTCGTCGAGGATTCGACTGAGGCGCTGGGGGCTCTGGCTCGCGCGCACGTCGAAAAGCTGCGCAGCAGCGGTGACTTGGACGTCATCGCAATGACCGGCTCCGTGGGGAAGACCACCACGAAGGACCTGCTGCTCCAGATCGTGAGCGAGGACGGGCCGACGGTTGCCCCCAAGCTGTCTTTCAATAACGAGGTCGGCCTGCCCCTGACGGTGCTGCTGGCCGACGAGTCGACGCGCCACCTCGTCCTCGAGATGGGTGCCTCAGGGCCCGGCCACATTACCTACCTGACGGACATCGTCGCCCCCGACGTGGCCATCGAGCTGTGCGTGGGCCACGCCCACGTGGGTGGCTTCGGCGGTTTCGAGGGCGTTGCAGCCGCGAAGGCCGAGCTCATCAAGGGAACCCGCCCGGGCGGTCCGGTCATCCTCAACACGGACGATCCGAACGTCGAGGCCATGGCTCCGCTGGCGACCGGACGGGTGATCCGCTTCTCGGCTTCGGGCAACGAGCGCGCCGACGTTCTCGCGCGCGACGTGCGCCTCGACCGTGCCGACCGCGCATCCTTCACCCTGGTGACCCCCGAAGGGGAAGCTCCCATCGATCTGAAGATCGTGGGTCGTCATCACGTCGCGAACGCGCTGGCCGCCGCCGCCGGTGCGCTGACACTCGGGATGAGCCTCCAGACCGTGGCTGCCGTTCTCTCGCGCGCTCGTGCGCTGAGCCCGCACCGCATGGACGTCCATGAGCTGCGCATCGATGGAATGGACCTGACGCTCATCGATGACTCGTACAACGCGAACCTGGACTCGATGCGTGCGGGCATCGCCGCCCTCGCTTCGATCGGTCGCGACAGTCAGCGCATCGCGGTTCTCGGTGAGATGCTCGAGCTGGGGGAGGACTCCCAGTCGCTCCACCAGCAGGTGGGTGCCTTGATCGCCGATGCGGGAGTCGAGACACTCATTGGTCTTGGCACAGATGCCCACTACTATCTAGAGGGAGCCCCCGACGTGCCCAATCGCGAAGTTGCCGCGGATCCACAGGATGCCGCGAGGCTCGCCCTGGAACACGCAAAGGACGGTGCAGTCGTCCTCGTCAAGGGTTCTTTCGGTTCGCAATCGTGGCAGGTGGCTGACATCCTGCGGGAGAAGGGAACGACCCGGTGATTGGACTTATTGCCGCGTTTATTATCGCGATGGCCCTGTCCGTGACGGGCACGCCAATCCTCATCCGTTTCCTGGTCATGCACCAGTACGGGCAGTTCATCCGCCAGGACGGGCCGACCCAGCACCTGACCAAGCGTGGCACGCCCACGATGGGCGGCCTCGTCATCATCCTGGCAACGGTCGTCGCGTGGCTGATCGGCGCTCTTGTCGCGGGTGCCGGGCCGTCGTGGTCCGGCTTGCTGCTGATCTTCCTGTTCGTCGGACTGGGCGTCATTGGCCTCCTCGACGACGGCATCAAGATCATGCGTCAGCGTTCTCTCGGCCTGCACCCCTCCGGAAAGATCATCGGACAGGTCGCCGTGGCCTCGCTCTTCGCCCTGGGCACACTCATCAAGCCCAACGAGTTCGGTGAGTACCCGGGCACCCTCGCCATTTCTTTCGCGCGTCCCACGGCCCTGACCCTGGGCTTTGCGGGCCTGGGCCTGGGCATTGTCCTGTACCTCATCTGGACCAACCTCATCGTGACGGCCTGGTCGAACGCGACGAACCTGACGGACGGCCTCGACGGCCTGGCCGCGGGCGTCTCGATCTTCGTCTTCGGCGCATACACGTTCATCACATACTTCCAGCGCATCCAGGCTTGTACGCAGCTCGGCGCGAACCCGGCGAACTGCTACTCGACGCGAGATCCGCTCGACCTGGCGATCTTCTGTGCCGCACTGATCGGTGCCCTCGCGGGCTTCCTGTGGTGGAATGCCTCGCCGGCCCAGATCTTCATGGGTGACACGGGCGCACTCGCCCTCGGTGGAGCCGTCGCCGGCCTGTCGATCCTCACCCAGACGCAGCTGCTCGCCATCGTCGTCGGAGGCCTGTTCGTCGCCGTCGTCCTCTCCGACGTCATTCAGATCAGCGTCTTTAAGGCGACCGGCAAGCGCGTCTTCCGCATGGCGCCGCTGCACCACCACTTCGAGCTTCTCGGGTGGAAGGAAGTGACGATCGTGATCCGCTTCTGGCTGATCGCCGCGATCGTCGCGGTGGCCGGCGCGGGCCTGTTCTACGCGGACTGGGTGTCCCGCCGATGAGCCGTTTCGCTGCTGTTGTTGGCTGGGGTAAGTCCGGGCAAGGCGCTGCTGGCGCGATGCTCGCGCGCGACTGGAAGGTGCGTGCCTTCGATGCGCGCGGGGGACAGTCCCTGTTCTTCGATGACGTTGCCGGCGTCGATGTTCACGTCGACGATGATCCCGAGGCTCTTGCGCGCGCGATCGTCGAGGCTGGCCCCGACCTCGTCGTCGTGTCTCCGGGCATTCCTCCACGCCACCCGGCCTTCTCCGCGTGCGAGGCCGCCGGTATCGAGGTGTGGGGCGAGGTTGAACTCGCCTGGCGTCTGCAGGAGGAAGGCCCGCATGCGGGTCGCCCGTGGCTGGTCGTGACCGGCACGAACGGAAAGACGACGACGGTCGGTATGCTCGGCGAGATCCTGCGCTGCGCGGGCATCAAGGCGCAAGAGGTCGGCAATATTGGTACGCCGATTACGCGGGCGATTGACTCCGATGCCGAGGTGTTCGCGGTGGAGCTGTCCAGCTTCCAGCTGCACACGGCTCGGACGGTCTCGCCCCTGGCGTCGATCTGCCTGAATGTGGATGCCGATCACCTGGACTGGCACGGCAGCGTGGAGGCGTACGCGGCCGACAAGGCGCGCGTCTACGAGAACACGATCCGCGCATGCGTCTACCCCGCGTCCGATCGACGCGTGGAGCAGATGGTGGAGAACGCCGACGTTGTGGAGGGGGCTCGCGCGATCGGGCTGACCCTCGGTGCGCCGACCATCTCCCAGTTCGGCATCGTCGAGGGCCTGCTGGTCGACCGCGCGTTCGTGGATAACCGCGCGCGTCACGCTGTCGCCCTCGCGCACATTTCTGACTTGACGGGGGCGTACGGCCCCCACCCGTCCGCCGCGGTCGTCTCGGACGCCCTGGCTGCTGCCGCCCTTGCCCGCGCTTACGGCGTTGATCCCGAGGCCGTCGAGGCGGGTCTGCGCGCGTTCCGGCCCGCCGGACACCGTCGCGCGATCATCGCCCACGCCGCGGACCTGACCTGGGTTGACGATTCGAAGGCGACGAATGCGCACGCCGCGCGCGCCTCTCTCGCGGGACTGCCGCCGCGCAGCGCGATCTGGATCGTCGGTGGCGACGCGAAGGGACAGGACTTTACGGAGCTGATCCGCCAGGTCGAACCGACGCTGCGCGGCGTCGTCGTCATCGGCGAGGACCGCGCACCTCTCGTGGAAGCGCTGCAGGCCGGCGCCCCGGACGTTCCCCGCGTCGAGGTCGACGGCCACGAGGACTGGATGTTCTCGGTCGTCAACGAGGCCGTGGCACTGTCCATGCCGGGCGACACCGTCGTGCTCGCCCCGGCCTGCGCCTCGTGGGATCAGTTCGACAACTACGGTCAGCGTGGCGACGCGTTTGCTGATGCCGTGTCGCGCCTGGCGGCCCAGTGGGGGAGCGCCGGTGGCGACGAATAAGCGCGGCTGGCACATCCCGACGATCACGCTGCCTCGCATCCGATTCGGGTCGGGACAGGAACGCAAGGATGATCCGGCGATGACGTACTACCTCGTCATCGTGCCGGCTCTGCTGCTGTCGGTGTTTGGCCTCATCATGGGCTTTTCAGCGCAGACCGTGACGGCGATCGCGCAGGGGGAGAACCCCTACACCGCGTACGCTCGCCCGCTGGTCATCATCCTCGTGTCGCTCGTGATCGCGACGATCGTCCTGCTCGTGCCTCAGCGGTGGCTCATGCACCTGGCCCCCGTCATGTTCGTGGCTGCGCTCGGTTTCCAGTCCCTGGTTCTCAGCCCTTTGGGACGTTCGGAGGGCGGTAACGCGAACTGGGTGAAGGTGGGTCCGATCATGGCCCAGCCCTCCGAGTTTCTCAAGCTCGCCCTCATCGTCTTCCTGGGGTTCATGGTCTCGAAGTCGGCGTCGAAGCGCGGCGATTGGAAGGCCATGAGTGTGGCCGTCGGCCTTCCGATCCTGACGGCGCTCGGCGCGGTCATGCTGGGCCGAGACATGGGCACCGCGATGGTCGTGGCCGTCGGCGCACTGGGAGCGATGTGGGTCGCAGGTCTGCCCAAGCGCTGGTTTGGCGGCCTCGTCATGCTCGCCGTCCCGACGATGGTGCTGCTCGTTTTGTCGAACCCGACCCGTATCCGCCGTATCCTGGCGATTCTTCCGGGCACCTCAAAAGGACCGGACGAGTCCGCTCCCGAGCAGATCGACCACTCGCTGTGGGCGCTGGGTTCGGGTGGCCTGACCGGCCTCGGGCCGGGTGCCTCGCGCGAGAAGTGGAACTACCTGCAGGCGGCGCATACGGACTTCATTTTTGCGATTGTCGGCGAGGAATTTGGCCTGCTCGGAGCCCTCGGCGTGCTTGTGTGCCTGGGCCTGCTGATCTGGGGCATGTTCCGCGTGGCGCGCGAATCCTCGGATCTGTTTGTGACGATCGTGTCCTCGGGCGTGGCCTCGTGGATCGGCATCCAGACGGTCATTAACGTCCTGTCCGTGACGGGACTGGGACCGGTCATCGGCGTGCCTCTGCCGCTCGTGTCCTACGGCGGTTCGTCGTTCCTGTTTACGATCACCGCGATCGCGGTTGTTGCCTCGTTTGCTCGAGCGCGCGCGGGCATTTGGATGATCGGACGCCCGGACGAGGCCTCGGCTGGGCGTGACCCCCGCCTCGCCCCTCGCCGTCGCGCGGCGCGCTAAGACCCTGCGGTACCTGGTGGCCAGCGTGGCTCGCTACACTGGTGTCACGCACACGCGTAAAGGAGACGCATATGGTCAAGGTTGTGATGGCTGGCGGCGGCACTGCCGGTCACGTGAATCCTCTGCTGGCGACGGCGGCGCAGCTGCGCGACAGTGGAGCTGAGGTTGTCGTCCTGGGGACGAAGGCTGGCTTGGAGGCGGATCTGGTTCCCGCCGCAGGATTCCCGCTCGTGGAGATTCCCCGCGTTCCTTTGCCGAGGCGTCCCTCCCTGGCGTTCTTCACTCTTCCCGGTCGTTTCGCGGATGCCGTGAAGCGTTGCGCGCAGGCGCTTGAAGGCGCTGACGTGCTCGTTGGTTTTGGCGGCTACGTGTCGACGCCCGCGTACATCGCGGCGAAGCGCGCGGGTGTCCCGATCGTCATTCACGAGCAGAACGCGCGCCCCGGCCTGGCGAATAAGGTGGGCGCGCGCAATGCTGCGGTCGTCGCTCTGACGTTCCCCTCCTCGCCGCTGCAGGCGCGCAATGGTCAGACGATCGTGACGGGCCTACCCCTGCGTGCGGCGATCGCTGAGCTGGCCAGCCGCCGCGCGGATGCGCAGGGCGCTGCCCAGGCGCGCCGTGAGGCGGCCGAGCGTCTCGGCGTCAACCCGGATGCGCCCACGCTGCTGGTGACGGGCGGGTCCCTGGGAGCCTTGCACGTCAACGAGTCGATGACGGGTGCGGCGGACGCGCTGCCGGAAGGCGCGCAGGTCGTGCACCTGACGGGCCGCGGCAAGGACGAGCCTGTTCGCGCAGCTGTTGAGAAGGCCGGGCTGTCGGACCGCTGGCACGTGATCGACTACCTGACGACGATGGAGGACGCGCTGGCAGTCGCGGATCTCGTCGTGTGTCGTTCGGGCGCGGGAACCGTGGCCGAGATGGAGGCCCTGGGCCTGCCCTGCATCTATGTGCCGCTGCCGATCGGCAACGGCGAGCAGCGTCTGAACGCGGCGGACCACGTGGCGGCCGGCGGCGCGCAGCTCATCGACGACAAGGACTTCACGGCTGACTTTGTGCGCCGCAACGTGTTCCCTCTGCTGGGCTCGACCCGCCTGGCGGACATGGCGGCGGCCTCGCAGTCGCTGGGCCGCGCCGGAGCCGCCCGTGCGCTGGCGGATCTGGCTCTTGAGCAGGTGAAGGAGGCCGGCAATGAGTGAGCCGACGCTGCAGGATCGTTTCCATCTGATCGGTATCGGCGGCGCGGGCATGAGCGTCGTCGCGGAGCTTTTGGCTTCGCGGGGCGCCACGGTCGAAGGCTCTGACCGCGAGGAGTCCGCCGTCCTCGAGCACCTGCGCTCGGTGGGCGTTCGGGCCTTCGTCGGGCACGAGGCCTCGCATGTGGACCCGAGCTCCGTGGTCGTGGTCTCGACTGCGATCCGCGAGGACAATCCGGAGCTGGCGGTTGCGCGCGAGCGTGGCCAGCGGGTCATTCACCGCTCGCAGGCTCTTGCTCTTGCGGCGTCGGGCATGCGCTTTGTCGGCGTCGCCGGCGCGCACGGGAAGACGACGACGTCGGGCATGCTCGCGATCGGCTTGTCGGCGTGCGGGCTGGACCCGTCGGTGGCCGTGGGCGGCGTGCTGCCCCAGCTGGGTACCGGTGCGCACCTGGGTGGCGGGGACGTGTTCGTCGCCGAGGCCGACGAGTCGGACGGCTCGTTCCTGAACTACACCCCGGCGATCGAGATCGTCACTAACGTCGAGCCCGATCACCTGGATCGGTACCATTCCCGCGAGGAGTTCGAGGAGATTTTCGTCGAGTTCGCGCGCCGCATGGTCCCCGGCGGCCTGTTGGTGACCTGCGCGGAGGACGAGGGTGCCGTTCGTCTGGCGCAGTCGGCGCGTGCCGAAGGGCTTCGGGTCGTCACCTACGGCCGCACTGAGCGTTCGCTGTGCGCCCCCGATGTGGTGATCGCTGACGTTCGCGTGGAGGCTCACGGGGCTGGCGCGTCCCTGACGTGGGGAGAGCGCAGCGCGTCGCTGGCGCTGAGCGTCCCCGGCGAGCACAACGTGCTCAATGCGGCCGCCGCGTGGGTGGCAGGCATCGAATGTGGGTTGTCGCCTCAGGCGATCGCCGACGGGCTGGGAGAGTTCACTGGAGCGGCGCGTCGCTTTGAGGCGCGCGGTCAGGTCGGTTCGCGTCGCCTGTTTGACGACTACGCTCACCACCCGACCGAGGTCGAGGCCGCGATCCGCGAGGCGCGCGTCGTGGCGGGCGAGGGCGACGTGACCGTCGTGTTCCAGCCGCATCTCTACTCGCGCACGCGTATCTTCGCGGAGCGTTTTGCCCAGGCACTGTCGGGTGCGGACCACGTCGTGCTGGCTGGCATCTACGGCGCCCGCGAGGATCCCGAGCCGGGAGTCGACTCGAGCCTCATTTCCTCGCGCATCGAGGGCGCGTCCTACGTCGAGGACATGCACGAGGCCGCCCGCCTGGCCGCTTCGCTGACCCCCGAGGGGGGCGTGTGCCTGACGATGGGCGCCGGTTCAATCACTCACTGTGCGTCTGACGTGCTCGATGAGTGGAAGCGGATGGAGGCATGAGGCCACCGTCGCCGAGGCGTCCGGGAGGAGCTCGCTCCCACGAGGAGCGGCCGTCGCACGTGGAGGAGACCGCCTCGTCTTTCGATGAGATCGTGTCCCCGTCCAAGGACGAGGTGGCGCAGGAGCCGAAGCGTCGTCCCGCGTCGCTCACGGAGCGCCGCCGCGCGCGTGGAACCGTGGACCGGCCGATGCCTGTCGCCGATGCTGCGTCCCTGCTGGGTGGCGAGGAGGCGACGGATCTGGGGGATCGCCTGCGTGAGCGTACCCGCGCGCGTCGTATCCTCCTTGCTCGTCGCATCGCTCTCACGCTTGTGACGCTCGCGCTCGCAGCGGGAGGCGTGTGGGTCGCGTTCTTCTCGCCTGTCTTCGCGTTCTCCTCGTCCGCGGTCGTTGTCTCGGGCGAGGATGGCACGCTTGTGACGGCTGATTCCGTGCGTTCGTCGATCGCGTCCTTCGAGGGGGTTCCGCTCACGCGCCTGAACACGCAGGCGGTAGCTCGCGCAGTCGAGTCCAACGTGGCGGTGCGCTCGGCGAGCGTGTCGCGTCGATGGCCGACGAGCTTGCGCGTGTCGGTGACGATGCGGACGGGCATGGCTGTCGAGGCCGCCTCGGGTGGCTACTGGCTGGTGGACGATCAGGGCGTCGCCTTCCAGCAGGTGCCGTCGGCGGGGGAATACCCGCTTGCGACGCTCCCGGAGGACCGGGCGACCGGCGCGGCTGATATTGCCTCCGCGCTGGGCGCGCTGGACGAGGCGACGCGTGCCCAGGTGGCTGCCGTGACGTCGACGGGAACTCAGGTGACCTTCACGCTGCGCGGTGGCCAGACTGTCAAGTGGGGAACCCGCGGAGATGCGCCGCAAAAGGCGCGGGTGTTGGCCACTCTGCTGGCTAATGTTCAGGCGAGTACCTACGACGTGTCCTCGCCGAATCACCCTGTGACCAGTTAAGCCTTGTCTTTTGTCCGCGTGTTGGCTTGAAGGAACGCCCGCGGACACCTAGGTTCTTTCCGACACGAAGCACGTTAAACATCAACCTTCAACTAGAGGTTGAGGGTCTGATGCAAGGGAGACATCCATGGCGACACCGCAAAACCACCTGGCAGTGATCAAGGTCGTCGGCGTCGGCGGCGGCGGAGTTAACGCCGTGAACCGAATGATCGAGGTCGGCCTCAAGGGCGTTGAGTTCATTGCCGTCAACACTGATGCGCAGGCTCTGCTCATGTCCGATGCCGAGACCAAGCTCGACATCGGCCGCGAACTGACGCACGGCCTGGGTGCCGGCGCGGATCCGGCCGTCGGCCGTAAGGCTGCGGAGGATCACATCGAGGAGATCACCGCCGCGCTTGAGGGTGCGGACATGGTGTTCGTGACCGCTGGTGAGGGCGGTGGCACCGGTACCGGTGCAGCCCCGGTCGTCGCTAAGATCGCCCGTGACGCTGGCGCGCTGACGGTTGGCGTCGTGACCCGTCCCTTCTCGTTCGAGGGCAACCGCCGTGCGGCTCAGGCCGAGGGCGGCGTGACGACCCTGCGCGAAGAGGTTGACACCCTGATCGTCATCCCGAACGACCGTCTCCTGGAGATCTCCGACGCGAACATCTCCGTGCT
>CAUSHZ010000052.1:0-13405 GCA_963531605.1 uncultured Actinomyces sp.
AGGAGGTCCTGCAGGGCAAGTACACGGGCGGCACGGTCCTGCACCTGTACATGGGTGAGCGCGTCTCCTCGGGCGAGGCCTGCAAGGAGATGGTGCGCCGCTCGCTGACGGCCTTCAAGGTCCCCTACATCACGATCACGCCGACCTTCTCGATCTGCCCGGTCCACGGCTACCTGGCCGGCGAGCACTTCACCTGCGACAAGTGCGCGGCCGCCCACCCCCACGCGGAGCCGCAGGCCTGCGAGGTGTGGACGCGCGTCATGGGCTACTTCCGCCCGGTCCAGTCCTTCAACATCGGCAAGAAGGGCGAGTACCACGAGCGTCAGATGTTCTCCGAGAGCGCCGCGGATGCGCACGGTGAGCTCGTCAGCGCCTTCCCTCCCGCGGGGAGCCGCTGACGTGAGCGCCCGTCCCCCGCAGTACGAGGCCGGGGCGACCCGGGAGGGCACGCTGAGCCTGGGCGTCCCCGGCCTCGCCGGGGGGCGGGATGCGCGCGAGTGGACGCCGGACGACCTGCAGATCGCCGGCCTCGTGCCGATGTCGACCGTGGACTGGCCGGGGAAGTTCGCGGCGTCCCTGTTCCTGCAGGGGTGCCCGTGGGCGTGCCCGTACTGCCATAACAGCGCGATCATCGATCCTCGCATCCCGGGCGTGGTCGCGTGGGGCGCGCTCGAGGATCTGCTGGCGCGCAGGCGCGGCCTCCTCGACGGCGTCGTGTTCTCCGGCGGCGAGGCGACCCGCCAGATCGCGCTCGGGGCGGCGATGGCGCGCGTGCGCGAGCTCGGCTTCGGCGTCGGCCTGCACACCGCGGGCCCCTACCCGCGTCGTCTCGAGGAGTTGCTCGGCGCCGGCCTCGTCGACTGGGTGGGCATCGACGTGAAGGCGACCCCCGGCAACTACGAGGCCGTGGCCGGGCGCGGCGGAGCGGGCGAGCGGGCGTGGGAGTCGCTGGGCATCGTCCTGGCCCACCCCGAGGTGGATCACGAGGTGCGCCTGACCGTCTACCCGGACGGGCCCGGTGACGGCTTCGAGGTCGCGGCGCGGGCGCGCGAGATGGGGGCGAGGACCTTCGCCCTCCAGCAGGCCCGCGACCTGGGTACACCCGACGGCTTTGCGGCGACGAGGCCGGGGTGGGACGACCAGGTTCGCTCCCTCGCGCGGGACATCGAAACGCTGGACTTTGACAGGTTTATCTTCCGTGGGGACTCGTAGAGCTTTTGTCAAGTGACAGCGCCGCATGTTGGGAAAAAATATGGGGAAGGTTTCACTTGTGACCCCTGATCGCGGTATTGTGTAACAACCTCGTGACCGTGAAGTCTGGAGTTTCGATGGCTGAAGAGCTGCATTTCGACGACCCTGCGGCGGCTGCCCAGGACCCGTCGACCGACGCTGAAGCGCTGCGCCAGCTGGCGTACCGCTACCCCGAGCTGCGCCCGGTCGTGGCCGCGCATCCGCACGCCTATCGCGGGCTGCTCGACTGGTTGCATCAGTTCAACGACCCGCAGGTCAACGCGGCCCTCGAGGCCCGCGACGACTACGACGGCTACATCGACTCCAACGGCTACCTCGTCATGCACGGAGACGTGTCCGGCGCGGTCGCCGGCTCGTCGATCCGCACCTCCGAGTCAGGCATGTACGTGCTCGGCCAGGGTGGCGTGAACTCCTATTCGCAGGTCGAGCGCACCACCCCCTACTCGGCTGTCGTCGGCACGAATGCTCCCGTCCCGCAGGTGGGTGCTCGCGAGCAGGTCGTCGCCCAGGTGCAGCGCCACTCCATCATGGGTAGCAAGGGGACGCAGGATCCCGAGGCGACCGCCGTCTACCCGAGCGCATCCTCCGGCTCGTCCTACCCCAGCGCGTCGGGCACCCCCGCGCGCCCCCAGCCCACGCCGCAGGCCTACCGGGGCGCCGGCGCCTCCTACCAGGTGCAGCCCACTGCCTCGCAGCAAGTCGCCCCGAAGGAAGAGAAGGAACGTCGTGGCTTCCCGATGATGGGCCTCGTCCTGGGCATCCTGGGTCTGATCGCGGTCATCCTCCTCGGCTTCGTCATCTACGTCTTCACGCGCGGTTACGAGGGCCCGGCCACGAACTCGAACACGACCCCCTCGACGTCCTCCTCGGCGCCGGCTCAAGCGACGCCCTCCCCGAGCGCGACCACGGACGAGCCCGTCAAGTACCCGGCACCCGCCGGCGCGATCACCGTGGACTCCTTCTCGTCCCCGTCCGGCAACATCACCTGTTCCTTCACCGCTGACGGCGTTAGCTGCGGCATCAAGGAATCTGACTGGGCCGAAGACGGGTACGCGTCCTGCTCCGGCAGTCAGGTCGGCGTCCTGAGCGCCTCGAAGGACAAGGCGGGCCAGTCCTGCGAGAGCGCGGTGCCGGGTGGTGGCAACGCCCTCGCGTACGGTGCCGCGGCGACCAAGGGCGACTACGCTTGCCACTCCACGCAGGATGGCATCAGCTGCTGGAACACGAAGACCGGCCAGTCCTTCGCGCTGGCGCGCGGCGGCTGGATGACCGGCACGACCGGCGAGATCGGCCCCCAGAAGTTCAGCTGGAACGACTGAACTCACGCACATAAAAGGGGCGGGCCCGAGGATTTCCTCGGGCCCGCCCTTTCTGTCTGAGTCGACGACGCCTGGGTGCGGCCGTCCTGTGGGGTGTGCGACGGCGTCACGTTCGGGGTTTCTTGGGTACCGATTGGATTGACGCATGTGCGTACTGTGTGCAGGTTATGTTTCCAAAGCGACAGACTGTGAGGGCGCTGCGGGGCCTGAGAATCACTCGTGTTCTACTAACCACGTAAGTACACGTGCCAAAGGAGGCAATCATGACTCATCGGAGAGTCAGCAGAACGATATTTCGCGTCACGCGTGGCTTGTTGAAGCTCGTTGTTGTCGTCGTAGCATGCGCCCTGGTGGGAGTGGTCCATGTTGTCCTCCCCGGTTTCAGTCGCATGGCAGACTCGATGCTTGGATACACCGATGGGTGGGACGCGTCGGCTGTCAATAAGGACGGCCTCGACCTCGACTACAGCAAGGCCGATTACGACTCGAACAGTATCAAGGATGCTGAAAAGGACCTCGATGAACAGATCAGCGCGGAAGGATACGTACTGCTGCGCAACGAGGGAGGTGCGCTGCCCCTCCCTCAAGGGACAACCGTTTCGATCTTCTCCGAGGCGTCGAAAACTTTTGCTGCTTCGCAGAACATGATGACGATGGTGACCGGCTCCGGAAGTGGGTCTTACGACAAGATCAACTCAGGGCTCGAAAATGCTGGGCTGTCGGTGAACAAGACGCTCCAGGACATGTACCAGCACGGTGCGTGCAAGGACTACGCCATGGGACCGGGATCTGTCAGTTTCGGTGACGCTGAGAACTTCAGGATCAACGAATGCCCCCTGGCGGTCATGCAGGAATCCGGCGCTCTCGACAGTGCGCAGGGGACAACCCCTCTGTTCATCATGAAACGAGTTGCCGGTGAGGGACGCGACATGCCCCGGTCTATGTACAATCATGCATCCACGCCCGAGGATCAGCAGCGTTCCTACCTGGAACCAGACTCGACAGAGCGTGAGATCCTCTCATACCTGAATGACAACTTCGATAACACGATCCTGGTTGTGAACACCGCATCCGCACTCCAACTGGACTGGCTCGCAGACTACCCGCATATTCGAGCTGTCATCTCCATGCCTTCTGCGGGAACGGAGGGCATGAACTCCTTTGCACGCATTCTCACGGGTGCCATCAATCCCTCTGGGCGCACGGTTGACACCTGGTCCGGTGACATTGCCGCCTCGCCGGTTGCACAGAACTTCGGTGACTACCAGTATGTCGATTCTGAAGGGGCCTTCACGAAGTACAATTACGTGTCCTACGCAGAGGGGATCTACGTCGGGTACCGCTACTACGAGACACGCTACGAGGACTTCATCCTCGGCCAGGGTAATCCGGGGACTTTCGACTATGAGCGTGAGGTTGTCTATCCCTTCGGTCATGGTCTGTCGTACACGACTTTCCAGTGGTCCAGCCCGTCATTGGAGGATCATGGAGATCGGCTCACCGCTAACGTGACTGTCACGAATACTGGTGACGTGTCCGGTAAGGATGTTGTGGAGTTGTATGCTCAGCAGCCCTACACGGATGCGAACCGTGCGAACGGCATTGAGAAGTCATCAGTTGACCTGGTCGGTTACGCGAAGACCGCTGAGCTTGCCCCTGGACAATCGCAGACAGTAACGATCTCCTTTGAGCGCGCCCAACTGACATCGTACGACTCAGCAGTCGCACAGACCTACGTGCTTGATCCGGGCACCTACTACGTGACCCCGGCCCGCGATGCGCACGCCGCAGTGAACAACATCCTGGCCGCAAAGGGAAAGACCCAGGCGGATGGAATGGATGCTGCCGGTGACGCAACGATGGCACTCACTTGGGAACCCGGGCTCACCCAGCCTGATACGACAACCTACGCAACCGACCCCGACACCGGTGTGACAATCACAAACCAGTTTGACGACGCGCGAGGCGATATCACCTACCTGACGCGTGCGGACTGGACGGGTACCTTCCCCTCGCCAGATGGCATTCCCTCCGGGCAAATTTCCACGTGGGGCAACGAAATCAATGGAACGGACCAATCCGGAAACCCCGTATCCTACACCTACACCAAGATCGCGGACTCTGCCCTCCTCGCCGCCCTTGACGGAACCGACTCCGGTAACCCAGCCCCGGTCTCATCCACGCAGGTGCCGGTGTATGGAGCGGATAACGGTGTGACCCTCGCTGACCTGCGCGGCGCACCGTACGACGATCCGCGCTGGGAAGCGCTCCTCGATCAACTCACACCCGAGGATTACGACCTGTCTATAGCCCGTGCGGGCTACGGCTCAGAATCCCTCAGTTCCGTCGGTAAACCGTTCTCCATGGACGCAGATACCGCGGCAGGTCTCATCTACGGTGGAACCGGATGGATGTTCCCGACCCCCGTCACTGTCGCGCAGACGTGGAACCAGGAATTGGCCTCGGAATACGGGACGATGATCGGTAACGAAGCGCTGCTGGGTGGTGCTAACGGATGGTACGCGCCGTCCATGAACATTCACCGATCCCCGTACTCGGGTCGCAACGGTGAATACTATTCGGAAGACCCCTTCCTGTCGGGTGTCGTCGCTCGCGCCGAGGTGCGTGGGGCAACGGAGAAGGGCATGTTCACTACGATCAAGCACTTCGCCCTCAACGATCAAGAAAACCATAGGGGTGACCGCGAAGGCCAGTATTCCATCGCCACGTGGTCGAACGAACAAGCGATCCGACAGATCTACCTGCAGCCCTTCAATATGGTCATGAAGGAAGGGAATGTCACCGAGGCGTACACGTCATGCAGGAATAGTGTTTGTGAGCAAAGCACAGCGCAGATGCCCGTCGCGACCGGCATTATGACGGGCTTCAACCGCATCGGTGCGACGTGGACCGGTGGCTCATACGCGCTGCTCACCAAGGTCGTACGCGATGAATGGGGTTTCAACGGGTGGATCCTCACCGACAACGCGAACACGGCAACGTTCATGGGGGCCAGGCAGATGCTCGAAGCCGGGGGAGACTCCAAACTGACGACGCAGGACCAGAGCGCTATGTGGACATTCGACAAGGATGATCCGACCGAGTATGCGCTGGGACGCCAGGCGATGCATCACCTTCTGTTCACGGTGGCGAACTCCCATGCGATGGATGGATCGATGCCCGGCGCGACGCTGAAGACGCACGCGCGCCCAACGACGATCGTGACATGGACGGTTACCTCTGTGGCGACGATTGTCATCCTGCTTGCTGGGTGGACATCTTGGCGAAACCACCTGAAGTACCAGGCTGAGCGCAAGCAACGTCGAGAAGCCGAACAGGTGTAGGTATACGTACCGCAAAACGGAGGGCGGGCCCGAGGAAATCCTCGGGCCCGCCCTCTTTGTCTGAGTCGACGAGGCCTGGGTGCGGCCGTCCTGCGGGACGCCGTCTAGCGCCGCGCGGCGCGACCCGGGTGCGGCGCGGCGGCCCGGCCTCGTTCCAGCCCCTGCGCTACGCCTTCTCGATGGGCCCCAGGATCAGGTTCGCCCACGCGGCGTGCAGGGACTCCTGATCGGAGGGCTGGAAGAGGCCGGCGAGCGCGTCGCGGTACAGGCGCGAGAGCTCGTGCGTGTTGTAGTAGGCGCTGCCGCCGCACGCGCGCATGGCCTGCTCGACGGCGCGCAGCGTGGCCTCGGCGGCCGCGTTCTTCGCGGCGGACAGCTGCGGCATCCAGGAGCGGCCGCGGTCCGTGCCCTCGTCGATGTCGCGCGCAAGCTCGCGGATCTGCGGGCCGACGGCGTTCATGATGAGGGCGGCCTCGGCGATGCGCCAGCGAATGTCGGGGTCGTTGGAGTAGGTCGTCTGGTTCTTCACCGAGCGGCGTTTCGCCACGTGCTCGGCGGCCACCTCGACCGCGCGCTCGCCGACGCCCTGGTAGGTGGCGGCGAGCAGGATCTCGAAGTGGGAGAAGATGCCGAAGATGACCGGGTCGGCGCTTGGTCCCGGATCCGTGATCGTGAGGATGCGCTCCTCGGGCACGGTGACGCCCTCGAGCAGGGTCGTCATTGACTGGGTGGCGCGCATGCCCAGCGTGTTCCAGTCGTCCTTGATCGAGTAGCCTTCGTCGTCGCGGTGGACGACGCCGAACACGGACTTGGGGCCCTCCTCGCTCTCTGCGAGCCCGAAGATGAGCAGGCGCGTCCACACGGGGGACAGGGAGGTGAAGATCTTGGTGCCCTCGAAGGAGTATCCGCCGTCTGCCGTCGCGGTCGCGCGCGTCGTCGAGCCGAAGAGCACGAGGTCGTTGCCCGGCTCGGAGATGCCGAAGCCAAAGACCTCGCCGGCGACGGCGTCGCGCAGGATCTGCTCGCCGCGCGCGTTGCCGTGGGCGACCAGGTAGCGGCCGAGCCCGACGATGATCTGGTGCATGTTGATGCCCAGCGCCGTGCCGGGAGCCGCCTTGGCCAGCGCCGTCTGCTCGGCGGCGATCTCGGTCAGGCTCAGGCCCGCGCCACCGAACTCGGTGGGGACGAACGCCGACAGGTATCCGGCCTCGCGTAGCTCCTCCAGATCTTTCTCGGGGTAGGTGTTGGTGGCGTCCGCGTCGGCGGCGCGCTCGTGGATGCGGGCGAGCAGGTCGGAATCCAGGAAGCTCATCGCGGTCCTCTTTTCGGTGGGGGTGAACGAGGCCGGGGTGCCCTGCGCACATTGGTGCCCGTCGAGGGGTGGTAGCGCGTGGAATCTCCCCGTTACTCAGGGTGACCTTACTGTATCGCCGAGGGGAGGCGGGGGCGAGATGTAATGTGCCTGACGGGGCGTTGTCTGGCCTCGGGCCGTCCGTATTAGCTAGGGTGGATACTGTGAGTACTCCGAACGCGCCCCGCCCTGCCCTCACTCCGCGTCAGCGTTTCCTGCGCGAGCGTCAGCAGCGCCAGAACTTGACGTTCGCTGTCATCGGCATCGCGATGATAGTGGCCGCGGTGGCGGCCGCCCTCGTGTTCACCGGAATCGTTCCCGTCCCCTTCGGCAACGACTTCTCCGTGAAGGTCAAGTACGCCGAGACCGGCGACATCCCGTGTCCGACGGCGGACGCGAAGCCCGTCGCGCCCTCGCAGGTCACCGTCACGGTCATCAACACGACACAGCACCAGGGCCTGGCCTCCAAGGCCACGGACATGCTCCAAACCGCCGGCTTCCACACCGAGGAGCCCGCCAACTCGGACGTGGAGTACACCGGTAGGGTGCGCATCACGGCAGGTGCGAACTCGGTGGACGCCGCCTATTCGGTGGCCCGATTCTTCCCCGGTTCCCACGTGCGCCTGAGCGACGCGGAGGACGCCACCGTCAAGGTCGAACTCGGCACCTTCTACGATGACGCGATGAGCGCCGAGGACGTGCAGCGAGTCCTCAAGTCCAACGACTCGATCGAGCAGCCCGCGAAGTGCCGCCCGATGTCGGGCACGAAGCAGGACTGAGACAGAAGAAAAGGCCGCCCCGAGTGGGTGGCCTTTTCGCATCGGCTCGGCGCTCATTGAGCGCGGCGTGCCGCGAAATGGCGGCGGGTCCCGCGGTCAGCGGCCTGTCAGCGGCCCGACTGTGCCACGGCCTCGAATGTTCTCCAGGAGTGCCTCGCCGTCCGATCCGTACCAGACGGGGATGGACTCGGGGACGGTCCACAGGGCGTCGGGCACCATGGCCTCGAAGCTGCCGTGCGCCATGAACTGCTCGATCTCGGACAGGGAACGGATCGCGATGCCCGCGACGCACTGCGGGAACTCGCGGGCAAACTCCGCGTAGATTTCCGGGTCGTGCTGTCCGTCGTCGCCGACGAGGAGCCAGCGCATATGCGGGAACATGCGGGCCAGGCGGCGCAGCTCGCGGCGCTTGTGCTCCGGTCCCGAGCGGAACCAGCCCGTATTCGAGGGGCCGAAGTCCGTCATGAGGAACCCGCCGGCCGGGTAGCCGGAGCGCTCCAGGAAGGAACGCACTGTCGGCACGACGTTCCACGCGCCGGTGGACAGGTACATGATGGGGGAGTGGGTGCCCTCGGGAACACCCTCCGACGAGGCCGACGACGTCGTCAGCGTCGTCAGCAGGCGCGCCATGCCGGGGACGGCCTCACGCGAGGATACTCGGTCCAGGAAGGCATGTTTTGCGGCCGTGACCAGGCGCGGCAGCATCGACACCATGACGGTGTCGTCGATGTCGGAGACCACGCCGAAATGCTCGCGATCCGACACGATGCGCACGCGCACGCAAACGGGTCGGCCGGCGCGGATACGGCCCTTGCGGGGGCGCTCGTACATCGCCGCGGCCGGGGCGGGCAGCGGGGTCGCCGTGCGCAGGGTGGTTGCGAGCTTGGCGGCGGTGTCCTCGGACAGGCCGAGCGCGCGGATGTCGCCCGCGTGCAGGACCTGAATGGTCGCGTCGTGCCAGCCCGGTTCGAGGCCGTGGCCGAGCACCGTCATGTCGACGAATCCGCCGCGGTCCGCGAAGGCGAGCCTGCGGGCGCTTCCCACCGTGATGAGGACGGGCTGGCGCGGGACCTGCGCGTTGAAGAACTGACGCCATCCTCGCCGGGTCTGCAGCCAGGAGCGGCCCTCGTCGCCGCGCGCCATGAGGACGCGGCCGAGGATACGGGCGCTGCGTTCCGATCCGATGCCGCCGAATCCAACCACGCCCGGGTAGTACCAGCCCTGCGACATCGCAGCGACCAGCAGAGACGACGCGAATTCACCCACGCCTGCCGTCAGGGCGAGCGCGAGCGAAGGAGATTCGTCGTCGATGAGAGGCGGTCGGAGGCGCATGAGGGCAATCATAGGGCCTCGCGCCCCCGGTGGCGCAAGGATCAGGGATTTTGGGTGCGAGTGGCCCATGGTAGGCTGACCACGTAATAAAAGGGCGTGAAGATGCATGTGACAGGTCTTTCCCAGCGTGGGGAATCGTCGCTGCAACTGGAGGGGAAACCATGCGACTACTGCTGCAATTAGGCATCGTCGTCTGTCGATTCGTTAAACGTGGACCGGGTGCCATTGTCGGGCTCGCTCTCCTGCTTGCGTGCGGGGTCGGCCTGGCATCCTGGTATCGAGACCTGCCTGTGACTGAGCCTCAGACTCCCGAGACGCTCGCGCGCGAGTACGTTGATCTGCTCTTCACGGGCCGCTACGCGGAGGCTGAGGAGTACGCGAAAGTCGAGTCGCGCACGTGTTCTCGTGGCGACTGCTTTCTCGATCCCTCGCGCGCCACGCCCATTGAATATCCGCAGCTGGTCGAGCTGACGGTCAAGCCAAGAAGCGCGGAGCGGAACAACGAGAGCTATCAGGTGCTCGTTCGATACACCCTTGGGGGAAAGGAATCGTGGGGCATCTTTACCATCGTTAAACAGCCTCAGCACTACCCGACCCCGGGAGTGCGAACGGTGGGCGGATGGATGATTGATAAGCCCTGGCAGAGTCAATCAATTATCAGGATCGATCATGCCTTTGCGTCTGCGAGTGTTGGCGACCTTGAGGTCTATCGGGGGCATGGCATTGGTTCCGGGCGGAGGAGCTACTCGTGGGAGTCCATCACGATGCGAGGATATCCTGCGATGTACGACCTTAACGTCACGAAGATTACCGACCGGTGGCTTGTGCTGATGCGCGATCGGAATAATCAGGAGGTGGATTTTGGCGATTATGATTCTGTCCCCATCTCTTTGGGGGAGGAAATGTCAATCGAAGCGGTCATGGCACCCGAGGACTACGACGAGCTGTACGTCCAGGTTGAGCGCGAGCTCCGTGCCTGCCTGCGTGGCGAGCCCTCCCCTGTGTGCACTCGCCAACTGTCCGGGAAGGGTGAGGAAGGGGCTGTACTGGCGGTCGTTACCCATCTTCGGAACCGCCCGAGTCTTGACTCTGTGACCGAGGAGGACACCCTCCCGGTGGAGGTGACATTCCCCGATGGGCGCACGGAGCTTGTTCGGGTGAAGTGGCGATACTCGCAAGACTCGACGGGCACGGTGAGCATCACGTTGGAAACTGATCTCCCCCCGTGGGAGAAGGAGAGAAGGGGATGACGATGAGGCTGATTCGCTATGTCAAGCGCGGGCCGGGAGCGTTCATGGGGCTGGCACTCCTGCTGGTCCTCGGGGTCTTGGGATGTACCGCGTATGCGGACTTTCTGCGTTCTCAGATCACGCCTGAACAGGCCGTGCGAGCCTACGTCCAGCTGATCATCGACGGGAAGTACTCGGAGGCTGAAAAGGTCATTCCCGCCCGGGACAAGCAGTGTGACGGAAGGTCGTGCAGGGTTGGCGACGACATCTCGGAGCTGCGCGTTGAAGCCCCTCAGCTGCTGGATGTGACGGTGAGCAAAGAATGCGGGGAGAGGAACGTCAGGTGCATTGCGAAGGTCCGCCTGCTCGTGGGAGGTGTCGAGCAGGAGTACCAGTTAAGCCTCACTCGTGACGAGAGCGAGGGATCCCCCGTGACGGGATGGTGGCACCTAGATGGGGCACTATACGGAGAGTCAACGGTTGTTCTCGACTCGGTATTCGCGACGGCGACGTTCGGAGACGACTACGAGTTCGCGCAAGTGGGTCCCACGGCCCCCAGGGGGTCACAGTGGCATATTATTCGATCGGCCTACCCCGGGGTGTACGAGCTTCGCGTCTTCCCGCTCGCTCATCACTGGCGCCATGTTCTGAGCGACACTCAGGGCAATGAGTGGTGGTCCGGGGAATCGGATAGCATCCCCGTTTCCCTCGGTGGAAACTATCAGCTGAGCGCTGTTTTGTCGGAGCGTGACTACAACGATGTTCACGTGGATGCCGAGCAGGAAATTCAGCGGTGCGTGCGCGGCGAGGAGTCTCGCGTGTGCCTGCAGCGCCTGCGTGGGCACAGCGCCGAGGGCATGAGGGTGTCCTTCGATGATTCATCCGAGGACGTCGCCGTCTGGAAATCCCCGATTGATCTGCACAAGACCGAGGTGACGGTAGCCTACGCGGATGGGACGTCGAGAGACTTTACCCTCTGGTGGCGCTTCGTGGCCGATGGAGACGACGTGCACGTTACCTACACGTCTGGCCTCTATCAGCGAGCCCTGCCGGTCGATGGCTCGGGTTCGACGATGAACGAAAGGTTGTTCTGATTCATCGGTGCCGCCGGTGTTCGCGAAGTGCGAGCGCCGGCGGCACTGTCGTGCGCCGATTAGTCGAGGGGTAGGGGCGGGGTCGGGGTGTCCGCAGTGCTCTTACGCAGCGCGGGCAAGCCAATGAGCATGAGGAGGACCATCGCCCACCCCGCCCCGGACATGGTGAACAGGCCGCCGCGCGCGCCGAACGCGTCGATCGCGGGGCCGGCGATCGCCGTGCCCAGCGAGGTACCCAGGTTGATCGAGGTGGACATCCAGGTCAGGCCCTCGGTGAGCTTCGCGGGGGAGACGGAGTTCTGGATGATGACGTTGACATTCGTCATCGTGGGGGCGCAGGTCAGGCCCGTGACGAGGATGACGACGGCCATCGTCCAGACGTTGAAGGCCACGGGGAACAGGCTCATGCCGATCGCCATCGCGATCACGCCGATGACGAAGAGCTGCCAGGTGGGGCGCCTCCACGTGCGCGCGCCGTACACGAGGGCGGCCGTCAGCGAGCCGATGGAGAACAGAGCGAGGAGGATGCCGCCGAGCGCGGGGGTGCCCAGCTCCTCGGTGAAGCTGACCATCGACACCTCCATCGCGCCAAACGTCATACCCATGCCGATGTAGGTCGCGGCCATGACGAGGACGACGGGCTTGCGGATGACGGACTCGCGCGGGGCGTCTGGATCGTAAGGAATGATCGCGGGCTCGGAGTCGCGGCGCGACAGGAAGAGGGCGCCACCCACCGCCAGGCTGGCGATCGAAATGATGAGGCCGGTGGCCGGGTGCAGGGCGGTGCCCAGGACCGTGGAGAGCACGGGGCCCACGATGTACACGAACTCGTCGACCGCGGACTCGAGGGCGTAGGCGGTCGGCAGCTGGCCCGGCTTGTGCAGGATCGTCGACCAGCGCGAGCGCACGAGCGCGCCGGGCGCTCCCCACGTGGCGCCCGCCAGGGCGGCCGGAATAAAGAGCAGCCACTCGGGGGCGTGCATGATGACGGCCGCGACCAGAGCAGACATGGACAGGACTGAAATAGTCCAGGCTGGGCCCATGACATGTAGCTGCCCGTGGCGGTCGACGCGGCGCGCGAGGATGGGCGCGCAGAGCGCCATGACGATGATGTTGACCGCGGCAACGGCGCCGGCCAGCGTGTAGTTGCCGTACTCGGCGCGCACCATCAGGATCGTCGACAGTCCCACCATGGACATCGGCAAGCGCAGAACAAGGCCAGCCGCGGAGAATTTCCAGGACTGACGGTAACGCAGAATGTCAAGATAGGTGCCGAGCATCCATCTATTCTATCGCCGGGGCAGCGTCACGAAAGTCAAGCGGAATGGGGCGTACGTAACCATTCGAGCCCTCCACGAGGGGAGGAGAGGCTGCGAAAAAAGCCACGGCCTCGTCGAATGTGGACGAGGCCGTGGCCGGGGAACGGGGGCACGCTCAGTCGGTCACCTCGAAGACTCCGAGCTGGCCCTTCTCAGCCAGGGAGAGCGCGTGGTTGACGAAGGAGTAGTGGCCGGCCTCGAGCGGCGTGAACTCGACGAAGCCGCCCTCGGCGGCTCCCAGGGCCAGGACCTGCCCCCAGCCGCCGCCGCTTCCTCCGCCTCGGATGATGTAGGCGCCCTCGCGCCACACGGTGTCAAACTGGGTGCCCACCACGTGGAAGGTTGTCGCCAGGTTCGGGCCCGCGTCCATGACCCACACGCGCACGC
>CAUSHZ010000053.1:0-13216 GCA_963531605.1 uncultured Actinomyces sp.
CATCCAGATCGTCGCCGACGAGATCGACCGCATGCGCGCGTGGCTCGAGGACACCCTCTCGAAGCACTCGGGTAAGCCGGTGGAGCAGGTGCGCCGCGACATCGAGCGCGACAAGATCCTCACCGCCGCGCAGGCCGCCGAGTATGGCCTGATCGACCAGGTGCTGGAGTCCCGCAAGGCTCTGTGACGCTTTCGTCACTGACGAGGCCGTGGCCTCCCGCGCTGTTGTGTGGGGTGTCACGGCCTCGTTGCTATGTGCCTGGTCAGGCGGTTGTCGCGCTGACAATTATCGGCTGCGGGCGAACTTTTCATAACAATAGGCGTGGCTAGGCGGAATACTGGCCAGCGTGCACTACGTTATTTGCTAGTAAGTGCGAAAGTGCATCCGATCGAACGGCAAAACGTTCAACACCTTGGAGGTCTCGTGGCTCGTCTGACTGATGGTGCGGAACTGCTCAAGTGCTCCTTCTGTGGGAAGAGCCAAAAGCAGGTGCGTAAGCTCATCGGTGGCTCCGGCGCGTATATCTGCGACGAGTGCATTGAGCTGTGCAACGAGATCATCGAGGAGGAACTCGGTTCGCAGCAGTCCTCCTCGTCGACGACGCCGCTGCCAAAGCCGCGCGAAATCAACGAATTCTTGAACACGTGGGTGATCGGTCAGGACCGCGCCAAGCGCGCCCTGTCGGTGGCCGTGTACAACCACTACAAGCGCGTGCGCTCGCGCGAGGCCGGCAACGCCGAGGACATGCTGGGCACCAAGTCCAACATCCTGCTGCTGGGCCCCACGGGCACGGGCAAGACGCACCTGGCGCGCTGCCTGGCCCGCCTCCTCGACGTGCCGTTTGCGATCGTGGACGCGACCGCCCTGACCGAGGCCGGCTACGTGGGTGAGGACGTGGAGAACATCCTCCTGCGCCTCATCCAGGAGGCCGACGGCGACATCAAGAAGGCCGAGAAGGGCATCATCTACGTCGACGAGATCGACAAGATCGGCCGCAAGGCTGAGAACGCCTCCATTACCCGCGACGTGTCGGGCGAGGGCGTCCAGCAGGCCCTCCTGAAGATCATTGAGGGCACGGTCGCCTCTGTGCCTCCCACGGGCGGACGCAAGCACCCCCACCAGCAGTTCCTGGAGATCGACACCTCCGGCATCCTCTTCATCGCCGCCGGCGCTTTCGCGGGCATCGAGGACATCGTCAAGGGTCGCCTGGGCCGCCGCTCGACGGGCTTTGGCTCCGAGCTGAAGAGCACCTCCGAGATGGGCGACCTCTACGAGGCCGTGTCCGCCGAGGACCTGCACAAGTTCGGCATGATCCCCGAGTTCATCGGCCGCCTGCCCATCCTGACCTCCACGAAGGAGCTGACGGAGGAGGACCTCGTCCGCGTCCTCACCGAGCCGTCGAACTCGCTCGTGCGCCAGTACCAGCACCTCTTCGAGCTGGACGGTATGGAACTGGAGTTCACGCACGAGGCGCTCCTGGCGATCGCGGCGCGTGCCAACGAGCGCAAGACGGGTGCTCGTGGCCTGTCCTCGATCATGGAGCAGACCCTGTCGGACCTCATGTTCGATCTGCCCAGCCGCGACGACGTCGCCCGCGTGGTCATCACCCGCGACCTGGTCGAGGGCGTGGGCGAGGCCGAGCTGTATCCCGAACGTTCCTCGGAAGGCAAGCGCAGCGCCTGAGTCCGCCCGCTAGACTGAGGTCAGTTGAGACCTTAGGGGAGGAAGAATGGCACAGCGTGACGAGGCCTCGGTGGCCGCTTCGGCGGATGCGGGCGTGAGCGGTATTCCCGCCGAGCTGGCAGAGGCCCGCGCAACGATCGACAACATCGACGCCGCCCTCGTGCACATTCTCGCTGAGCGCTTCCGCTGCACGCAGCGCGTCGGGCACATCAAGGCCCGCCTGGACCTGCCTCCCGCCGACCCGGATCGCGAGGCCCGCCAGGTCGAGCGCCTGCGCACCCTGGCGGCTTCCTCCGGCCTCGACCCCGATTTTGCCGAGAAGTTCCTGGGCTTCATGGTCCGCGAGGTCATTCGCCACCACGAGGACATCAAGGCCGAGTACGACGAGGGTTCGTGCCTCTAAAACGCACGTTGGGGGAGTGCCAAGCCCCGGCCTCGTGAACTCTCAGGGTTGTCTGATGAAATTCTGCGCAGGCTCCCCGATAGTTTTCAGGTAGCTTTCAGGGTTGTGGACTGTAATCTAGTCAGGCAGTGAGAACCATTGCCGATAAGCAGTCCTCAAGGAGTTTTCGATGAAGAATCGCGCACAGACGCGCGCCCTTGCCGTCATTGCCATCACCCTGGCGGCGGCCCTCAGCGCATGCGGATCGAACGGATCGTCCCCCTCGTCCGCGTCCACTAAGAGCCCGAGCGCGGCGGCCACCAACGCGGCCAGCAACGACCCCAACCTGGTGTTCGCCCAGTGCATGCGCGACAAGGGCTTCGATGTGCCCGACACTGGCCTGACGCCCGACCAGGCCAAGGACCACGACCCCGCCTTCGATGCCGCGATCAACGAGTGCATGACGAAGGTCTCCGGCATGACCGGCGAGGACAACGTCGCGAACGACCCCGCCGCGCGAGAGGCCATGGTCAAGGCAGCACAGTGCCTGCGTGAGGCCGGATACGACGTGAAGGACCCGCAGGCCGGCGAAGGCATCAGCGTCAAGGACATCCCCGAGGACGTGCTGAACAAGTGCTTCCAGCAGTCGGGGGCCGCCAAGTGAAGCGTCCGCGAACCCCACGCCCCGCGGCGCTCGCGATCCTGGCGATCGGCGCGCTGACCCTGTCCGCCTGCTCGGGCACCAACGCGGATGCCCAAGCCCCCCAGTCCTTTGATGGTGCGACGGCGACCGTCACGAAGGGCGACCTGGTGGGGGAGACCACCGTCCAGGGAACCCTCCACTACGCCGACTCCTACACCCTCAAGAGCGCCTTCGAAGGCGTCATCACAGCCCTGCCCACGCCCGGCACGACCCTCACCCAGGGATCGCACGTGTACACGGTCGCCGGCAACAACACGTACCTGCTCCACGGCTCCACCCCCGCATGGCGCGCGTTCGAGGAGGGCATGAGCGACGGCGAGGATGTCACCCAGCTGGAGACCTCGCTGTCCGAGCTCGGCTACTTCGAAGCCACCCCCAACGCCCACTTCGACTGGAACACGATCGCGGCGATCAAGAAGTGGCAGAAGGCCCTCACCCTGCCCCAGAGCGGTTCGCTGCCGCTGGGCACCGTCCTCTTTGCCCCCGAGGACCTGCGCATCGGTGCGCTGAAGGCCCGCGTCGGCGACAACGCGACGATGGAGACCGAACTGTTCACGGCCTCGTCCTCGCGTCAGGTCATCTCCGCGAACCTGAAGCTCTCCGACCAGGCGCTCGGCGTCGTCGGAAACTCCGTGACCGTGCGCCTGCCCGGCTCCGCCGCCACGACGACCGGGACGATCACCTCGGTCGAGCCGCCGCGCGAAAAAGCCGGCGAGGAGGATTCCAAGGAGACGACCAAGGAACGCATCATTCCGATCACCGTCACCCCCGATGACACCTCCGCCCTCGAAGGGCTCCAGGAGGCCTCGGTCTCCCTGGGCCTGACCTCCGAGACCCGCACAGGCGTGCTGTCCGTGCCCCTCGGCGCGCTCGTGGCCCTGAGCACCGACCAGTTCGGCGTCGAGGTCGTGGATGAGAAGGGCGAAATTCGCCGGGTTCCCGTCACCGTCGGCCTGTTCGCGGGAGACCGCGTCGAAGTGAGCGGCGACGAGATCGCCGAAGGCCAGCGCGTGGTGGTGCCCAACCGATGAGCCACATTCTGGAACTGACCGACGTGCACCGGTCGTTTGGCTCACCGCCCGTGCACGCCTGCAACGGAGTGTCCCTGGCCGTCGACGAGGGCGAGTTCGTCGCCATCGTCGGGCCGTCCGGCTCCGGAAAATCCACTCTGCTCAACCTCATCGGAACGCTCGACCGGCCCACCTCGGGCAGCGTGTGCATCAACGGCACGGACGTATCCTCCCTGCGCGACACCGAGCTGTCGGGAGTGCGCTCCTCGCTGATTGGCTTCGTGTTCCAGCAGTTCCACCTGACGGCCGGCGTCTCCGCCCTCGACAACGTCGCGGACGGCCTGCTCTACCGGGGCGTGCCCCGCGCCAAGCGCCGCGAGGCCGCGCGTGAGGCCCTGACCCGCGTGGGCCTCGGGCACCGCATGGACCACAAGCCCCACCAGATGTCGGGTGGCGAGCGCCAGCGCGTCGCGATCGCTCGCGCCATCATCGGGCACCCGGCCCTGCTGCTCGCCGACGAGCCCACCGGCAACCTCGACTCGCGCTCGGGCGCATCCATCGTCGCCCTCCTGCGCGAGCTCAACGAGGCCGGCACCACCATCATCGTGATCACCCACGACAACGACCTGGCGGCCTCGCTGCCCAGGCAGATCGCCATCCGCGATGGCGAGATCGTCTCCGACTCCGCACACCCGGGAGGTGGCCATGGCGAGTAAGAAGAACTCGGGAACCGGCCGCTCCGCGCTGCGCCTCTCGGACGTCGCGCGCCTGGGCCTCACCGGCCTGCGCGCCCGCCCCATGCGTGCCATCCTCTCGGCCCTGGGCATCGCGATCGGCATCGCGGCGATGGTCGGCGTCGTCGGCGTCTCCGCGTCCTCGCAGGCCCGCCTACAAGAACAGCTGCGGGCGCTCGGCACCAACATGCTGACCGCGCGCAGCGGCGCGGACCTGTCGGGAACGGACCTCATCCTGCCCGAGGACGCCGTGGGGCGCACCCTCATGATCCCGGGCGTCACGGATGCGGCCTCGACGTCGACGCTGAGCGGCGTCTCCGTGTACCGCTCGCGCCTGTCCGACCCGAACGCGACCGGCGGCATCATCACGATGGCAGCCGACACGAACCTCCTGAAGGTCGTCTCCGGGACCATGAAGAAAGGCGCGTGGCTCAACGACGCCACCGCGAAGTACCCGGGCGTCGTCCTGGGCTCGAAGGCCGCGCAGCTGCTCGGCGTCGTCGAGCCGGGCACCCAGGTGTGGCTGGGCGGCATGTCGTTCACCGTCCTGGGCATCATGGATCCGGCACCCCTGGCCGAGGAACTCGATAACGCCGCGCTGATCGGCGTGTCAGCCGCGGGCACGTACTTCGACGCGGGCAAGACTCCCACGACGATCTACGAGCGCTCCACCGAGGACCAGGTGGAGACCGTCCGCGAGCTCCTCGGACCCACGCTCGCCCCGCAGGGCGCCACCGGCCTGAAGGTCTCGCGCCCCTCCGACGCGCTGGCCGCCCAGAACGCGGCCGACCAGACGCTCACGACCCTGCTCGCCGGCGTCGGCTCGATCGCCCTGCTCGTCGGCGGTATCGGCGTGGCCAACACGATGATCATCTCCGTCCTGGAACGCCGCAAGGAGATCGGCCTGCGCCGGTCACTGGGCGCCAAGCGGGGACACATCACCGTGCAGTTCCTGGCCGAAGCCCTGCTCCTGTCCTTCCTCGGAGGACTCGCCGGATGCCTCATCGGCGCCGGCGTCACCTGGGGCATGTGTTACGCGTACGGCTGGCCGCCCACCCTGCACTGGTGGGTGATCGCCGCAGGCCTCGGCGCCACTCTCCTCATCGGCGCCGTCGCCGGGCTCTACCCCGCGATCCGAGCGGCCCGCACGCCGCCCACAGCGGCGCTCGCCTCGCAGTAGGGCACCCACACAAGAAAGCCGTGGCCGGCTCGCCAACCCCGATACTGAGGGGGAGCGCGAGCCGGCCACGGCCTCGTTCATGGGGCGTCAGTCCTGCACGGGACCGCCGTAGATCTCGTCGATGATCGGTGCGAGGCGGCGCGTGGCCTCCAGGCGCTTGACCTTCAGCGAGGGGGTGAGCAGGCCGTTCGCCTCCGTGAAGTCGGTCGTGAGGACCTTGATCTTGCGGATCGACTCGGCGCGCGAGACGTGCTCGTTTGCCGAGGCCACCGCCTTTTCCAGGGAGGCCAAGACCTCGACGTTCGTGGCTGCCTCGGCCACGCTCATCGGGGGTAGCGAGTGCGCGGCGAGCCAATCGGGCAGCATCTCCGCGTCCAGCGTGATGAGCGCGGCGACGAAGGGCCGCTGGTCGCCGACGACCAGGACCTGGGAGATGAGCGGGTGGGAGCGCATCGGGTTTTCGAGGGCGGCCGGGGCGACGTTCTTGCCGCCCGCCGTCACGATGATCTCCTTCGCGCGGCCCGTGATGGACACGTAGCCGTCGCGGTCCAGGGACCCCAGGTCGCCCGTGCGGAACCAGCCGTCTTCGGTGAAGCAGGCGGCCGTGGCCTCGGGGTCGTTGTGGTAGCGCTGGAAGACGCTCGAGCCCTTGAGCAGGATCTCGCCCTCGTCGCTGATCTTGAAGGACATGGGCGGCAGGGCCGGGCCCACGGTGCCGATCTTGGACAGGCGGGGCGTGTTGACGGAGACCGGGCCGACCGTCTCGGTCAGGCCGTAGCCCTCCAGGACGGGGATGCCGACGCCGCGGTAGAAGTGCGCGAGCCAGGTCGCCAGGGGCGCGCCGCCCGACACGATGTAGTCCGCGTTGCCGCCCACCAGGCGGATGATCTGCTGGTAGACGAGCTTGTCCGCCAGCGCGTGCTGGGCCTTGAGAGAAGCACTTGGGCCGTCTTCCGTGTCCAGGGCCTGGGAGTAGGCGATCGCGACCTTGGCCGCCCAGCGGAAGATCTTTCGCTTGGGGCCGGACGCCTTCGTGTCCGCCGAGTTGTAGATCTTCTCCAGGACGCGCGGGACGACCAGGAGGTAGCTCGGCTTGAAGGATGCCAGGTCGCCCAGCAGGTTCTTGATGTTGGAGGCGTGGCCGAGGACGCCGTTGCCGCTGATCTGGAAGACCTGCAGGAAACGCGCGAACACGTGGGCCAGGGGCAGGAAGAGGAGCAGGCGCGAGTTCTTGCCCGCCGCGATTTCCGGCATCCACGCGTGGGCGTTGAGGCACAGGTTCGTGAAGTTCTCGTGGGACAGGACCGTGCCCTTGGGTGTGCCCGTCGTTCCCGACGTGTAGACGATGGTGGCGATGTCGTCCTTGGTGAGGGCTTCGGAGCGGGCGAGGACGCGCTCGCGCGGGGTGGCCGAGCCCTCCGCGATGAGGGTTTCGATGGCCTCGGAGTCCAGGGAGAGCACGTGGGTGTTGTCCCGGTTTTCTCGCGCTGCTGCCGCGCGCACGATCTCCGCCATGGACACGGTTTCGGTGATGATGAGGTGGACGTCCGCGTCGACGAGGACGTGGGCGACCTGGTCGATGGAGCTGGTCTCGTAGATGGGCACGGGGACGAGGCCGGCCGCCCAGCACGCGAAGTCGAGGAGCGTCCACTCGTAGCGGGTGCGGCTCATGATCGCGACCCGGTCGCCGGGCTCGAGGCCCCGCGCGATGAGGCCGGCGGCGAGCGCGTGCACCTCGTCGTAGAACTCGCGCGCCGTGATGGAGCGCCACGTGTCGCCGATGCCGATCTTGCGCAGGATCAGCGGGCGGGTCGCGCCGCGCTGCACGCGTTCTTTGAGCAGGTGGGGGATCGTCGTGTGCTCGTCGATGCGCACCAGGACGGGGGCGTGCCATTCGAGGGCTTCGGTTGTTGCCTGCGCCTGCGCCTGCGTCGTCTCTTCGTCGTTGGACGAGGCCGGGGTTTCTTCGGCGGTCATGTCTGCTCCCTGGTCGGCGGGCGGGTGGGGCCGCGGGACGAGGCCGGCGGCGCTGCTACTACTCCTCCTATCCTACGCGACCGTAGGGTGGGGGAGAGGGAGTGTCTTTAGGGGTGGCTGCCTGCGCCTGCTGTCGCCGGGCGGAGCAAACCCGCGTCGGTACTAGTCCAGCCCGAGCTCGGCCTTCACCTCATCGAGCGTGTACACATCGTCGGGGTGCTCCTCGTAGTCCCGCACGGCCTGCTTGAGCTGCTCGTTGAGCTGCTCGAACGGATGCCCGGGCGTGGGGTTGTCGGCGTAACGCTTGAACTCTTCCAAGAAGGAATCGGCTAGCTGACTATCATCTGCTGTGCGCTCGCGGACGGCGGGCGGCTGCGCGCCGGATGCGACGGCCTCGGCGGCTGCGAGTTCGTGCTCCTTGGGGCGCCAGAATGAGGTGATGTCCTGCTTCTCTGCGAGCTGGTGCTGGATGAAGGCGTCGAGGAGTTCGTAGTCGAAGGGCTTGTTCCAGGGCTGGCGGGCAAACATCTTTCCGAAGTCCGTGCCGCGCTCGCGCATGACCGGCTCGAAGCGGATCATGGTGGCGCGTTCGGGGGCCATTGCCATGTGCTTGGACGCGGCCGAGAATCCGATGATGTACGTCCCGTGGTGGGTAAAAATCGGCTGGTTCCACGCGATGCGCAGCTCCAGCTCCGGGTAGGTGAGTCCCACCCACACCAGTACGTCCACCATCCGCGCGCGATTGTCGTCGTTCGGGATGGTCGCGAGGTACTCGTCAAGCGTTGAGATGGCCATGGCTTCACCCTAACAACGCCCATGCACATCTGCGGCACGCCTGGTGATGGAAGCCTTAGCATTGGCCGCAGGGCCGCCACCTGATGTGCGAAAGGGGGCCGCCCGTGGATTTCCACGGGCGGCCCCCATGCTTCGTCGGGATGTGAGAGTAACTTCGCTCGTCGGAAGTACTTCCTAGACGTTCTCAAGATCTGTCACGGGATCTGAATGCCGATCTGCGATAATAGTCGCCTGTAAGCCTCACCCATTTCCTTCATGTGTTTGTGTAATTCTTGTTCGTGCTTATCTGTTTCTGAGGGTTTTTCAAGTATTCTTTCGTCGATGTCGAGGTAGTAGTCATTCGTGTCATTTGTAAAGTTTGCCAAAAAATTAGGAAGGTTCTCCACTTTTCTGTATTCACTCTGGGCGATGATGCTGTCGGGTGTGTGGAGAGGGGTCTCTAGAACTTTCCCCGCTTCTTCAAGTAGTTTTCGAAGTTCGTCTGTTGGGTTTTCGATAGGCTGTGCATCGTCGGCGTGTGTGAAGCGGTCAAGCAGGTCGAATAGGGGGCATGGGAAATTATGAATGCATGGCGGATATTGCGTTAAGTATTCATAAAACTCTCTTTGTAATTTCTTGTCGCCGTCAAAGTAGAGTTCGCCGAGTCGACTTATTATTGTGAGATGACTGGTGGTGTGATGTGTCATGGTGATGCCTCCTTGTGTTCTGGTTGGGTGAATTGTGCTGCTTGTCTTTGATGTGCCAGTTTGACTCTCTGATTATTTCGTAAAGTGGATTTGTTTATCTTTTGTAGTACAAGTGCTGCTATTTTTGTTAAAATAGGTTAACTATTCAATTGATGTCAAGTTTGTTTTGAAAGCGTTATTGTTGTTAGCTTGGTAACTTCATTGTCGCTAGTCTTCTTACAGGTTCTCGTCTGTGAGAAATTGTTACTTGGAGCGTGCCGACATTTGCAGTGTAACGCGGTTGCCGTTGCAATGTTCATCTTTTTCGCGTGTCAAACAAGTACAGGTAGAATCGTGGCGGAATAGCTTTCGTGGTCTCGCTGTTACTATGTCCTTCGACGCTGAAGACAGGCAGGGGGCCGCCCGTGGTTCCCCACGGGCGGCCCCCCAGCAGCCTAACGATCAGCCCTTGCGCTTCGCAGGAGCCTCGCCCAGCTCGAAGGACTCGACGACGGCCTCGGTGGCCTCAGCGTCGTCGGAGGCGGCCACGGTCAGGGCGCCCACGGCCTTGGATGCGGCCTCGAGGTCGCCCTTCACGGACTCCAGGGCCTCGACCTGAGCCTGCGGGGCGCGCACCGTCACCGCCAGGAACGGCGTACGCGGCGACACCTTCGCCTCAGACTTCACGCGACGCAGCGCGATCAGAGCAGAGGACGCGGCCTCGAGCACCGAGGGATCGCCCTCGACGCCAGCCAGGTCAGCCGCAACCGGCCACGGGGCGGTGTGCACGCTGCCCTCGCGGTACCAGCTCCACACCTCTTCCGTCACGTACGGCAGGTAGGGGGCCAGCAGGCGCACGACGTTGTCGATGACGATCGCCAGAGCCGCACGGGCCGACGCGGCCGAGGCCTCGTCCCACGCGCCATCACGGTTGTAGGCGCGCTCCTTGACCAGCTCCAGGTAGTCGTCGCAGAACGTCCAGAAGAACGACTCCGTGACCTCGAGCGCGCGAGAGTGCTCGTAGGACGCCAGGGCAGCCGAGGCCTCGTCGATGACGGAGGCCAGCGCCGCCAGCACCGAACGATCCAGCGGCACCGTCACCAGCGCCGGATCCAGATCGATCGCCGCGCCCTCGCCGCCCATCGTCAGGGCGAACTTCGAGGCGTTCAGCACCTTGATCGCCAGGCGGCGACCAATCTTCATCTGCTGCTCGTCGAACGCCGCATCCAGGCCCAGGCGAGCCGACGCCGCCCAGTAGCGCACGGCATCCGACCCGTACTTCTCCAGGATGCCCATGGGGGTCACGACGTTGCCCTTGGACTTGGACATCTTCTTGTGGTCCGAATCCAGGATCCAGCCCGACAGGCCCGCGTGCTTCCACGGCAGCGCGCCGAACTCCAGGTCCGCGCGCACCACGGTGGAGAACAGCCACGTACGAATGATGTCCTGGCCCTGCGGGCGCAGATCCATCGGGTACGTGCGAGCGAACAGGTCCTCGTCATCCAGCCAGCCACACGCCAGCTGCGGGGACAGCGAGGACGTCGCCCACGTGTCCATGATGTCCAGCTCGCCCACGAAGCCGCCGGCCACGCCGCGCTGATCCTCCGTGTAGCCCTCCGGCACGTCCGTCGACGGATCGACCGGCAGCGCAGCCTCAGACGGGGTGATGATGTCGTCGTAGTTGACCTGGCCGTCCGCGTCCACGCGGTACCACAGCGGGAACGGCACGCCGAAGAAGCGCTGACGGGACACCAGCCAGTCGCCCTTCAGGCCCTTCACCCAGTTCTCGTAGCGCACGCGCATGAAGTCGGGGTGGAACTCCAGCTCGCGGCCGCGGCCGATGAGCTCCTCGTTCAGATCCGTGCCCGAGGCCGGGTTCGTCCACGCGCGGCCACCGTTACGGATGTACCACTGGCGCGAGGTGACGATCTCGAGGGGCTTGTCGCCCTTCTCGAAGAAGTTGGTCTGACGCATCGTCTTGGTCGGCTCGCCCTTCAGCTCGCCCGACTCACGCAGGGCGGCCACCACGGCCTCGCGCGCGGAGAACGTCGTCTTGCCCGTGATCTCCTCGAAGGCCTTGCGGCCCGCGTCGGTCGTGATCCACTCGGGGATCTCGGTGATGATACGGCCGTCCTTGCGCAGGATCGCGCGCAGCGGCAGCTCCAGGTCACGCCACCAGTCGATGTCGGTCGTGTCGCCGAAGGTACAGCACATGGCGATGCCCGCGCCCTTGTCCATCTCGGCCTCGGGGTGGGGCAGGATCGGCACCTCGACGCCGTACACGGGGGAGGCGACCGTCGTGCCGAACAGCGGCTTGTAGCGCTCGTCGTCCGGGTGGGCGATCAGGGCGACGCAGGCGGCCAGCAGCTCCGGGCGCGTCGTCTCGATGCACACGTCCACGCCGTCCTCGACGGGCGCGCCGGCGGCGGCAGCCTTCGCGGCGGCCTCGGCGTCGGTGATGTGGAAGGCCAGGCGGTGGTAGAAGCCCGGGTACTCGCGGCTCTCCAGCTCAGCCTGGGCGACCGCCGTCTGGAAGGTGACGTCCCACAGGCCCGGGGCCTCGGCCTGGTAGGCCTCGCCGCGCGCCAGGTTGCGCAGGAACGCGGCCTGGGCGACCTTGCGCGCACGCGCGCCGATCGTCTGGTAGTTCTGCTTCCAGTCCACGCTCAGGCCCAGGTAGCGCCACAGCGCCTCGAACTGAGCCTCGTCCTCGACGGTGAGGCGCTCGCACAGCTCCACGAAGTTCTTACGGGAAATCGGCTTCTGGTCGCGAGCCTTGATCGACTTGCCGTCGCCGCCCACGTGCGGGGGCTCAAAGTCGGGGTCGTAGGGCAGCGTCGCGTCCACGCGCACGCCGAAGTAGTTCTGCACGCGGCGCTCGGTGGGCAATCCGTTGTCGTCCCAACCCATCGGGTAGAACACGGACTTGCCCATCATGCGCTGGTAGCGGGCCACGACGTCGGTGTGCGTGTAGGAGAAAACATGGCCGATGTGCAGGGAGCCGGATACCGTCGGCGGGGGAGTGTCGATCGAGTACACCTGCTCGCGCGTCGCGGTGCGGTCAAAAGCGTAGGTGCCCTGGCTTTCCCAGGCCTCACCCCACTTGGCTTCGAGGCCTTCGGGGGCGGCGCGGTCGGGCACGCGAGGCGCCTGCGCACGGGTGTTCATGGCCATAATTGAGTTGTCTCCATCCGAGTCGTGGACTGTTTGCCCCACTAGCCTACGTTTCACCGGGCATTTCGGTCCAATGCTGGGCCTCGTGGTGCCCGGCGGGTTGCTCACACGAGGCCGGGGCCAGGTTACGCGTTCGTGCAACCCAGCCCCGGCCTCGTAGAGAAGAACGACGGAATCAGAGGACCATCGCCGCGATCCAGCCACCGACCAACAGCGGAATGTTGTAGTGGATGAACTCGGGGATGACCGTGTCTCGCATGTGGTCGTGCTGACCGTCGATGTTGAGACCGGATGTCGGGCCAAGCGTCGAGTCGGACGCGGGAGAACCGGCGTCGCCCAGCGCGCCCGCGGTGCCGATGAGGGCGACCGTGGCCATGGGGGAGAAGCCCAGGGCGATGCACAGGGGCACGTAGATCGCCGAAATGATCGGCAGGGTCGAGAAGGACGAGCCGATGCCCATCGTGATGATGAGGCCGACCACCAGCATGATGACCGCAGCCAGGGACTTGGAGCCATTGAACATCGCGGAGGTCTGCTGGACGAGCGGCTCGATCTGGCCCGATGCCTTCAGGACCGAGGCGTAGCCCTGGGCGGTGATCATGATGAGGCCGATAAGGCTCATCATCTTCATGCCGCCGCTGAACACATCGTCGGCCTGCTGCCACGGCACGACGCGCATGCCGAGCATCATGCACAGGCCCACCAGGGCGCCCACGAGCAGCGGGTCGGCCTCGGAGTCCATCTTGGTAAGGACCGCCTGGATGACGAAGCATGCGACGAGGGCCGCGACGGCGGCCCACACCTTCACCATGTTGATGGGCTTATCGTCGTTGGAATTGAAGGAGGTCTCGCGCTGTTCGTACTCGCGCGGCTTGCGGTAGGAGACGAGCAGGGCGATGGCACAGCCCACGG
>CAUSHZ010000054.1:0-12509 GCA_963531605.1 uncultured Actinomyces sp.
GCCGGTCCTGCACCCTGCAGGTTCCGGAAAAAGGATAGCCTACCTGTCAGTGCGTGACCAACGTTACTGTGCGTGTCGATCCGCCCTTTTTCGTCTGCTTTTCGGGGCCGTATTCCACGTCAGTCACGCGGTGCTCGTTTCCCTTCGCGTCCCCCAGTGACAGCGAGTATGCGGCCTCCTCCAGGGCTCTCTCGGCCGCCGCCGTTTCCTCGGCACCGTATCCGCCGGAGGCAAGCAGCAGGCCGGTGATGGCGCCGCGCCAACGCTTCGCGTCGTGGGAGATCACCGAGCGTTTACCGTCCGCCTCGCGCTCGACGCGCAGCTCCCACACCCGTGCCCACGGGGCCTTGCACGCGGCGCGATACGGGCCGGAACGGCCATCGATGATGATGCGCTCCGACGCCTCGGAGGACAGCGCCTCGTCAAGGCGCGGTGCCCACCAGGTCGAGAGCACACCGAGGCCGGGCAGCGACACGCCCATTGCAAGACGGTGGTCCGGAATGACGTCGCTGGGGGAGAGGACGCCGAAGAGGCCAGAAAAGATCGACACGTGCGCCGCGCCTGCCTTCGACCACGCGCCCGGCGCGCACTCCTCGATTGCCTCGTAGAGCACTCCGGTAAACACCGACGAGGCCGGGGCGCAGGGCGCAGAATCGAGCGCGGTGTTGACGGACAGGTCGATCCTCGCGCCGACTTTGAGAACGGCTGTGGCTTCGGGGCCGTCCCCGAGAGCAGCGAGCGTATCGCACACGGTGCGACGGCTTGTCGCAAGGCCGGCGCGCGACAGCGCGTTGACGTCCAAAGACGGGCCCTGCGCGGGCGCGTTCTTCCCCTCCGATGGGGGCAACCAGATCAGCATGGTGACCACCCTATCGCGGGGGCGCGGCCACGCGCGCTATGATCGATGCGGATCTGCCGGCTGGGCGGCCGCGCGCGGAAACGCTCGAGGAACGTCCGGGCTCCACAGGGCAGGGTGATGGCTAACAGCCACCCGGGGTAACCCGCGGGACAGTGCCACAGAAAACAAACCACCGGCGCGCATGCGGCGGTAAGGGTGAAAAGGTGAGGTAAGAGCTCACCAGCGGCGCGGGTGACCGCGTCGGCTAGGTAAACCCCACCCGGAGCAAGACCGAGCAGCAGGCAGGGCGGCCCGTCCAATGCCTGCGGGTAGGTTGCTGGAGGCCGTCGGTAACGGCGGTCCTAGATAGATGGTCGCCACCGCACGACCGGTAACGGGGTGCGTGACAGAACCCGGCGTATAGGCCGACAGATGCCGGAAGGACCCCGACTCGCGTCGGGGTCCTTCTGCGTGCTTGGTGCGTCTGCGTGCTCGGTGCGTCCGCGATCAGGCGCTGTGGCGCGCCGCGTAGTAGGCGGCACCCACGATGCCGGCGGTGTTGAGCAGCTTCGCGGGGATCATCGGGGTCTTCAGATGAAGGAGCGGCATGAACTTCTCGTGGTTCTCAGACACGCCGCCGCCGACCACGAAAAGGTCGGGGTTGAGCAGGAACTCGACGTGGCTGTAGTAGCGCTGGAGGCGCTGCGCCCACTGCTCCCAATCCAGGCCCTGGAGGGTCTTCTGGCCCGAGGATGCGTTCTTCTCCGCATCGGTGCCGTCGATCTCGAGGTGGCCGAGCTCGGTGTTGGTGAGGAGAGTGCCGTTGACGATGATCGCCGAGCCGATGCCGGTGCCCTGGGTGGTGAACACGATGACGCCGTCGCGGCCCTTGGCTGCGCCGTAGGCGACCTCGGCGATGCCTGCCGCGTCCGCGTCGTTGAGCGCGACGACGGCGCGGCCCAGGTAGCGCTCCATGAGCTCGTCGACGTCGACGTTGACCCACGACTGGTCGAGGTTCGCCATGTAGGGAATGACGCCATCAAAGACGGGGGCGGGGAAGGTCACGCCGATCGGAACGCCGTTCTTGACGCCGAGCTGGTCGATGACCTCGCGGCATACCGCCGCGACCGCGTCGGGTGTCGCAGGGTTGGGGGTGGGGATTCGAACCTGATCTCCGATGTACTCTCCGGTTTCCAGATCAACGAGCGCGCCTTTGACGCCCGATCCGCCGATATCGATGCCGCATGCGACCTGGGTCATGACCCCTCCTCGGGTAATGAAATCCTGTTGTCCGCGGGCCCCTGAAGCCCGTCGTAACCGAATTGTATGGGATGTCACGACTAATAGCGAGGCCCGCCTCAGACTGTGAGAGCCGGAGGCGGGCATCGAAGAATCCGTGTCAGGGAAGGGTGAGGATCTCGGCCCCATCCTCGGTGACGACGATCGTGTGCTCGAACTGGGCCGTGCGCGAACGATCGGCGGTGACGATCGTCCAGTCGTCGTCCCACTGCTCCCACTCGACCGTGCCGAGGGTCAGCATCGGCTCGATCGTGAAGACCATGCCAGGTTCCATGACCGTGTTGTAGGCGGGTGCTGCGTCGTAGTGGGGGATGATCAGGCCCGAGTGGAACGCCTCGCCGACGCCGTGTCCGGTGTAGTCGCGCACCACGCCGTAGTCGAAGCGCTTCGCGTAGGCTTCGATGACGCGACCGATGACGTTGATCTCGCGGCCCGGGCCGACGGCCTTGATGCCGCGCATCATGGCGTTCTTCGTGCGTTCGATGAGTAGGTGGGATTCCTCGTCGACGGTGCCGACCTCGAACATCGCGCAGGTGTCGCCGTGGACGCCGTCCTTGTAGGCGGTGATGTCGATGTTGATGATGTCGCCGTCTTCGAGCGGACGGTCGTCCGGGATGCCGTGGCAGATGACCTCGTTGATGGAGGTGCAGATGGACTTGGGGAAGCCCATGTAGCCCAGGCACGAGGGGTAGGCGTCGTGCGCGATGAGGAACTCGTGGCCGATGCGGTCGAGCTCCTCGGTGGTGACGCCGGGTGCGATGGCCGCGCCGACGGCCTCGATGGCGCCCGCCGCGATACGTCCGGCCTCACGGATTTTCGCGATGGTTTCAGGGCTCTTGATCTCCGAGGCAGTGACGCGCTCGGGGCCGTCGTGGAACATGTATTCGGGGCGCTCGATGTGCTCGGGAACCGCGCGCATCGGCGAGACACGACCGGGCTTGAGCGTGCCGAGGGGCGCGCGACGGGCGAGTGCGGATGCTTCCATGGGTTGTCCTCTTTTCAGCGGGTGGCGTCAGTCGTTCTTGTAGTTGTCGGGGCCAGGGAAGGAGCGCTCGCGTACAGCCTCCACGTAGTCGGACGCCGCCTCGCGCAGGGCCTGCCCGAGCAGGCCGAAGGTGCGAACGAACGACGGCGTCCACTCGGAGTAGCCGGCCATATCGGACCAGACCAGCACCTGGCCGTCCGTGTTTGGGCCCGCGCCGATACCGATGGTCGGGATGGTCAGGCTCTGGGTCAGTTCAGTGGCGATCGACGCAGGCACCATCTCGAAGACGACAGCGAAGGCACCGGCCTGTTCGACGGCTTCGGCGTCTCGGCGAAGCGCATCGGCACCGGCTCCTCGGCCCTGCATGCGGGGCCCGCCGAGGGTGTTTTCTGACTGGGGCGTGTAGCCAAGGTGCGCGCACACGGGGATACCGGCAGAGACGAGGCCCGCGATGATGTGGGCGCGGCTGCGCCCGCCCTCAAGCTTGACCGCGTGCGCGCCAGCCTTCATGAGGCGAGTTGCGGAGGCAAACGCGTGCTCGACCGTGTCCTCGTACGTGCCGAAGGGCAGATCGGCCACAATCATGGCGCGGGAGGTCGAGCGAGCGACGGCGGCGGTGGCGCGCTCCATGTCCTCCAAGGTGACGGGCAGCGTCGAGCTGTGGCCAAGAATCACGTTGCCGAGTGAGTCACCGACGAGCAGCATGTCCACGCCCGCGGCCTCGAGGATGGGCGCGGTGAGAGCATCGTAGGCGGTGAGCATCGTGAGGGGAATGCCCTCGGCCTTGGCGCGCGCGATGTGCTGGATGCGCACGCGCTTAGCGGAAAACAGGGCTGGCGTCTGCGACGAGGCCGGGGCGCCGCCCTCCGGTTGCGTAATGTGGGACACGGAAATCCTTTGGTGAGCGAATGGAGCGCAAGAGCGCATTCACGTCTTACAGGGTAGCGCGCCCGTGGATCCGGTGAGCTGTGAGGATAGGCGAACGGGTAGGATGGTGGGCGGTGCGCGTGATGCGCGCAGGAATGACCCCAGATGGAAAGAAGAAGGAAGCAGGACATGGCTGGCAATGCCCCTGACCTTGATCCTCTTGACGAGGCAGCCGTCAACGCAGTTCGCGAGGCCGGCCTCGCCGATATCGAAGCCGCGGACTCCCTTGACGCCCTGAAAACCGTTCGAGCTGCGATCCTTGGTGACCAGGCACCGCTCGTGACCGCGAATCGTACGATTGGCTCGCTTGAACCCGCGCAGCGTGGTCTCGCCGGTAAGAACCTCGGGCAGGCGCGCAAGGCGCTGACCGAGGCGCTCGAGGAACGCAAGGCTGTCCTCGCGGCTGAGCACGAGGCTCGCATGCTCGTCGAGGAATCCGTCGACGTGACGCTGCCGACCACGCGTCGCCCGGCGGGTGCTCGCCACCCGCTCGAGACCCTGATGGAAGAGGTCGCCGACTTCTTCGTGGCGATGGGCTGGGATATCGCCGAGGGTCCGGAGATCGAGCACGAGTGGTTCAACTTCGACTCCCTGAACTTTGATATCGATCACCCCGCGCGCCAGATGCAGGATACGCTTTACATCGACGGCCGCAGCGTCGGTGCCGAGACCGAGGACGGCGCTCACCTCGTGATGCGCACGCACACCTCTCCGGTTCAGTCGCACGCGATGCTTTCCCGCGGTGTTCCGCTCTATGTGGCCTGTCCGGGCAAGGTCTTCCGCTCCGACGCGCTCGACGCGACCCACACGCCGGTGTTCCATCAGGTGGAGGGCCTCGCAGTCGACAAGGGGCTGACGATGGCTCACCTCAAGGGCGTTCTTGACCACTTCGCCAAGGCGATGTTTGGCCCCGAGGCGAAGACTCGCCTGCGTCCCTCGTACTTCCCGTTCACCGAACCCAGCGCCGAGATGGACCTGTGGTTCCCCCAGAAGAAGGGCGGCCCCGGCTGGATCGAGTGGGGCGGCTGCGGCATGGTCAACCCGAACGTGCTGCGCGCCAACGGCATCGACCCCGAGGTCTACTCGGGCTTCGCGTTCGGCATGGGTATCGAGCGCACGCTGATGCTGCGTCACGGCATCGCCGACATGCATGACATCGTTGAGGGAGACGTTCGCTTCTCCCAGCAGTTCGGAGTGAATGGAAGGGGTAACTGACATGCCTATGGTTCCGCTGAGCTGGCTGTCTGACCACGTTGACGTCCCCGAGGGCACGGACGCGCAGGCGCTCGCAGCCGCCCTCGTGAAGGTCGGCCTGGAAGAAGAAGAGATTCACCCGGCGCGCGTCACCGGCCCGCTCGTTGTGGGTCGCGTTCTGACCCGCGTGGAGGAGACTGCCTCGAACGGCAAGATCGTGAACTACTGCCGCGTGGACGTCGGCGAACATAACGACGCCCCCGGCACCGGTAAGGAGCCGTCGGATCTGCCGAGCCGCGGCATCATCTGCGGTGCCCACAACTTCGACGTCGACGACCTGGTCGTCGTGTCGCTGCCCGGTGCGATTCTGCCCGGCGACTTCCAGATCGCCGCGCGCAAGACCTACGGTCACGTTTCCGACGGCATGATCTGCTCCGCGCGCGAACTCGGACTGGGGGAGGATCACGACGGCATCATCGTGCTGCCGAAGTACTTCCCGGACCGTGAGATTCCCGCCGTCGGCACGGACATTGTGTCCTGGCTCGGCCTGGGCGAAGAGGTTCTCGAGATCAACGTGACCCCGGACCGCGGCTACTGCTTCTCCATGCGTGGTATCGCTCGCGAGTACTCGCACTCGACGGGCGCTTCCTTCCGCGACCCGGGCCTGCCGGGCGTGATCGCAGCTGAGCCGCCGGCCGCGAACGCGGACGGTTTCCCCGTCGTCTTCTCCGACGAGGCCCCGATCCGTGGGCGCGTCGGCGTGGATCGTTTTGTTGCTCGCATCGTGCGTGGCACGAACCCCAATGCTCCGACCCCCCGCTGGATGGTCGAGCGTCTCGAGGCAGCTGGCATGCGCTCGGTGTCTCTCGCCGTCGACATTACGAACTACGTCATGCTCGACCTCGGCCAGCCGATGCACGCCTACGACCTGGGCGACCTGGCTGCTCCGATCGTCGTGCGCCGCGCCCGCGCGGGCGAAACGCTGGTGACCCTGGATGAGGAAAAGCGCGAGCTCGACCCGCAGGATCTGCTCATCACCGATTCTCCCGAGGGAGAAGGTTCGCGCATCATCGGTATCGCCGGTGTCATGGGCGGTGCCTACTCCGAGGTCGGGGAGGGCACGACCGACATTCTTTTCGAGGCCGCGCACTTCGATGCGGTGTCCATCGCTCGTAGCTCGCGCCGCCACAAGCTGCACTCGGAGGCCGCGAAGCGCTTCGAGCGCGGCACGGACCCGCAGCTTCCTGCGGTGGCCGCCCAGCGCGCTGTCGAGCTTCTCCTCGAATACGGCGGAGGCACGGTCGACGGAGGCGTCACCGACGTGGACCAGCGCGGCGATGACGTCGTTATCTCGCTGCCCGTCGGCGAGGTGGAGCGCCTGACGGGTGTGGCGCACAGCCCCGAACGCATCGCCGATCTTTTGCGCACCGTTGGTTGCGTCGTCGAAGGCCCGGACAACGGAGTGTTCACGGTGACGGCTCCCTCGTGGCGTCCCGACCTCAGGCTCCCGGCCGATCTGGTTGAGGAAGTTGCTCGCCTTGACGGCTACGACAACATTCCCGTGATCATGCCGACCGCCCCGGCGGGCCACGGCCTGACGACTGCGCAAAAGGCTCGCCGTCTGGCCGCCGCTACGCTGGCTGATGGGGGACTGGTCGAGGTCGAGTCCTACCCCTTCGTGTCCGACACCTGGGATCGTCAGGGCATTCCCGCCGATGATCCGCGCCGCGAGGCCCTGCGTCTGCGCAATCCCATGGCAGATGATGCGCCTTGGTTGCGCACGACGGTGCTCGATACGCTTCTTGATGTCGCTGGCCGTAACGTGTCGCGCTCCAACGCGGATGTCGCGATCTTCGAGGTCGCCAAGGTCGCCCGTCCTGCAGGAACCGTTCCTGCGGACCTACCCAGCGCAGAGCAGCGCCCCTCCGACGAGGTGCTCGCAGCCCTCGAGGCCGGTATTCCGGCGCAGCCATGGCACATCGGTGGTGTCCTCACCGGTCAGGCTGTTCCGGCCGGCGTCCTTTCGAACGCCCGCGTTTACGACTGGGCTGATGCCCTCGAGTACGTGCGTCGTGTGGCCTCGGGGCTCGGCGTTCGTGTCGAGGTGACACGCGCCTGGATGGACGAGGTGCCCGCGCACAAGGGGGCTCCGATGCCCGCTCCGGCGACGGATCCCGCTGCGGTCGCGCCGTTCCACCCCGGCCGCGTCGCGCGCGTCTTCGTGCGCGCTGGACGCGACCTCGTGGATGTTGCTCTCGCTGGCGAGCTGTCGCCCGCCGCGTGCCGCGCATTCGGCCTGCCGGCCCGTTCGTGCGCGTTCGAGATCGACATCGATGCACTGATCTCGCAGATGAGCGAGCAGCCCATTCAGGTCAAGGCTGTTTCGACGTTCCCGCTGGCGAAGGAAGACATCGCTCTCGTCGTGCCCTCCGATATCCCGGCCTCGCGTGTCGAGCAGATCGTGCGCCAGGGTGCGGGGCAGCTCGCCGAGTCCGTGACGCTCTTCGACATCTACAAGGGCGACCAGGTGCCCGAGGGCTACCGCTCTCTCGCCTTTGCGCTGCGTCTGCGCGCGGCCGACCACACGCTGACCGCGAAAGAATCCTCGCAGGTCCGCGAGCAGGTCGTAGCGAAGGCGTCCAAGGTCCTGGGGGCGTCGTTGCGCGCCTAAGGTCCATCAAGCGATTGACCGGTCGAATCGGCGGTGTGGCACCCCACTCATTTGGGGCGTTGTGCCCATCGGTTCGACCGGTCTTCGCTTTACGATGGGTACATGCACATCCTTGTTACTGCAGCATCAAAGCACGGGGCGACGGACGAGGTCGCCGACGCCATCGCGAAGCGCCTCGAGGCGGCGGGCTTTACCGTCGATCGCGTCGCGCCCGCTGACGTGGTCACGGTTGAGGCCTACGATGCCGTGATCGTCGGCTCTGCCGTTTACATTCTCCAGTGGATGCCCGAGGCGCACGACTTTATGGAGCGCTTCAAGGATGATCTGCGTGACAAGCCGGTCTGGGCCTTCTCCGTCGGTATGAATGGCGTTCCGAAGCACTCCGAGCAGGATGACAATCGTGTCGGCCCGCTGCTCACCCACGTGAACTGTCGTGAGCTGCGTACGTTCCCGGGACGCTACAAGCCGGCGCTCCTGTCGCTGCGCGAGCGCTCGATTGCGCGCCTCGCCGGTGTTGTTGAGGGCGACTTCCGCGACTGGGACGCGATCGACGCATGGGCTGACGGTATCGCGGCTCAGCTGCGCGCCTGAGAACATTGATAGCAGGCGGGTGAGGGACATCCCTCGCCCGCTTGCTTATTTATATGCATTTATGTGTATAATCATGCATATGAGTGCAGCACCCGCATTTCCGAGCACGAAGAGTGCGCGGCACGAGATGATCCGTGATCTCCTGGCGTCGGAGTCGATCGGTAGCCAGGAGGGACTGCGCGCTCGCCTGGCCGAGCGGGGGATTGACGTCACTCAGACGACCCTTTCGCGCGATCTGATGGACCTGCGCGCGACGAAGATCCGCGATGCGTCCGGCGCACTCATTTACACGGTGCCCGACCATGACGGCGGGCTCACCCACGACGCTGAAGCCGCCAACGTCCGTCTGGCGCGCTGGTGCCAGCTTCTCCTCGTTACCTCCGTAAAGGTGGGAAACCAGCTCGTTTTGCGCACCCAGGTAGGTGCAGCCAACCTCCTCGCGTCGTCGATCGACGCTGTGAGGCGCGAGGAGATCGCCGGAACAATCGCCGGCGACGACACAATCCTCGTTATCTGCCGCAGCGAAGAAGGTGCGGCCGAGGTCGAACGCTCCTTGCTGGCCCTCGCCGAACCCGGCTCACTCCCCGAAAACTAGCCCCGGCCTCGTTCTGACGGACGCCCCGGGCACCACGGACCCAACAATTGGAAGGAACCCACATGTCGAGCAAAGATCGCGTCGTCCTGGCGTATTCAGGCGGCCTGGACACCTCTGTCGCCATCGGATGGATCGGCGAGCAGACCGGCCGCGAGGTCGTCGCCGTCGCCGTTGACGTCGGTCAGGGTGGAGAGGATCTCGAGGTCATTCGTCAGCGTGCCCTCGACTGTGGCGCTGTGGAAGCGTACGTGGCAGATGCCCGCGATGAGTTCGCAGAAGAGTACTGCATGCCTGCGCTCAAGGCCAACGCTCTGTACGAAGGTAAGTACCCCCTCGTATCGGCTCTGTCGCGACCCGTCATCACCAAGCACCTGGTGAAGGCAGCTCGCGAGTTTGGTGCGACGACCGTCGCGCACGGCTGCACGGGCAAGGGCAACGACCAGGTCCGTTTCGAGGTCTCGATTACCTCGATGGCCCCCGACATGGACTGCATTTCACCGGTCCGTGATCTCGCGCTGACGCGGGACGTCGCGATCGACTACGCCGAGAAGCACAACCTGCCGATCGAGACGACCAAGCACAACCCCTTCTCGATCGACCAGAACGTGTGGGGCCGCGCCATCGAGACCGGCTTCCTCGAAGACCTGTGGAACGCTCCGACCAAGGACGTCTACAACTACACCGACGACCCGACCTACCCGCCTCTGCCGGACGAAGTCGTCATCACCTTCGAAAAGGGTATCCCGGTTGCCATCGACGGGCGCCGCGTGACGCCGCTCGAGGCCATTCAAGAAATGAACCGTCGCGCGGGTGCTCAGGGCATCGGCCGTATCGACATGGTCGAAGATCGCCTCGTCGGCATCAAGTCTCGCGAAATTTACGAGGCCCCCGGCGCGGTCGCGCTCATCGAGGCACACCAGGCCCTCGAGTCCGTGACGCTTGAGCGCATGCAGCGCCGCTACAAGCGCCAGCTGGAGCAGACCTGGGGAGAGCTCGTGTACGAGGCCCAGTGGTACTCGCCGCTGAAGAAGTCGATGGATGCCTTCATCGAGCACACGCAGGAGTACGTCTCCGGTGACATCCGCATGGTTCTGCACGGCGGTCGCGCGACCGTGAACGGCCGCCGCTCGGAGTCCTCGCTCTACGACTTTAATCTTGCGACCTACGAGACCGGCGATACCTTCGATCAGTCCTCGTCGCGCGGATTCATCGACATCTACGGTCTGCAGTCGAAGCTCGCGGCCGCCCGAGACGTGCGTTTCGGCGTGAACATGGGTTACTGACCGACAGGTTGAGGGCGTTCTCACAGAGAATGTCTCAGTTGGGTTTCAAGAGGCGGGAGCGGCGAGAAGGCCGCTCCCGCCTCGCTTACTGTTTCGTGTATGACGTATGAGGCGAGCGCTGTGAGCGATGCTGTGGGGAGTGATCGTGATGATGCCCTGCGCACGCGCATGATGCGCTACACGGTTGCTGCGATGTTCTTTGTCGGCTTCGCCGGCAAGGGCGTTCGGGGTATCTTCGGGGACATCGGTTCGCTTGTACCAACGCTGATCCTGCTTGTGGCGTTCGTGGTACTCTTTCGTAGCTCCGGGCGCTCGCTGTTGCTGCGTCGCTTTCCAACCACCACGTGTCTCTTCGTCGCCTGGTGCGCCCTGTCGTGCGCGTGGTCCGTTTCTCCCGTTGTGAGCGCACAGTACGTCGTCTTGTCGGTAGCCCTGACGTTGGTGTCGATAGCCGTGGCAGTAGCGCTCCCACTGACCGAACTCGTGGACGCCCTCATCCTCGCGTTTCAGTGGATCATCGGCTCATCGTTCGTTCTTGAGGCTTTGGTTGCTTTCTTCGGGCATGGACCGCTCGCACCTCCCATCATGTGGGGCAGAGGGCCGCTTCCCGCCTCCTACTACTGGGTGGACGGACTTCTCCTTCAGGGAGGACCGATTCAGGGCTTCCCCGGCAACAGAAACCCCCTTGCTTTTGTGGCACTTTTGTTGGCGGTCTGCCTGATTTTGCGATACATGCAGACACGTTCGGCGCGCCGCTCGACGGTGCTCTGGCTGGCGGCATGTGGCGTCGTTATGTTGTTGACACAGTCGGCGACGGTCGCTCTGTCGACGGTCGGGTGCCTGGTCGTCATCGTGGGCTTGGTCGTTCAGCGCCGCGTTCCGGTGTACCTGCGTCTACGCGTCGTCGGCATGTTCGCGGGCGTCGGCGTTCTGACCGCGATTGGAGCGTTCTTCTGTCGCCACATGATCGCCGACGCTTTCGGGCGGAGCCCCGACATGAGCGGGCGTTCCGTCATCTGGCATGCGGTTGCGCCGCTTATCGCGCAGCGCCCAATCGGTGGCTGGGGATGGTTTATTGGTTGGCCCACGGACATGGAGCCTTTTGCCTCTCTCGTCATCCGACCTGACGGGACGCCGACCAATCAGGCACACAACGCGTACGTCGAGGCGGCGTTGACGACCGGCTTCGTGGGCGCGGCAATGATCACCGTTGCTATCGTCTGGACGCTCTACCGCGTCGTCAAAGTCGCGGTCGCTCATATCGACGACAACCTGTGGGACGTCATTCCGGCGGTTATCATCATCGCGATGTTCATTCAGTCGTTTACCGAGTCGCGTCTGCTTTTCGAGGGTAACTGGATGCTGTTCGTCATCATTGCGACGTGGGTGAAGGTCCGAGGCGAGGTTCCCGTGGTCTGGCCGTCGGCGGCCCGCCAACATCTCGAATATTCTTAAAACATACGAAGCTCGTCGTCGTCCCCGGCCCTGGAGGAATCTCATGTCGCAGTCCGAAACGCACGTCTCCCTGTGGGGTGGCCGTTTTTCTGGAGGACCTTCGCAGGCGCTCGCTGCCCTGAGCGTGTCGACGCACTTCGACTTCCGCCTGGCGCACGTGGATATCGCGGGCTCGCATGCGCACGCTGATGAGCTGCACCGTGTCGGTCTGCTGACCGACCAGGAGTGCGCCGACATGCACGATGCGTTGGCCCGTCTGGACGCAGATGTCGCCTCCGGTGCGTTTGTGCCCGCCGCCGACGATGAAGACGTCCACACTGCGCTTGAGCGTGGCCTCATCGAGCGAGCGGGTGCGACGCTGGGTGGCAAGCTCCGCGCTGGCCGTTCCCGTAACGATCAGATCGCCACGCTCATCCGCGTGTACCTGCGTGAGGAGGCGCGTCACCTGGCCGGTCGCGTTCTTGATATTGCTCAGGCTCTCGTCGGGCAGGCCGTGCGTGCCGGCGACGCCGTGATGCCGGGCCGTACGCACATGCAGCACGCGCAGCCCGTCCTCGTTGCACATCACCTGCTGGCACACGTGTGGCCGCTGCTGCGCGACGTCGCGCGCCTGCGTGACTGGGACAAGCGTGCTGCCATCTCCCCGTACGGCTCCGGTGCGCTCGCCGGTA
>CAUSHZ010000055.1:0-12403 GCA_963531605.1 uncultured Actinomyces sp.
GCGGTGCTGCTCGAGCGCCCAGCGGAATCGTCATTGACTGTCTGCGTCACTGCTACTCACTTGATGGTGTGGGTTCTATAACAGCCCCAATTCTTGCATGACGACCACGAAAAGCAACAATTGGCGGGCTACCCTGTGGGTGTGAACACGACTCTGAGCTGCGGGGCTTGCACGGCCACCCTCATTCGTCCGATTGACGCGCCTCATTCGCAGGGGCCGCGCCGCATCGTTGCGGTCAGCGGAGGCATCGGCTCCGGTAAGTCCTCGGTGACGCGCGTCTTCGCGTCTCTGGGCGCGGTGACGGCGGACGCGGACGCGATTGCGCGGGTGATTCTCGAACCTGGCGAGCCGACGCTGACCGAGGTTGCTCGCGCTTTTGGGGAGGACCTGCTGAGGGAGGACGGGAGCCTGGACCGGGCGCTTCTCGCATCCCGTGTCTTCGGGGGCGATGGAGCCGACGAGCGCGTGGCGCGCCTCAACGCCATCACCCTCCCCGTTATCGAGGCACGCGCGTGGTCGATTCTGCGCGGAGCACCACAGGGGGCTCTCGCGGTTTACGACATTCCGCTCCTGATTGAAGGGGATTACGCGGATCGTTTCGACGCGGTTGTCATCGTGGATGCGCCCGTCGAGGAGCGCGTCAAGCGCCTGGAAGGCAGGGGAGTGGCGCCCGAGGATGCGCGTGCACGAATCCGCGCCCAGGCCTCGTCCGAGGAGCGCCGAGCCATCGCGACGATCTGGATCGACAACGAGGGGAGCGCTGCAGATCTTGAGGAGGTTGCGCGGCTTGTCTATGAGCGTTGGCTGACCCCGGACGTTGCCCTCATCGATTGACGAGGCCGGGGCGCTCCACGCTCGTCGCGAACCCGTGCGCTTTGTGCGCGCAGCACACGTGCCTGGGCGGTAGCGTAGGGCCGTGAGCAATAACGTCGTGATCCGACAGAACAATCCTTTCGAGGTCATCTCTCCCTACACGCCGTCGGGCGACCAGCCCAAGGCGATCCGGGAGCTGGCTGCGCGCATCCGAGACGGCGAACAGGACGTCGTCCTCATGGGCGCGACCGGCACGGGCAAGAGTGCGACCACGGCATGGCTGATCGAGGAGCTGCAGCGTCCCGCTCTGGTTCTCGAGCCGAACAAGACGCTCGCCGCCCAGCTCGCGGCCGAGTTCCGCGAGCTGCTGCCAAACAACGCCGTCGAGTACTTCGTCTCCTACTACGACTACTACCAGCCCGAGGCCTACGTCCCCCAGACGGACACCTTCATCGAGAAGGACTCCTCGATCAACGACGAGGTCGAGCGGCTGCGCCACAGCGCCACGAACTCGCTGCTCACGAGGCGCGACACGGTCGTCGTCTCCTCGGTGTCCTGCATTTACGGCCTCGGCACGCCCGAGGAGTATGTGGCTCGAATGATCGAGCTCGAACGGGGCATGATCATCGACCGCGATGCGCTGCTGCGCCGCTTCGTCGCGATGCAGTACGTGCGTAACGACATGGCGTTTACGCGCGGCACGTTCCGCGTGCGTGGCGACACGATCGAGATCATCCCCGTGTACGAGGAGCTTGCGATCCGCATCGAGATGTTCGGTGATGAGATCGAGTCTCTTGCCGTGTTGCATCCGCTCACCGGCGACGTCATCGACCAAGTGGATCACACGTACCTTTTCCCGGCCTCGCACTATGTGGCCGGCGAGGAACGCATGAAGAAAGCGATCGCCTCCATCGAGGACGAGCTCGACGAACGCCTCGCGTGGTTCCGTGGCCAGAATAAGCTGCTCGAGGAGCAGCGCCTGCGTATGCGCACCACCTTCGACCTGGAGATGCTCAAGGAAATCGGCTCGTGCTCGGGCGTCGAGAACTATTCGCGCCACATCGACGGGCGCGGACCCGGCACGCCCCCGCACACGCTGCTGGACTACTTCCCCGACGACTTCCTGCTCATTATCGACGAGTCACACGTGACCGTCCCGCAGATCGGCGCGATGTTCGAGGGCGACATGTCGCGTAAGCGCACCCTCGTCGACTACGGGTTCCGCCTGCCCTCCGCGATGGACAACCGTCCGCTCAAGTGGGACGAGTTCACCCAGCGCATCGGCCAGACCGTCTACCTCTCGGCCACCCCCGGCCCCTACGAGCTCGAACGCTCCGATGGTGTCGTCGAGCAGATCATTCGCCCGACGGGACTCGTCGACCCGCTCGTCGTCGTCAAGCCCACCGAGGGCCAGATCGATGATCTTCTCGAGCAGGTGCGCCTGCGCGTCGAACGCGACGAGCGTGTCCTCGTCACCACCCTCACGAAGAAGATGGCCGAGGAACTCACGACCTACCTCGCCGAGCGCGGCGTCAAGGTCGAGTACCTGCACTCCGACGTCGACACCCTGCGCCGCGTCGAGCTACTGCGCGAGCTGCGCCTGGGCACGTTCGACGTGCTCGTCGGCATCAACCTGCTACGTGAGGGCCTGGACCTGCCCGAGGTCTCCCTCGTGTCGATCCTCGATGCGGACAAGGAAGGCTTCCTGCGCTCGACTCGCTCGCTCATCCAGACAATTGGCCGTGCCGCCCGAAACGTGTCCGGCGAGGTCCACATGTACGCGGACAACATGACAGATTCGATGAACGAGGCCATCTCCGAGACGATGCGTCGCCGCGAGATCCAGATCGCCTACAACAAGGAACACGGTATCGACCCGCAGCCCCTGCGCAAGAAGATCTCCGACGTCACCGACATGCTCGCCCGCGAGCAGGTCGACACGCAGACCCTCCTCGAGGGCGGATACCGGAAGGAAAAGAGCCAGCGGGAGCGCAGCGAGGCCACCGGTGGCGGCCGTGCCATGACATCGGGCCAGCGTGCCGAAGCCGAGCTCGCCGAACTCATCGAGGAGCTGTCCGCCCAGATGATGACCGCCGCCCAGCACCTCCAATTCGAGGTCGCGGCTCGTCTGCGTGACGAAATCGAAGACCTGAAGAAGGAATTGCGTGCCATGAAGCGCGCCCACTGACGCCCGCCCCGCCCCGTGTGCTTGTCAGCGTGGGGCGGCCCCGGCCTCGTCGACAAGTGCCCCGGAGAGAATCGCGACCGACGCCACGTCGCACGTGGGGACGCGACTCGGCGGGTACCCACTAGGATGGAAGCGTTAGCGGAGGGGAGTACTCCCACCAACAGTGGCGTCGTCATCACGACGGCCCGCCCACGCGGCGCGGCCTCCGGCGTCACCGGCCAGGATTTCTGGCGGGAGGAGACCTCCGGTACCCGACTCGTACCGGAGGCCCCACGTATGCACGTGCACGCCCTTGCCTGGATCGTCCTGGCTGGCATCATCCTGACCATGATCGTCGTCGACATCGTCGGCCACGTCCGCACACCCCACGAACCCACGCTCAAGGAAGCGACCTGGTGGTCCGTCGCCTACATCGCGATCGCCCTCATTTTTGGCGCCATCGTCTGGGCGCTCTGGGGACCCCAATACGGACAGGAATACCTCGGCGGTTACATCACCGAAAAAGCGCTGAGTATTGACAACCTGTTCGTATTCGTCATCATCCTCTCCACCTTCCGCGTGCCGAGGAAAAACCAGCAGGAGGTGCTGCTCGCCGGCATCGTCATTGCGCTGGTTCTGCGCCTGATCTTCATCCTCGCGGGCGCCGCGCTCATCGAAAACTTCTCGTGGGTCTTCTACATCTTCGGCGCGTGGCTGCTGTGGACCGCCATCAGCCAGGTGCGCGAGGGTTCCAGCGATGACGACGGCGAGGAGTACCGCCCGCCGTCAATCGTGCGCTGGGTGTCGAAGGTCGTGCCCGTCACCGACGGCTTCGTCGGCTCGCGTATGCTCTACCGCCACGGCGGACGCACCTACATCACACCGATGCTGCTGTGCGTCATCGCGATCGGGACCGCTGACGTCATGTTCGCAGTCGACTCGATCCCCGCGATCTACTCGCTGACCTCCGAGGCTTATCTGGTGTTTGCTGCCAATGCGTTCTCGCTGCTTGGCCTGCGCCAGCTCTACTTCCTCATCGACGGGCTGCTTGACCGCATCGTGTTTCTTCACTACGGCCTGGCCGCGATTCTTGGCTTCATTGGCTTCAAGCTCATCAACCACGCGCTGCACACGAACGAGCTGCCTTTTATCAACGGTGGACACGAGGTGTCCGTGATCCCCGAACAGTCGATCGCGTTTTCTCTGGGCTTCATCATCGTCACGATTCTGATCACGGTCGTGGCTTCTCTCGCTGTTTCCAGCAAACGGCGTGCGTGACGTGAGTCGACCCGTGGGACAGCGCTAAAATTTTATGGTCGGATAGTTAAGAGGTACTCATGGTTGTTCACCCGTGGGCGTGGGGCATTTTGGCCCTCGTTGCCGTCGGTCTGGTCGCGCTCGATTTCCTCGGGCATGCCCGTCGTCCCCATCCGCCGACGGCTGCCGAGGCAGCCCGCTGGACGCTGTTCTACGTGGGATTGGCAGCCATCTTTGGCGTCGGAATCTGGCTGACGAACGGGTGGCTCTACGCCCAGGAGTTCTACGCGGGATGGGCGATGGAATGGTCGCTGTCCGTGGACAACCTCTTCGTGTTCATCCTGATTCTGAGAGCATTTAGGGTGCCGCGAGAAAACCAGCAGAAGGCGCTGCTCTTCGGCATCGTCATCGCGCTGCTGCTGCGCCTCGTGTTCATTCTGCTGGGTGCCGCGCTCGTCTCGCGCTTCTCCTGGGTGTTCTTCATTTTTGGTGTATGGCTGCTGTGGACGGCGTTCTCGCAGGTCAAGGAGACCGCGACCGGCGGCGGAGACGACGAGGAGTACGAGGAGAACGCGTTTATCCGCGTCGTGCGCCGCGTCCTTCCCATCACGGACGGCTTCATCGGCGACCGCATGCTGTACCGTCACGGCGGACGCACGTACCTCACCCCGCTGTTCGTCGTCGTGCTGGCGCTGGGATCCGCCGACCTCATGTTTGCCTTCGACTCGATTCCCGCGATCTTCGGCATTACTTCGCAGGCATTCTTGGTGTTCGCGTGCAACGTGTTCGCGCTCATGGGTCTGCGCCAGCTGTTCTTCCTCGTGGACGCTCTCCTCGGCAAGCTTGTGTACCTGGGTTACGGCCTCGGCGTGATCCTGAGCTTCATCGGCATCAAGCTGATTCTCGAGGCCCTGCACGCCAATAAGCTTCCGTTTATCAACGGCGGTCGAGGAGTCGAGTGGGCACCGGAGATTTCGGTGTCCGTGTCGCTCGGCGTCATCGTCGTGACTCTGATGATCACCGTGATCGCGTCGCTGGTTCGCAGCGCCATGGACGAGGAGGGTGCCGATGAGCGCTGACAGCCTGACGATTGATGAGCATGGCCTGAGCGCCGCCGAGGTCGCCGAGCGCGTCGCCCGCGGTGCGGTCAACCGGGTGAAGGACCGCACGTCTCGCTCGGTGGCGTCGATTATTCGAGAGAACGTGCTGACGCTGTTTAACGCGATCATCGTCGCGGCGTCGGTCATCGTGCTGCTATTCGGCGACCTGCGTGACGGCATTTTCGGTGGCGTCATGATCATCAACGCGGTCATCGGCATCGTGTCTGAGCTCCGTGCCAAGCGAACCCTCGACTCCCTTGCCATCGTCGATGCTCCGCAGGCGACCGTCCTGCGCGACGGCAGCCTGTCGGTCGTGCCTGCACGCGATGTCGTGCTCGACGACGTCATCGATCTGACGCTCGGCGATCAGGTGAGTGTGGACGGCACGGTCCTGTCCTCGGCGGGCCTCGAGATCGACGAGTCGCTGCTGACAGGCGAGTCGCGCCCCGTGAAGAAGAAGCAGGGCGATCAGCTGCTGGCAGGTACGAGCGTCGTCGCGGGTGCTGGCCGCATGGTGGCCACGGCCGTGGGCGAGCGCGTCTACGCGCAGGGGTTGTCCGAGCAGGCGCGCGCCTTTACGCGCACGGTCTCCGAAATCCAGACGTCGATCAACCGGGTGCTGCAGGTCGTTTCCGTCATGCTGCTTCCCATCGTTGTCTTGACCTTCTACTCGCAGAATCGGATCGCTGGCGGCCAAGGAGGAGACTGGCGCGAGGCCCTCGTCCTCTCGGTCGCCTCGGTGATCGGTATGATCCCGCAGGGCCTGGTGCTCCTGACGTCCATGAACTTCGCGATCGGCTCGGCGACGCTGGCACGCCGCGGTGTGCTCGTTCAGGAACTCCCCGCCGTCGAGGTCCTCGCGCGTGTGGACTGCCTGTGCCTCGACAAGACGGGTACGCTGACCACCGGCGGCATTCGCGTCCGCGGCGTCGAGGTCGTCTCCGGTGACGAGGCCTCGGTGCTCCGCGCTCTGGCGAGTGCGGCAAGTGATCGTACCAACGCGACGGCGGAGGCCATTTGGGTGCACCTTGGCGAGTCTGAGCGCTCGGGTGCCGCTGAGCGCATCGAGTGGTCCGTCCCCTTCTCTTCGGCCCGCAAGTGGAGCGCGTGGGGGAGCGGGCGCGAGTCCTGGATTCTGGGTGCCCCCGAGTTCATCATTGACGAGGCGTCGGCTGCCAATGCGGAGCTCCTCGCGAAGGTCCGTGGCATCGCTGCGGAAGGTTCCCGCGTGGTGGCCCTCGTCCACGCCGACGAGGCTGTGGCCGACGATGAGCTTCCCGCGACCCGTACGGTTGCCGCTCTCGTGGTCCTTGAGGAGGATCTGCGCCCCGACGCAGCCGAGACTCTCGACTACTTCCGATCCCAGGATGTGCACGTGCGCGTCATCTCGGGCGACAACCCGACAACGGTGGGCGCGCTGGCCGCGCAGGCGGGCCTGACCGCGCCCGATGGCTCGCCCGCGCGTCTCATGGATGCACGCGACCTGCCCGAAGACCTGACCTCCGAGGCGTTCATTGATGCGATCGAGAATCATGACGTGTTTGGGCGCGTGACTCCCGAGCAGAAGCGTGCGATGGTTGGAGCCCTGCAGGCGCGCGATCACTGCGTGGCCATGACGGGTGACGGCGTGAATGACGCCCTCGCGCTCAAGGACGCAGATCTGGGTATCGCGATGGGTAACGGCACGCAGGCCACGAAGGCGGTCGCGCAGATCGTCCTCGTGGACTCGAAGTTCTCGGTGCTGCCGGGTGTCCTGTCGGAGGGTCGCCGCATCATCGCCAACATGGAACGCGTCTCGTCGCTGTTCCTGGCCAAGACCACCTACGCCGCCGTCCTCGTCATCGTGACGGCCCTGGTCGGCTGGCGCTACCCGTTCCTGCCGCGCCAGTTCAGCTACATCGATTCGCTGACCATCGGTATTCCCGCGTTCTTCCTGGCGCTGTGGCCGAACCCGCGCCGCTACGTGCCGGGCTTCTTGAAGCGCACGCTGTCGCTTGCAATCCCGACGGGCATCATCCTGGCAGCTGCCGCACTCACCGCCTTCGGGATCGTCGATGGCCCGCCGCAGGCGCGCGAGTCCACGGCCGCTATTCTTGCCCTCATGCTGGGTGCCATCTGGCTGCTCGTCATCACCTCGCGTCCGCTGTCGACCTGGAAGTGGGTACTGCTGGTGAGCGTCATTTCCGCGACCGTGGGCGGCGTGCTGATTCCGCCCGTGCGCCACTTCTTCTCGATGGTTGCGCCGTCCGGTTACGAGTGGCTCGTCATCGTCTGCGTCGGTGCCTGTGCCGCCCTCCTCGTTGAGGTCGCTCAGCGCATCTTCTACGCACGCCAGTTTGCACGTTCCTTGGAGGGCTGAGGGCGTGTAAGCAAGCGATGTTATCTTGGTTATTCCGAGAAATCGTTTTGAAAATGAAGGATTCAAGTAAACTATGCGTTTCATCTCCTTATACTCAGGTGCAGGTGGACTCGACTTAGGTTTCGCTAAAGCCGGCTTTATACCGGTGTTCTCAGCTGACATAAATCAAGATGCGGTCGAGACGTATAGAACAATATCCAAAGTGGTGCAGGGTAAGTGGAAAAACGCAGCTGTTTTATTTGAAAACTGTGACGTCCGTTGCGGGGATGTGTTGGACGAATCAAAAGACCTCTCCGCAGGCGACGCTGAGATTGTCATCGGTGGGCCTCCCTGCCAAGGATTTTCTGTAGGTGGAAAGATGGACCCGGAGGATCTGCGAATCCGGGAAGTGTTCCATTTTCTCAATGTCGTCAAGCGAGTGCGACCATTTGTCTTTGTGATGGAAAATGTAGAAGCGCTAGCGACGAATGTAAAATGGACTCACATTCGTGAAAAAATGGAACAAGAGGTTTCGGGAATCTATCATACAAATATTCATATTTTGAACGCTGCTGACTACGGGGTGCCGCAGCTGAGAAGACGCATGTTCTTCGTTGGAATGATCGGTGCGGACGCCTCCTACGCTGAAAGGCTTAAGGAAATGGTGATGAGTCCAATTACTTCCGGCGATGCGTTGAGAACGTTGCCAAAGTTTGGTCAAGTCGGTAACAAGGATTGTGGAAGCGCTCAGATTGTGCCCGCAAAGAATCCGATCCTACGAAAATCCCCCTATTCAGGAATGCTATTCAATGGACATGGTAGGGTAATTAATCTATCCGAGCCTGCGCCAACAATTGTTGCTTCTCTTGGTGGAAATCGGACACCGATTGTCGACGAGAAGGCGTTGCGCGATGGTGCTGAACCATGGATATTGCAGTACCATGAGGAGCTCCAAAAGCATCCGCACGAACGCTACGAGCAAATGCTTGCAGACTCACCGTTGCGCAGGATTACCGTCGAAGAAGCGGCGTGTCTTCAGTCGTTTCCCGACGATTTGAAATTTGCGGGGTATAGATCTTCGCGGTATAGTCAGATCGGCAATGCTGTCCCGCCCATGTTGGCATATGCGTTAGCGGATGCGATAATGGCGGATCTTAAGTGAAATTTGTTGATCTGCAGGCGGAAGTAAGAGCTCCTTTAATAATTGAGATATACGTAGCGTAATTTGGAATCTTCGTAAGATCCAAGTGTTGAGCAGCTAGTGTCAATCTGATTCTGTCGATGAATGAATGTGTTGCCATCAATGAGAATTCTTCTCGTGCATCATCTGTTGCTTCGTATGGTGTTGCGAGGCAGGGAATTCCGGGACATCCTTGGTTTAGCAGGCCGTTCCAGTGTAGTGCCGCCGCTTCATTAATTTTTTCACTCCATCTATGAGGTGGGCTTACCGTACATTGAATAATCTGTACTAGTTCGCGGGACCTGCGGTCGCCCCAAAAGTGGCCGGCAAGTATGTCGGCACCGCCGTCTTTAATGCCAGGGCGTACTTTTGTTCTCGGATTAGGAACGCCGAGGTTGAGGCTATGGAGCGTGTGCTGCAAGCGATTGAAGAATTTACTTGATCCTGCTCCTGTGCCAATCTGGGCGCAATCGTAACCGAGGTTCCTTAAGCAGTGTAGGACAATGGATTCAAAAAATAGGCGCAGCGTGTTGTGTTCTCTGGGTGTTACGTTAGAAAATGTATTTTTTCTTCCGTATCCTTCTATTGCGCACAGCATAAGAAGGTGTGCGTATAGTGCCTTGTGAAAGTCATTGTGAATAAAACGTATCGTTGCCGAATCTTCTGATATCTCGAAAGGGTAGGTGTTGCCTAGAATGGAACTTCTGTCATTGAGTTGCTCTAATAGTAATTCGATGTGGTCTGATTGTAACTCGTCGCCATCGTTAGAATCGTCATCTTCATTCGAGTCGTCTTTTGTTCCGGATGAGGCAGTATTTGCTACTTCGGTCCGGGTGCTCGGTGGGTTTAGTGAAAGTCCAGCCTCTTCCCATATTGTAATCATGTTTCGGAGGTTAATTGGCTCGTTATTTCCGCAATTTGATAGCAATATGCAGGTGCACTCGATCCAGTCAAGGATCGGCGTTCTACCTAGTTCCGGTGCTGCTGCGTCGTTCCAATCGACAGGGTCTAAGATTACAGTGGGATCGCCTAGCATCATAATCGTATTTCGTAGCTATTGGTGTTGTTTAGAATGTATCGAATGCCAGTGTTGATTTGCTCTGTTATTAGGGACAACTGATTTGCCAATGTCTGAGTTTTTTCATCAACCTCAGATGGGTCCTCAATGGCTTCGCGCACAAGTTTCAACTGTTCGATTGTTGTCCGTAGAATTGCATTTGCTTTGAGTCCTTTAGCGATGGCGACCGCTGTTTCGAAATTCCTGTACTCGCGTAGGTGTTGCAAAGCTTCGGTATTACTAAGTACCTCTGCATAGTCCGCAACTTGGCGGCTGTCAGTTATGACAGCCTTTCGTGTTGCTTGTCCATCGGGTCCATATTCTGGTGTTAGGTCTTTTAGCAGGCCGCTGAGCTTTTCTCCGTCAATATCTTTCAGGGCTTCGTCGATGCTTTTTGCTGACTTCCGATGATCACGTGAAAAGCCGATATGGTCAAGGACTGCCAGGTTGTTGTTCAGTCGCGACCAAACGCCGAATCGCTTAGAAAGAATATAACTTGTTTCGCGATTTAGTTTGAACACATCGCGCGCCTCGCGAAGAATGGAGTATTGAAGATACTGATTCATTACACCGGCTCGGTTTGAACCAATTTCTCTACCTATGATGTAAAATGGGTCCTCTGTAGAATCCGTATTATTTTCCATCCAACTTTTGACGCGTTGCCAGACGTATCTAGCTTTCGCGGAAGGGAGCCACTGTTTTGGTCCGTTTATGTGTCGGAATCCGAGGTAAGGTGCAAGCGACTCGCGATCATCAACGAAAATTACTGGAATCTCGAACAGCTCGTCGAGGCGTTCCTCGTCACTCGTTCCGGCATCAAACGTCGCAATCCCTGCAGCTTGTGCTTCGTCGTCGTGATGCAGGTATTTAAGCGCAGCTAACCTTCGATTTCCTTCAAGGACGACATTGTTTTGACGGTTGACGATCAGAGCTTCGGAAGTGAAAAAGCCGTTCTCTAGGTAGCTTTGTGCAAGCTCGTTAAGATCGTACTCCCGTTCGAACAGCTCGAGTAACTCGACGGTGCTCGCTCCCATCTTCTCCTCTGGTAAACGAGGGTTCTGCGGATCGAGCTTGAGTTGTGTGTAAGGGACGTACTCAATCTGAGCTTTCATTGCTTATCTCGCCCTATTCGTTGTTGTTTTCTATTTCGTAGTTCAGAATGCCCGGATGACGGGGTTCCACTCGCGGATGAGGCGTGCTTGAATGACCTCGGCGACGTAGAAGGGATCCTCGTTGAGGATGCGCTCGACGTCGGCCTGGCTCTCGGCGTTGATGAGGATCAGGGCACCGGGGATCTCGCCAACGAGGGGACCGGACGCAATGTTGATTCCCTGCTCGAGCAGGCCGGAGAGGAACGCGCGGTGCGTCGGGCGAACCTCGTCCATCGTCTCCGTCATTGAAGGGTTGTACACGTATTCAACTGCATAAAAGGCCATACCCCTAAGAGTAGCTTTCATCAGCGCATTTTCATAGGGGGGCGGCTAGGATCGAGGGGTGCATGACAAGCTAATCATTCAGGGTGCCCGTGAACACAACCTCAAGGACGTGAACCTCGAGCTGCCCCGAGACTCCATGATCGTCTTCACCGGCCTGTCCGGATCCGGTAAGTCCTCCCTCGCATTCGACACGATCTTCGCCGAGGGACAGCGCCGCTACGTGGAGTCACTGTCCTCCTACGCGCGCCAGTTCCTCGGGCAGATGGACAAGCCCGACGTGGACTTCATCGAGGGCCTGTCTCCCGCCGTCTCCATCGACCAGAAGTCGACCTCGCGCAACCCGCGCTCGACCGTCGGCACGATCACGGAGATTCACGACTACCTGCGTCTGCTCTACGCCCGCGCGGGCGTGGCGCACTGCCCCGAGTGTGGCGCCCGCATCCAGGCCCAGACTCCCCAGCAGATCGTCGACCGAGTTCGCACAATGGACGAGGGCACGCGCTTCCAGGTGCTCTCCCCGGTCGTGCGCGGCCGTAAGGGCGAGTACCAGGACCTCATCGACGAGCTGCGCTCCGAGGGCTATACCCGCGCGATCATCGACGATGAAATGGTGCGCCTCGAAAACGCCCCCAAGCTGGAGAAGAAGCTCAAGCACACAATCGAGGTCGTTGTTGACCGCCTCGTCGTTCGCGAGGGTATGCGCCAGCGCCTGACCGATTCTGTCGAGACCGCCCTGCGCCTGTCGGACGGCCTCGTCGTCATCGACTGCGTCGACCTGGACGCCGATGATCCTGAGCGCCGTCGCCGCTTCTCCGAGAAGCGTGCGTGTCCCAACGACCACCCGCTGATGCTCGACGAGATCGAGCCGCGTACCTTCTCCTTCAACGCTCCCTACGGCGCGTGCCCCGACTGCGCGGGCCTCGGCTTCCGCCTCGAGGTCGACCCCGAGCTGGTCGTGCCCGACGAAGAGCTTTCCCTGGCCGACGGAGCCGTCATTCCGTGGAACTCCAACTTCAAGTACCACAAGAAGCTCCTCGAATCCCTCTCCAAGGAAC
>CAUSHZ010000056.1:0-12014 GCA_963531605.1 uncultured Actinomyces sp.
GGGCCACTACGACCTGTCGGTGGCCGTCGCGTCGCATTCTCTGCTGCCGTCCCTGTCGGCGAAGCCCGACGCCGTGTACCTGGCAGACGGCTTCTCCTGCCGCACCCAGGCCGCGCAGCTGGCGGACCGCGGGGGCGTCCACCTGGCGACCCTACTTGCGGGGCATTCCGCCTGAATTCTGGTGTCGCTGAGTGGTGCAGCTGGCGTTCCGGGCACCATCGGGCCCAGCCGCTGTATGTGCCGGAGGGCGGCGGCCCGCCCGCTCGCCGTCCGCGCCGCAAGCCTACGGCTCGGCACGTTGTTTCGAAGCCCGGCCTGGCCACAACGGCTTAATCCCAGGCGACCAGTAGTCCTGAGATGGCGGCAGGCTCCTGATTTGCGGGGCTTTACCGCCGAGCACGCTCACAACACAGCTATAGCGCTGTTTTCATGCCCTCGCAGCGGCATTTAGTGGCGATCCCAGCATTATCATCCAGCAGACAACCGCGACTTCCCTTGTTGATGAGGGCCCTACACCCGATCCGTAGGCATTACACCCCTTCTGTTCGGGTGCATCGCGACGTAACAGGTGCATCGCGACGTAACGGGTGCATCGCCACATAGAAAGCGCACCACCTCGCAATGCATGAAGCACCACGCAACCGGTGGATCACCTCCGTTGGGATTCAGAACTCCTACGACCAGCGTCGAAATGATCCCATATGAAAACGCCGATGCGGGCCGTCGCAGTCCACGGTTGGAGGTGCCCACAAATTCTGTGACGATGCAGGAATCGATGCTTGATACGGTGCGAGCACCTCTGCTATCCAAGCTCGCAGCCTCACAACATCCTCATAATCCATCCATGAAACCCGATAGATCGTCCATCCAGCACTGCGCAGATCATTTTCACGTTGGATCCAGTCACGCTTCGCCCGCGCGAACTCCGCATCATCCTTGCCAAGCTTGCCGATCCCATCGAACTCAAAGACGATCATGAGTCCTGGAATCGCAATATCCAAAAAGTAATGCCGCCCGTTAACAACAATTTCATGCTGGGTAACCACTTTGAACCCGCACACCGACTTCACAACCCATAATAAAGCGGCCTCAGCAGGATTGTCGCACCCCGGGTCAGCGGCCCGAATGATGGCTTGCGCTCGCCGTGACGGAATGTTGCCCGTTTGTTGGCTCCACTGCGTCAACCTGGCTAGCATTTCTGATCTGACTTCTTCCGCTCGGCCACGGCATTCATCCTGCGAGAAGAGGGAGAAGGACGAGAGCCGATTGAGAACCATGCAGACACCCACGAATGCACTCAGGTGCTCAGACCAGCACGCCATTCGTACCGCAGCATCACTAGCGCCTTCCGCTAAGACGCCTCCAGCGGACTGTAGTCTTTTCCCCAGAGGAGGAGCAATAGACCAGCGCACCGTGACTGCAGGCACCAGGAACCCCGCTGCACGGACTGCCCGAAGGGGTTTACTCCCACGACGGGTGTGTGCCCATACGAAAACGTCCGGATTTGCCTCCCACAGCGGAATCCCGTGACAGACAAGTGAACTCGCACCGACGAAGACTCGATCTCCACTCCCGGATGCATGAACCGCAAGGAGACGTGCTCGCGCCACTGTTGTCCATGTGCTCCATGGAGTCTCGAGAAGACGTGGATCTTCGACTTGAACGTAGCACCCTCGCATCACGTGCAAGCAAAGGCCTGGCTCCTGCTCCTCACGGGCCATTCGGCAGCTCTCCGAGGAGCGAATAACTGTCATCTGATGGCTGCTCATAATTCGATTGTCACAGCACCACAAACACAGCACACCAAGAAACTCACGCCCTGTGGATAAACCACAACACGAGCAAACAGCTGTGGATAGCGAGGCCCACATCCTTTGTCTTGCCCCCAACCGCGGCGGGAGCATCAAGAACGGCCGGGGATAGAGCAGTAGTCGTCCCTCGCCTCTTCTCAACACAAGACACTCCATCATTCACTGACCACAGGTTCACTTGTCCTCGCTGGCAGTGCACCCGATCCGTAGGCATTACACCCCTTCTGTTCGGGTGCATCGCGACGTAAAGGGTGCAGCGGGACTTAACGGGTGCAGCGCTAGCGACCCCAGCCCTGCGCATCAGCAGAAGTACAACTGTGATGACGCGCCAGCACTCAGGACCCCGACCGCACCAGGCCCACAACCTTCGCCGAGGCCGGGGCACCCGTCACGCAGGACCAGCGAGCCACGACGTCAGGGACATCGATGGACGGATCGACGAGCAAAGCCGTCGACAGGGCCTCTGCCAGCACACCCGACGAAGCCACGACGCTGACTTGTCGCACACCTGTATGAGCGGGATATCCCGTGCGCGGGTCGATGATGTGATGGTCCAGCAGGCGTGCGGCCGGGCCAGAAAAAACGGAGTTGGCAGCCGCACGAGCAAGGATGGAGTCGTCAGCGTTGGAGGGCCCAGAGCCACACGCATCGACGTGAACGGGCACATCAGCGTTCGAGGGCCCGGAACCACGCACATCACCACTGAGCGGTGCGAGGCCATGACCATGCCGGGCAGCACCGCCACCCGCAGGTGTTTCACGCGATGTTTCACGGGCGCGAGGATCCGGCACGGAGCCAGCCACACACCCCGCCACAGGATCCGCACGCACACTACCCAGCGGCCCCAGGTTGTCACCAGACGTCGACAGGGAGGACATGCCATCCGCAGGCAACTCCACGACGCCAGCGACCGACGTGGGCCCGCCTTGAGGGTCGCGCAGGCCGGCGCGCCACGAAGAACCGTCGGCGCGAGTCCCGAACACCGACACCGACGAGGTCCCCACCGATACGAGGACGCCGCGCGCCCCCATGGTCACCGCCAGGTCACGGCACACGTCGGCGGTGTACCCCTTCGCGATGCCACCCAGGTCGAGGCTCGGGCTGGGCGCATCCACACCGCCCACGGACTCACCGGGGATCCCCATCGCCCAGCACCGCTCACCGACGCGCGACAACAAGCCCCACGACGACGCGCGCAACGCCTCCTCCACAGCGAGTGCGGACGGCGCGGGCGGCAACGGCGCACCCGCTACGTACGCGGCCCGCATCGCCTTGACATCCCAGGCGGCAACGAGCGGTCCGATCAGCGGGTTGAACGCTCCCCCGGTCGCCTCCGCGAGCGCCAGCGCGTCACGCAGCAGCCGGTCGGTTTCTTCGCTCACGACGAGGCCGGGGCCGGCCTGCGTGGAATCGGACCCGCAGCGGGAGGTGCCGTCACCGCGCGCGGCATCACGGACAGCGGCATTGAGCTGCGACACTTCAGACGAAGGCCGGAACACGCTCCACATGTCCTCGTGGCGCGCGACAACGCCCACGACAGCGTTGACGATCGCCATGCCGTCCCCGCCCCAGCCGATGATGTCGACGCGGGTACCCATCGCGGGGAAGGAGGAGCGCCACGTGGGTGCATTTTCCGCGGACTCAGCCACGGCCTCGTCCCCCGGGGTGCAGGCGAAACGCGACGGCTCAGCCGTCGGAGCCTCCGAGGTCCTTGTCGAGGTCGCCGTCCTTGGTGGCGTCGTTCAGGCCGGGGATGGAGATGTTGTCTGCCGCCTCGGCTGAGACGCCCTGGGCGGCGGCGATGGCGCGGATGGCGGCCTGCACGAACTGCTGGTGGGCGACGGTGGCGCCGGTGATGACGTCGACCTTGGCGGGGTCGCCGACCTTGGTGAGGTTGTCGGAGTACTCCTGGTAGGAGGCGACGGCGGCCTGCGCCTTCTTGTAGTAGTCCTGGTTGAAGACTTCGCCCGAGGAGCTCTTGCCGTAGTCGGCGCCCTTGTCGGTGCCGTCGGCCAGCGTCGTCTCGTAGGAGGTGGCGGTGATGCGCCCGCCCTCGACGGTGATGGTGATGGTGCCGATGGAGCCCTGGTCGTCGGGGTTGGACTGGGCGGTCCAGGTGCCGTCGCTCATGGGCTTGGTCATGTCCAGGCCGGTGTTGGGCGTGCACGCGGCCAGGATGGTCGCGCCGAGGGCGCCGAGGACCGCGTACGAGGCCGGGGTGACCCAGCGGGATCGGCTCTCAACAGTGGTGGGCGTGGTCATCGCACCTTGTCCTTTCCGCTGCGCGCGTCGCCGTCGCGGCCGGGCAGAACCAGGCCGGAGGCGCGCTGTTCGAAGTCGTGGTCGTGCCAGGTTTCCTTGACGACCTTACCGTGGTCGAGTCGGATTTCGCGCTGGCCCTGTTCGGCGACGAGCGCGTCGTGGGTGACGACCATGAGGGTCGTGCCGTCCTGGTGGAGCTGGTTGAACAGGTCAAGGACGATCTCCTCGTTGGTCTCATCCAGGTTGCCGGTGGGCTCGTCGGCCAGCAGCAGCTTGGGGTAGTTGATGAGGGCGCGGGCCACGCACACGCGCTGCTGCTCGCCGCCGGAGAGCTGGCGCGGCAGGTGGGTGGCGCGGTCGGCCAGGCCGACGCGGTCGAGGGCCTCGAGGGCTTCCTTCTCGTCGGGCATCGAGTGGTAGTACTGGGCGACCATGACGTTTTCGAGGGCCGTGAGGTGGCCGATGAGGTGGAACTGCTGGAAGACGAGGCCGATGGTGCGGCAGCGCACCTCGGTGAGTTCGTCGGCGGTCAGGTCGGAGATGTCGTGCCCGTCCAGCATGACGGTGCCCTTGGTGGCGGTGTCCATGGCGCCGACGATGTTCATGAGCGTGGTCTTGCCGGAGCCGGATGGGCCGACGATGGAGACCCACTGGCCGCGCGGGATCTCGAGGGACACGTTGTCGAGGGCGTGCAGGTCGCCGTAGATCTTGGAGACCCCTTCGAGGGTCAGCAGAGCGTCAGCGGGGGCCGACGAGGCCTGGGCGGCCTCAGGCGCGTCGGCAGCGGCGGTGGGGGTGGTGTCGGGGGTTATCATGGTGACTCTCATTCTCCGCGCAGGACGAGCGCGGGGTCGACGGCCAGTGCGCGGCGCACGGGCGGGAGGCAGGCGAGGACGGCGATGAGGATCGAGCAGGCGACCGTGCCGAGGAGGATCACGGGGTGCAGCGAGATGGAGCGGTGGAAGACGGAGGTGGAGATGAGGACGGCGAGGCCGTAGCCGGCCCCGGCACCCAGGACGCCTCCGATGAGCCCGAGCATGACGCCCTCACCCATGAACTCGCGGGTGATGGATCGCGCGGTTGCTCCCAGGGCCTTGCGCAGGCCGATCTCGTTGCGTCGCTCGGTGACGACGGCGATCATCGTCGTGGACACGCCGATCATGGTCAGGGCGAGCACGATGACGGTGATGACGACGAGCAGGGAACGCAGCATCGCGAGCACGCCCGTGTCGGACTGGGCGAGGCGGCGCACGGTCTGAGCGTGAATGTCGGGGTTCGCGGCGTTCATCGCGTCGGCGATGGCGCTGAGCTGGTCGCCCTCCAGGGCGATCGAGTACTCGGCGAGCGACACGGTGTCGGTCTGCCCGGTCAGCGCGCTCATGTCCTGGGTGGACATGTACACGTAGCCGTCTTCGTTGCCGCCGGTCTTGAGGATGCCGGACACGGTCAAGGTGACGGTGCGCGGATCAACCTTCAGGCCCGAGGCCTGCGCCCCGGACTGCACCTGCGCGCCCTTCGAGGACGCGGAGGCGTCCAGCTGGCTGACCGTGATCGTGTCACCGGCCTTCACGTCGATCGTCGATGCGACCTGCTCGCCCACGAGGATCTGGCCCGAGGCCTCGGGCCACTCCCCATCCACGTACCAATACGGGTTCATGGCGTGCACGGCCGCCAGGTCGGCGCCGCCCGCCACGAACGGCTGGTCGTTGATCGTGACGGTCTCGTAGTCGAAGGACGCAGACCCGACCAAAGCGCTCGCGGGCACCTGAGCGGTCGCGGCGGCCACGGCCTCGTCCGTGATGGGCACGTCGCCGGCGGGGGTGACGACGAGGTTGGCGCCGTAGGAGCGGATCTCGCGGGCCATCTGCGCGGGCACGTCGACCGCGATCGTGACGAGGCCGGACAGGGTCGTCGCACCGATGGCGACGGCGAGGACCGCGATGAGGACGCGGGAGCGGCGGCGCAGGATGGAGGAGACAACCATCCGCCAGAACATTGCTCGTCTGGACATGGGCATCACCTTCCGTGCAGGACTTCAGCCGCGTTGAGGCGCAGCAGGTAGCGGATCGCCGGGATGGAGGCTCCCAGGACGACGAGGATGACGAGGACGGCGACGAGACCGACGACGACCGGCGCAAACGTGATCGAGGAGTGGAACACCATGTACCCGATCGCCTGCGCCAGCGCGAGGCCGGCGCCGTAGCCGAGCACGCCGCCGACCAAGCCCACGACGATCGTCTCGGTCAAGAACAGCGCGATGATCTGTTTATCTTTGGCACCCACGGCCTTCATGAGGCCGATTTCGCTGGAGCGCTCCATGACGCCCGCGGTCACCAGGTTCGCGATGGCCAGGGCCGAGGCGATGAGCGCCAGGACGGTCACGAGGACCATGAGCAGCTGGGTCTTCTCCAGGATCGTGCCCTCGGACTGGGCGACCTGGCGGACCGGGCGGGCCACGGAGTCCGTCATGACTTCCTCGATCTGGTAGGCGATCGAGGAGACGTAGGCCGTACAGTACCAGGTTTCTTTTTCCTTCACCGTCAGCGAGTTCGGGTTCTTCGCGGCCTTGCGGGCCAGGTCGTTATCCGGTGTGGTGAGGGCGGAGACCTCGACGCTGCCGACTGCCCCCTCACGCCCGATGAGTGCCTGCGCCTGCGCCAGCTGAATAAACACGCCGCGGTCGGCGTCGTCGCCGCTGGTAATGATGCCGCGCACCGTGAAGTCGCGCGTGATCCCCTCGCGGGTGAGCGTGAAGGAGTCGCCGACGGCCAGCCCGTGCGCGGCAGCGTAGGCCGTCCCCACGACCGCTCCGTCCGGGTCGTCGTCCGCCGGCCACGCGCCCTCCAGCCCCCACCATCCGCGGAGCCTGTCCAGGCCCGTCTCGACGCTCTCGCCGGTGGCCAGCTCGAGGTGGTGGCTGAACCAGGTGCCGGTCGTGGGCACGTGCTCACCGCTCGCGTCGGTCGCGGACACGTTCAGCAGCGGCGCGAAGTCGAGGATGTTGTAGGTCCAAAAAATCGTCTTAATGTTGCCCAGCTCGTCCTCACGCAGGTACGAGTGGGCCTCGGCGGCCTCGCCCGTGTTGTAGAGGTCATCGAGGACGGCCGCACCCTGGGGGCGCACGACGATGTTCGCGCCGTAGGACTTGAGTTCCTGGTTGACCTTGTCGCCCACGTTGAACATGACGGAGAGCATGGATGTGGCGACGCAGGCGCCCAGCGCGACGGTCAGGGCGATCATCAGGTGGCGGTTGCCGCGCCTCGTGAGGGCGCCGCGGAGCATTCGGAAAAACATGCGGGCCCCTTACTTCGCGAAGACCGAGGCCGAGGCCTCGAGCGCAGAGATCGGAACCGTCAGCGTGCCGTTGGAGACCTTGTAATCGATGGGGATCGGGTTGCAGCCACCCTTAAAGCCGATGGTCGCGATGTTCATCGCCACTTCACACAGCTTGCAGATGACCTTGCCGTCCTTCTCGTAGTAGCCGGTGGGGCCGCAGATATCGCACGCGTCCAGGCCCACGCCGAAGGAGGAGCCGGATTTTTGGATGACGATGAAACGCACCTTGACGCCGCCCGAGGTCGTGTACTCGAAGCGGTGCAGGTGGCCGTCCGAAATGTCGGCCAGGTTGAGGCTCACCTGGTCGTCGACGACGCTGAAGGACTCGGGCGGAGAGAGCTCAACCTCCTGGCTGCCGTAGGCGACGCCGACGGTGATGAGCAGCGCGCCGCACAGGTAGCCGAGGGCGGCGGTGCCCGCCATGGACTTGTAGAGGCGGGAGCGCGCACGGCCCAGGCGTCCCTCGGCCGGGTTAGCCCCGACAGTCGGGATCGCGCGGGACGCGCGCCACGTCAACACGACGACCGCGCACAGGGCCAGCGCGGCCACGATCGTGAAGACGGCCTCGTGGTTGATGAACCAGGAGATAACATCCCACGACGACTTGGGAATCGTGATCCAGTGCTTGGCCTTCATGATGCGGACGATCAGCAGCGCATAGTCGACCAGCAGGGACACCAGAATCACGCCCGCAGGCCACACGCGGTTATTCCACGCACACATCCGGTAGGACACCCACGCCAGGAAGCTCACGAGCAGCCACGCCAGGACGTAGCCGAGGATCGCGAGGACAACCTGAGTCGAGTAGATTTCAACGCCGCCCGACATCATCATGAGCGCCTGATTCATGGCGGTGGGCACGGCTCGGAAGAGCGAGACGGCGATGAACAGGGCACCGACGATACGCACGAGGACATCACCGGGCAGCGCGGTTTCCACCGACGAGGCCGCCCGGGCCTCGTCGTCGGCGTCGCGGGGCAGGAGGGAGCGCATGCGGCGCGAGCGCACCGCGATGAGCGCGAGGAACAGGACGGCGAGGACGATCGCGACGGGGAGGGTGAACAGGCCAACGGTCTGGCGGTTGATCAGCTTGGGGGCTTCGACATTGACGGCCGTCAGCGCCAACGACGACACCAGGCCCAACGCGATACCGAACCAGACCGCCCGCGAGCGGGCCTTCTTTCCTCGGCGGCCGCGGCCCGTGGCCGGCATGAAGCGGATGACGGCGCCGACGGCGAACATCGTCAACAGCAGCGTCAGGGTTGCTTCGCTCATCTGCTGGAGCATTGGCTTTCCTCCCGAAATAAAGGTTCACCGAAGTCTCGCGATCCCGGTGTCGAGTCTAGTCCCCCCACGGGGCAGGGGCCGAGGCCAGCAGTCCCACACAGGAACCACTGCCTCGGCCCCACGAAGCGTGCGCGTCGATCACCAGGACACGGCAGTGGGATCCCACTGCCAATCCGGGAACTCGGCGACGAGCGGCTCGGTCCAGAAGCGGCCCTTGACGCCCGTGGTCTTGTCGGTGTGCAGCAGCCAGCCGCTGGGGGGCTTGATCGTGAAGGTCACGTCGTAGGTGCCGGCGTCCAGCTTGGGCAGGTTCAGGCCGTAGTGCGGGCCGTCGGACGCGTTCATCGGCATGAGCGTGCCCTCCTGGACGGTCGTGCCGGACTTGTCCTTGATCGTGTAGTCGACGGTCAGGCCTGGGATGAAGTCGCCCGCACCAAAGCCGAGCTTGTTGTCGGCGGCGGCGGAGATGTCGGCCTCAATGTGCATCGAGGACTCGGCTGCCGGGGTGCCCACAGCGGGCTCCATCTCGACGGGCTGGAAGTAGACGCCACCCACGACGAGCGGGCCAACGTGGACGTCGTCGCCGAGGGGCTGCTCTTCGAAGCCAGCGTCCTCGCCGGGGGCGGGGGCGGCAGGGTTAGCCGAAGCCGAGGCCGGCCCCGCGGGCTTCTCGCCGGAGGACGAGGATGAGTTGTTGGAGCAGGCCGCCAGAGTGCCTGCGAGGGCCAGCGTGGCCAGGGCCGCGCCGACGCGGAACAGAGAGCGCTTCATGTGATGATCTCCTGTGCGTGTTGGTTGGATGAAACGTCGGTGTCGCTCGAGAGGAGTCAGTCCTCGGCCCGCGACTGGGCGGCGGCCTCGCGGGCGAGGCGAGCTTTTCCGAAGAAATAGAGACCGACGATGATGGCGAGAACGATGGCTTGCGCGGCCAGGTTCTCCACTCGGGGGTAGATCCCCAAGAGGTCAATGGTGGGGAAGCCGGAGATGGGCGTCAGCGACACGACGTCCGCCTCCTGGAGTTCCCCGATACCAGAACCCGTGAACGTGAAGGCCATGAAGGCCATCAGCAGCGAGGTAATGGTGAAGAAGGGGCGCAGCGGGATGCGCACCGCCGCGAACTGGATGAGCAGGTAGATGACGACCAGGGCCACGAGGCCGACCGCCAGGCCGATCCACACGTAGTGGACCTTGTCGCCCGCGGCGGCGACGATCGGGACGTAGAAGAGGATCGTCTCGGCGCCCTCGCGCAGGACCGCGAGGAAGGAGATGAACGCGAGGCCCAGCAGGGAGCCGCTGCTCAGCGAGGCGTCCGTCTGCTTCTTGATGTACTCGTCCCACGCCTTGTTGGAGGACTTGTTGATCATCCAGTTGGAGACCCAGATCAGCATGACAACCGCGAAGAGCGCGGCGAAGCCCTCGAGGAGCTCCTGGTTAGCGCCCGCCAGGGAGGTGACATAGCTGAAGAGGAAGGCCAGGCCGACGGACAGGGCGAAGGCGAGCGCCACGCCGCCCCACACGACCGGGGCCTTCTTCTTGTGGCCGGCCTTGGTCAGGTAGGCCAGGACCGCGGCGACGACCAGGATCGCCTCCATGCCCTCGCGCAGGATGACGAGGAGGGAGGGCAGGAACTGGGCGATCCACGGGGAGGTGCCCGAACCCTCGCTGGTCTTCTCAGCGGCCTTACCGGTGTAGCCGTCGAGGGTGTTGGCGTCCTCGCGGATGTAGTTCATCAGCGTCGAGAGGTGCTGGTCGACGGCGGCCGAATCGTCGTCGGTCATGGCCTTCTTCAGGAGGGAGAACTCCATTTCCACCTGCGAGACGCGCGAACCGGAAATGCGGCTCATCACCTGCTTCTCCATGCCGGTGATCTCGTAGTGCTTGTAGTAGGCCTCGTTGACCTTGTCCTTACCGGCCTTGGCGTCGCCACCCTTGTAGGCGTTGGCACCGTCCTGAAGGATGCCGTTGATGGTCTTGGCGACCTCACCCCACGCGCCGGGGCTGTAGTCATCCGAGGCGGCCTGGGCGGCGGAGCCGGGCGCGACACCGTCCAGGGACGCGCCGTCCTCGACCATGTACTGCTTGAGTGTCGTCGCGTGGCTATCGACGCCAGCGCTGTCGCCGTCGGTCATGGCCTTCTTGAGGAGGGAGAACTCCATCTCCACCTGCGAGACGCGCGAACCGGAAATACGGGCCATAACCTGCTTCTCCATGCCGGTAATCTCGTAGTGCTTGTAGTAGGCGTCGTTGACCTTGTCCTTGCCACCCGTGGCATCGCCCGCCTTGTAGGTGGACACACCTTCGTCAATCAGGCCGTTGATCGTGGTCGAGACATCGCTCCACGTCTGATCCGCAGCGCGCGAGGGCGAGGCGAACATCGCCACGGCCAGGGCCGCCATAACAGCGACGATGAGGACGCGACTGAGTCGCTGACCGACGTTGTGTACGTGAGCGCGAATACTATGCGCGTGGGCGCGAAGCACTGTCACCGCTTGCCTCCTGACGATCCGGCGATTAGGTAACGCCGGGATGATGGAATTCCTAAGCATTGAGCGTACCCACATCTCGCCCAGGCGGGAAGTAGTCCATTTAGGTCGTCCTAAATTGTGACCATGCCGTGACCGCGTTTAGCGCGCACGCACGCCCATCATGAGGGACCAAGGGCCCAGGGCAACCACTTACTGACACGGTGCCATAAAAATGGCGCGATAGCGCGGATTACTCACACCTCACAGTTTGACCACCCACACTCCCCGCAAGGTCAAGATCTGGCAAAATATTCGGGCAGTACTATTAGCGACAGGAAGCGGATCCTACTCATGGCCACCGACCCGACAACACAGCCCGAGCACAACGCGACGGTACTGACCGAGGCAGCCCCGGCCTCGCCCCCCGCGCGCCCCACCCGCGCCGAGTGGGTGCGGATCGCGATCTTCGGGATTCCCTACGCCGCGTTCTTCCTGGTGGGAGTTCCAACATCGCTGTTCCCCGCATCGTGGAGCCTGACGGCCATCAACCTCGCGATCGACACGGTCTTGCTGATCGTTGTCCTCGTATTCTTTGCGCGCGAGTTTTTCCCCGCGTTCACCTACTTGCGCACACACCCCGTCCTCAAGATCGCGATCCTGTTCGGCCTATGGTTCCTGGTCGTCATCGTTCAGGCCTCCGTCCGTCTCGCCCTCTACGGAGGCAATCCCCCGATTGCTACGAACCAACAGGGCGTCATGGATGCGCTGTTCGACGGGACCCTTGGCCTCGTGTTCTCGTTCTTCGTGACCGTTGGCGTGCCCGTGATTGAGGAGGTCTTCTACCGCCACATCC
>CAUSHZ010000057.1:0-11864 GCA_963531605.1 uncultured Actinomyces sp.
AACGAGCTGCTGCGTTTCGAGGACGGGACGCTGGGCCTGGCCATGAACCTCGACCAGCGCGAGATCGGCGCCGTCGTCCTCGGTGACTTCGGCGGCATCGAAGAGGGACAGGTCGTGCACCGCACGGGCGAGGTTCTCTCGGTTCCCGTCGGTGACGGCTACTTGGGCCGCACGGTCGATCCGCTCGGCCGCCCGATTGATGGCCTCGGCGAGATCACGGACCTGGACGGGCGTCGCGCGCTCGAACTGCAGGCCCCCGGCGTTATGGCGCGTAAGAGCGTCCACGAACCCCTCGCCACTGGCCTGAAGGCCATCGACTCGATGATCCCGGTTGGCCGCGGCCAGCGCCAGCTCATCATCGGTGACCGCAAGACCGGTAAGACCGCGATCGCCCTCGACACGATCCTCAACCAGCGCGAGAACTGGAAGAGCGGCGACCCGAACAAGCAGGTGCGTTGCATCTACGTGGCGATCGGCCAGAAGGGCTCGACCATCGCATCGGTGCGCTCCACCCTCGAGGACGCCGGTGCCATGGAGTACACGACCATCGTGGCTTCCCCGGCCTCGGACCCCGCCGGCTATAAGTACATGGCCCCCTACACGGGTTCCGCGATCGGCCAGCACTGGATGTACCAGGGCAAGCATGTCCTCATCGTCTTCGATGATCTGTCCAAGCAGGCTGAGGCCTACCGCGCGGTTTCGCTGCTGCTGCGTCGCCCGCCGGGCCGCGAAGCCTACCCCGGCGACGTCTTCTACTTGCACTCCCGCCTGCTGGAGCGTTGCGCCAAGCTGTCGGACGCCCTCGGCGGCGGTTCGATGACCGGCCTGCCGATCATCGAGACCAAGGCGAACGACGTGTCGGCCTACATTCCGACCAACGTCATTTCGATCACCGACGGCCAGATCTTCCTGCAGTCCGACCTGTTCAACTCGAACCAGCGTCCCGCCGTCGACGTGGGTATCTCCGTGTCCCGTGTCGGTGGCGCGGCCCAGCCCAAGGCGATGAAGAAGGTCGCCGGTACCCTCAAGCTGACGCTCGCGCAGTACCGCTCGATGGCTGCCTTCGCGATGTTCGCCTCCGACCTGGATGCGGCCACCCGCCGTCAGCTGACCCGAGGCGAGCGCCTCATGGAGCTGCTCAAGCAGGCCCAGTCCACGCCTTACGCGATGGAAGACCAGGTGGCATCGATCTGGATGGGCACCAAGGGCTACCTCGATGACATCGAGGTCGAGGACGTCCTGCGCTTTGAGCGCGGACTGCTCGACCACCTCCACGCCAACTCGACCGTGCTCGACACGATCGCGGCGACCGGCGACCTCACCTCCGAGACGGAGGAGGCGCTCAAGAACGCCGTCGAGGAGTTCCACCACCAGTGGATCAGCGCCGGACGTGGCACCGCCGGACTCGAGGACGGCGAGGTCGTGGCTGAGCGCACCCGCGAGGAGATCTCGCGCGGTCGCACGAACGAGAAGGCCTAAGCGATGGGCGGACAGCAGAGGATCTACAAGCAGCGCATCGCCTCGACGACGACGCTCGCGAAGGTCTTCCGCGCCATGGAGATGATTGCTGCGTCTCGCATTGGCGCGGCGCGGCGCGCTGCCACCGAGGCTGGGCCTTACGAAAAGGCCCTGACCCAGGCGGTCGCGGCGGTCGCGGTCCACACGGACCTCGACCACCCGCTGACCGAGGAACGCGAGGACACCAATCGCGTGGCCATCCTGGTCGTGGCATCGGATCGCGGTATGGCCGGAGCCTACTCGGCGACCATCCTGCGCGAGTCGGAGAAGCTCATCGCTGACCTGCGCGAGGACGGTTACGAGCCCGTTGTCTACACCTTCGGACGCAGGGCCTCGGCGTACTTCCGTTTCCGCGGCGTTTCCATCGAGCGCGAGTGGGAAGGCGAGTCGGATTCTCCGTCCCCCGAGACCGCGCGCGAGATGGCAACCGTGCTGCTTGAGCGTTTCTTGGACAAGGACCCCGATACGGGCGTCGGCGCTCTGCACCTCGTGTACACGCGCTTCAAGACCGTCATGAGCCAGGTCCCCGAGGTGCGCCAGATGCTGCCGCTGACGGTCGTGGATGCCCCCGAATCGGACGAGGAACGTGCGACCGAACGCGGCTTCGCGGACGATCCGTCCGCGGCCCAACCGGAGTACGAGTTCATCCCGTCTGCGGAGGCTGTTCTGGACACGCTGCTTCCCCTGTATGTGGAGGCCCGCATCCACAACGTGCTTCTTCAGTCGGCGGCGTCCGAGCTCGCATCGCGCCAGCGCGCCATGCACACCGCGACGGACAACGCGAACGAGCTCATCACCAAGTACACGCGTCTGGCGAACTCGGCCCGCCAGGCGGAAATTACCCAGGAAATCACCGAAATCGTGGGCGGGGCCGACGCTCTGGGCGCGAGCTGAGCCCTTCGAGACACGGAGTAAAACAATGACTGATACACCTGCAATCGCCGAGGGGCGCGTCGCCCGCGTCGTCGGCCCTGTCGTCGATGTCGAGTTTCCCCCGGACCGCATCCCGCCGCTGTACAACGCGCTGACCGTCGAGGTGAACCTTGCCGGCCAGGGTGAGGGCGAGTCGACCTTCACGATGACCCTTGAGGTCGCCCAGCACCTCGGTGACAACCTCGTGCGTACTATCGCGCTGAAGCCGACCGACGGCCTCGTGCGCGGTGCCCCCGTCACCGACACCGGTGCCCCGATCTCCGTGCCCGTCGGCGACGTCACCAAGGGCCACGTCTTCAACGTGACCGGCGACGTGCTCAACCTCGAAGAGGGCGAGACCCTCGAGGTCACCGAGCGCTGGCCGATTCACCGTCAGCCCCCGGCCTTCGACCAGCTCGAGGCGCGCACCAAGATGTTCGAGACCGGCATCAAGGTCATCGACCTGCTGACCCCCTACGTGCAGGGCGGCAAGATTGGCCTTTTCGGCGGTGCGGGCGTCGGCAAGACCGTCCTCATCCAGGAGATGATCCAGCGCGTGGCCCAGGACCACGGCGGCGTCTCCGTGTTCGCCGGCGTCGGCGAGCGTACCCGTGAGGGCAACGACCTGATCGGCGAAATGGAAGAGGCGGGTGTTTTCGACAAGACCGCCCTCGTCTTCGGCCAGATGGACGAGCCGCCGGGCACGCGTCTGCGCATCGCCCTGACGGGCCTGACCATGGCGGAGTACTTCCGCGATGTTCAGCACCAGGACGTCCTCCTGTTCATCGACAACATCTTCCGCTTCACCCAGGCGGGTTCTGAGGTCTCCACGCTGCTGGGCCGCATGCCCTCGGCCGTGGGCTACCAGCCCAACCTGGCTGACGAGATGGGTCTGCTCCAGGAGCGCATCACCTCGGCCGGTGGCCACTCGATCACCTCGCTGCAGGCGATCTACGTTCCCGCCGACGACTACACCGACCCGGCTCCTGCGACGACCTTCGCTCACCTGGATGCGACGACCGAGCTGTCCCGTGAGATCGCGGCCAAGGGTATCTACCCGGCCGTGGATCCGCTGGCCTCGACCTCGCGTATTCTCGACCCGGCCCTCGTCGGCCGCGAGCACTACGACGTCGCCACGCACGTGAAGGCCATCCTGCAGAAGAACAAGGAACTGCAGGACATTATCGCCATCCTCGGCGTCGACGAGCTGAGCGAGGATGACAAGGTTACCGTCGCGCGCGCACGCCGTATCGAGCAGTTCCTGTCGCAAAACATGTACATGGCCGAGAAGTTCACGGGCGTGCCCGGCTCGACCGTGCCGCTGTCGGAGACCATCGAGGCGTTCAAGCGCATCGCCGAGGGCTACTACGACGATGTTCCGGAGCAGGCGTTCTACAACTGCGGTGGCATCGACGACCTGGAGCGCAACGCTCACGAGCTGGCCAAGGAAGCCTGATGGCATCGGGCAAGTCCTTGCAGGTCGAGGTCGTCTCCCACGAGGGACGCCTGTGGCACGGCGCGGCCGCGTCCGTCCAGTTTCCAACGGTCGATGGAGGCCTCGGCGTGCTGCCGGGTCGTCAGCCCCTCCTCGCTCAGCTGAGCGAGGGGACCGTGACTGTGTCGCGCGCGGACGAGGTCGTGTCCTTCCAGGTCACTGGGGGGTTCGCCTCAGTTGACTCGGATTTCGTCACGGTCGTGGCCGACCACGCTACAGTGGCAGAACAGTAAGTCGACGCAACGCGAGGAGGACCTCATGAGCCTGATGACGATGGTGATCTGGTGTGCGGTTCTCCTCGCGTGCGGCGGGGCGATCCTGTGGGCGTACATGAATGTGCGCGCCCGCAGGATCGTTTCGCGTTTGGGGGCGTTCCGCTGTTGGTCGCGCCCGGACGTTCACTCGGGATGGACGGCGGGAATCGGCGTGTACGGCGTCGAGGAGCTGTCCTGGTATCGGCTGGTGGGCTTTACTTTCAAGCCGGTGTATTCGATCCCGCGTCGGGGCATGGAGGTCTCCGCTCCGATTGCGCACTCGGCCGACGGTTCCGTCGTCGAGGTGCGCCTGGCGTACGGTGACCATCGTTACGAGGTGGCTGTCGAACGCTTGACATATAACGGATTGGTCTCCTGGGTGGAGTCCGGTCCTCCGCGCCTCGTGTGAGCAGGATTGGTAAGCTCACGGGGTGCGTATTGTTATTGCTACCTGCACCGTTGATTATTCCGGTCGTCTGAGCGCCCACCTGGACCCCGCCAAGCGCGTCATCATGCTCAAAGGTGATGGCTCGGTCCTCATCCATTCCGAGGGCGGCTCCTACAAGCCGCTCAACTGGATGACGGCGCCCTGCACGGTTTCCATGGGGGAGCCCGGCGAGGACGAGGAGGGCGTCGAGCAGGTCTGGACGGTTCAGGCCGACAAGACTGACGACAAGCTGATCATCCGTATCCACGATGTCATCGCGGATGTCACCGAGGACCTGGGTGTCGACCCCGGCCTCGTCAAGGACGGCGTCGAGGCGCACCTGCAGGAGCTTCTCGCCCAGCAGGTGCCCCAGATCCTCGGCGAGGGCTGGGAGCTGGTGCGCCGCGAGTTCCCCACGCCCGTGGGCCCGGTGGACCTCATGGTGCGCGATGCCGACGGCAACAACGTGGCGATCGAGGTCAAGCGCCGGGGCGGCATCGATGGCGTCGAACAGCTGACGCGCTACCTGTCGCTGCTGGGGCGCGACGCCCTCCTGGGCGACGTGACCGGTATCTTTGCGGCCCAGGAGATCACGAAGCAGGCGCGGACCCTCGCCGAGGACCGCGGTATCCGCTGCGTGATCTTGGACTACGACGCGATGCGCGGGGTGGATGACCCCGAGTCTCGACTGTTCTGATGGAGGCGTCCACGAGGGTGAGCCTGGGGAGAATCATCGCCCAAGGACTCGTACCTGCGACCGCAGCGTGCTCACCGCTGGAAGCCGTTGAGAACTTGGCGGCTCTGCAAGGTCAGCAGGCGAGCGCGATCCCGTGGGCGATTGGCGTGCGCTGCACGGGAGTGTCGCGTGCTCGCGTCGAGGAGTCCTTCGCGCGAGGTGAGCTGGTTCGCTCCTGGCCGATGCGCGGCACCGTTCACGTCACGAGCGCCCGTGACCACCATTGGCTGCGCCGCCTGCTGCGTCACCGGCGTGCGGCGTGGGAACGCCAGGCGCTTTCTCTGGGCCTCGATGATGCTCTCGTCGAGCGTGCGGCGCAGGTTGCGTGTGAGCTGCTGGAGACCTCGCCCATGGGAGTGAGCCGCATCGAGCTTGTCGAGGCGTGGGGCAGTAGTGGGATCGATACAGTGACGGCTTCATCCCCCCAGGAAGGGCTACGGCGTCGCCACCTCATCATGCGCCTCCATCTGGATGGTGTGCTCACCGCGGGGCCTGTGCGCGCGGGCGAACACCTGATCGTCGACGCGCGCTCACTTCCGTCCGCCCCTGGTGTTGCGAAGGGAGAGGATGGGCACGAAGAAGCCCTCGCGGTCCTCGCAGCGCGTTACGCATGGGGACACGGTCCCATCGACGAGGCCGACTTGGCTAGGTGGACCGGGTTGACGCTCACCGAAGCGCGTCGAGCGTTGGGCGGAGCGCGCGTGGCAGGGGAGAGCGTAGGCCTTCCTCTTGCAGAATTTGGAGGCGGTCTGGCTCGGGCAGATCTCGCAGATCTCGTGGAAGACTTCCGCGTCGATGCGGAGATGATGCGCGCGCTTCCACCGTTCGATGAGTTACACGTTGGCTACAAGGACCGCTCCTGCCTGACGGACGAGGCCGGGGAGGCGTTGATCTGTCCGGCGAAGAACGGCATGTTCCGTCCGATCGTCGTCGAGGGTGGTCGAGTGGTGGCCGTGAGAGCACCGGGGCGCGAGATTGTGATGGTGAAGGGATACGAGTCGCGGCACCGACCTGCTGCGCGTGCGTGTGACGACTGGGAGAAATGGTTGTCCGAGACACAGCGGTGAAGTGTCATGTGTGCCACAATTAATGCATGACTACTTCTGTGTTGCGTGGCCGTCTGGTTCTGGAAGATACCGTCGTTGAGGACGGAATCATCGAGTTCGACGGCGCGACTATTACCCGTGTGTGTCCCGTTTCCGAGTACGAGGGCGAGGCGCCCGAGGCCAGCGATGCGACCTACCTGCCCGGCCTCGTCGATGTGCACTGCCACGGCGGCGGCGGTGAGTCCTTCCCCAACGCCGAGACCGCGGAGGCCGCTCTTGTTGCAGTTCTCGAACATCGCCGTCATGGCACGACCTCCTTGGTCGCTTCCTGCGTGACCGCCTCCGCCGAGGTGCTGCGAGCGCGCGCGAAGACCCTGGCTGAGCTGGCGAAGGCCGACGAGCTCGCCGGCATCCACTTCGAGGGCCCCTTCGTCTCCCACGAGCGCTGCGGCGCCCAGGATCCGACCTTCATCGTCGATCCCGACGCGGACCTGACGCGCACCCTCCTAGAGGACTGCCAGGGATACGCGCTGTCCATGACGCTGGCTCCCGAGAAGCCGGGCGCCTACGGCCCCGGATCGGTCGCTGAGGCCCTCATTGACGGGGGAGCGCTGCCGTCGTGGGGACACACTGATTCCAACTCCGTCAAGGCTCGCGAGGCCCTGGCCTACTCGCGCGAGCGTTTCGCACAGGTGGAGACCAAGCGCGGCCCGCGCGCGACGATCACCCACCTATTCAACGGCATGCGCCCGTTGCATCACCGCGATACCGGCCCGATCGCCGAGTTTCTGTCGGATGCCGCGCGCGGCGGTGCCGTCGCCGAGCTGATCTGCGACTCGATCCACGTGGATCCCTCGCTCGTGCGCGACGTGTACGAGCTGGTCGGCCGCGAGCATGTCGTCCTCATTACCGACGCGATGGCGGCCGCAGGCATGGCCGACGGAGAGTACACGCTTGGCCCCCAGGACGTCATCGTCAAGGATGGCGTTGCGCGCCTCGCGCAGGGAAACGCCATCGCCGGCGGTACCGCACACCTCATGGACTGCGTGCGCGTCGCCGTCACCAAGGGCGGGATTCCGCTCGTCGACGCGGTGTACATGGCCTCCGTTCAGGGAGCCACCATTCTGGGCGACGACACGATCGGTTCGCTCGCGGCTGGAAAGAAGGCCGACATCGTCGAGGTCGACTCTGACCTCGCCGTGCGCCGCGTCTGGCGACGTGGCACTGTGGTTGCGTGAGAGGCAAACGTAGCAAGAAACGACCGTGGGGTGAGGCGCGTCCGTTGCAGATGGACCGCCTTGCCTCCGTGCCGCGTACGGAACGCGGCCCCGACGGCGGCGATTATCAGGTGCGCGGCCTGCCCGGTTCGGCAAAGGAATACACCTGCCCGGCCTGCTTGCGCCCGATACCTGCGGGGACGGCGCACGTCGTCGCATGGCCTGAAGAAGCACCCTTTGGTCTGCCCCAGGGGGTCGAGGGACGCCGTCACTGGCACTCGGAGTGCTGGCGGCGGGGACTGCGTCCTCTGTGACGCGCGGATGTGATGCATCACTGCCGCGCGTGCGAATTCGGCCGTCAGCGGGGTTAGCACGTAAAGTGGAGCCTGAAGAATGCCCGCAGTGTGGGTGTTGGACGTGAGGAGCAACCGTGGAACTCTTTAAGCGATACGTGGCGGCATCGTCGATGGGCGTTGTGGCTCTCGTATGCGTGCTCGTCGGGCTGCTCGGTGTGACCGTGCTGCGGCCGCCGACGCATCAGGTTTCGTCGGTCGTGTCTGCGACTGATCTGATCATGACGCGCGGCAACGTGCTGTCGATCGTGAAGGATGACGTGACGGTCACCGCGACGTCGAAGTCGGGCGCGCCTGTGACACTGAGTATCGGCACCACGCAGGACGTCAAGGGCTGGATCGGCGACGCCGCCTACACCGAGGTCATTGGCATTGAGTCGGACCGCACGAAGCTGAAGGCCGAGTCGCACGACGCGATCGGCCCGTCTCGCGTCCCGTCGCCCACCCCGGCTCAGCCCGGCGCGCAGTCCGGAGCTCAGTCGGGTGTCCAGTCCGGTGCGCAGCCCCTCGCTGAGCCGTCCTCCGCTGATCTGGTGCAGCAGCTCGCCTCCTCCGACATGTGGTTCAAGCAGGCCAGCGGTGATGGCACCGTGAGCCTGGACCTCGAAAACGTTCCGTCGGGCCGTTCCGCTCTCGCCGCGTCGGCCGCTGGCCCCGGCGACCTGACGCTCACTCTCACCTGGAAGGTCGAGCAGACCAATACCCTCGCGATCATTGCGTTCCTTGCCGCCTGCGTCTTCGCGCTGATTGCCCTCGCGCTGTTCCTCACGCGCTGGCAGCTCCTGCGTCTGCGCAAGATTCGCGCGGCCCGCATTGAAGAGCGCCGTAAGGCCGACTCTCTTGAGACCTCCTCGATCAACTCCGCCGCCGTCGCCGAGCGCATTGCCGCCGCCCGCGAGGCCGCCCCGGCAACCACCCTGGCGTCCGAGCCGGCACAGGCCGACGAGCCATCCGTGGTTGAGACAGAGCAGCGCGAGGCTGAGGCCGACGAGCAGCCCGCCGACAACGCTCCCACGTGGGGCGCCGCCGCCTTCGCATCCGACCAGAACGAGACCGAGGACGACGAAGCTCCCGTCGAAGAGACCGCCGAAGCCGTGGCCGAGGAGCGCACTGCGGACGATCTCCGCGAAGAGGCTCCCGTGGAGCCCGCTGATGCCTCTGATGACAGCGCCGCGCAGGTACAGTCCTCCAGTGACTCCTCCGAGGAATACGTTCCGGACCCGCTGACCGACACGTTCGAGCGCCGTGGTCGCCACGGCCTCGACAATGGCCCGATCGACCAGGACCCGCCGGAGCGCGCCACGACCGACACCGGCGTCATCGACCTGTCCGGTATTCGCGGTGGTCGCACGCTGCCGTCGCGCCGCGCGCTGCGCGAGGCCCGCAACAACGGTGAGCAGGTCGTTGTGGTCGACGGCCAGGAATTCAATACGGGCCTGATCCCGGTAACGCGTCCGCGCGGCACCGAGCAGGCTCCCGCGCCGACGTCGGCACCCGATGATGACGCGTCCTCGACGGGCGGCTGGACCTCGATCATGTCCGGCTGGCTGAAGGACCGCCAGGAAGGTAAGTGATGAAACGACGCACCCTCGCCGCCGCTGCGGCCGCCCTGCTTATGACCTCCGCCCTGGGGGTGAGCGCATGCTCGAACGAGATCGTCGCCCAGTCGGGTGAGGAGGCGCAGAGCGCTGCCAACCTCGACCTCGAGCGCATCTCTTCCGTGCTCGACGCGACTGGTAAGGCCATGACCACCGCCGATGCGTCGCTGGACGCCCAGGACCTGGCGGGGCGCGTCTCGCAGGGGGCCCTGGTCTACCGCACGGCTCAGTACGCGTATGCCAAGGCCTCGGGCCAGACCCCGCAGGCGCTGGACTTCACGCCCGCCTCGCTGGCCATCACGAACTCCGACTCGTGGCCGCGCGCGATCTTCAACATCTCCGAGTCCTCCTCGACGGCCCTGCCCGTGCTGCAGGTCTACGTGCAGGATTCCGCTCGTTCGGACTACCAGCTGACGAACTACGCGCGCCTCCTGGGCGGCACCCAGCTGACCCTGCCTCCCGTTGGAACCGGCTCGGCCTACGTCACCGGTACGTCCGAGGGCTTCACGGTAAGCCCTGAGGCGGCGCTCGCTCAGTACATCACGATGCTGAACTCCGGCAGCCAGGACACCACGCAGTTTGCGGCCGACGACTTCACGAAGACCTACCTGTCGAACGTCAGCGATCTGAACTCCTCCGTGAGCGCGGCCGGTAGCGTGACCGCCGCGGCGACCGCGACCGACTACCCGATCTCCGGCCTGGTTCTCCAGGACGGCTCGGCTCTCGTTGCAGCCAACTTCAAGTTCACGCTGACCTACCAGCGCACGGTCGCGGGCGCGACCATGAACCTGGGCGGCAAGACGGCAACGATGAGTGCGGGCGGCACGACTGTCGAGGGGACCGCTACCGCGGAGTACCTGGCCACGATCCTCATGCGTATTCCGTCGAAGACTGCGGGGGGAATTCCCCAGATCGTTGGCGGCGAGTACGCCATCGTGTCCGTGTCGCTCGATCCCTCGTCGAGTCCGGGCTGATTTTCACCCACAGCGCACACGTCGTCCCCGCGGCTTAGAGTCGTGGGGACGACGCATATCATCGTTCCTAGTAACAACTGTCTTGACGAAGAGGACACCATGACCACGCCTGACCCTCGTCCCGCATCCGAGGCGACGCCCATGCCCGCAGACTCGCACGGAGCCGTCGACCTGTCGGCACGCTCGAGCGCGCCTGCCTCCGCCCAGTCTGCTGCTCCCGCAGCGGGGGAGGGCCTGCACATCCCGCTGATCACCACCACGGATGAGGAGAACTTCCAGGACGTCATGTCCACCTCCCAGGCCGTGCCGGTCATCATGATCATGTGGTCTCCGCGTTCGCTTGAGTCCAAGCCGACACTGGCCATGCTCGAGGAGATCGCTCGCGAGCAGGCGGGTAAGTTCCAGCTGGTCGAGGTTGACATCGACAAGGCGCCCGCGATCGCCCAGGCGCTCCAGATCCAGGGCGTGCCTACGGTCGTCGCACTCGTTGGTGGGCGCCCCGTTCCGCTCTTCCAGGGCGCAGCCGCGAAGGAACAGGTGCTTCCCGTCGTCACGCAGGTTCTCGAGGCAGCCGCGCAGATGGGCGTCACGGCGCGCATCGCCGTGGCCGCAGAGGACACTGTCGCCCCGACCCCGCCTGAGCACGAGGCACCCCTGGCCGCTGAGGCCGCCGGCAACCTCGACGAGGCCATCGCCGGCTGGGAGAAGGTTGTCGAGCTGAATCCGCGCGACGAGGCCGCGAAGTCTCATCTGTCCCGCGTGCGTCTGGCGGCCCGAGCCGCGCAGGCCGACTCCACCGATCCTGCTGCCCGCGCGGATACTCTCTTTGCCGCGGGCGACGCCGCTGGAGCCTTCGACGTGCTGCTCGATCTGTTGGCCGCTACGAAGGACGCCGAGGAGCGCGACGCGCTGCGCCTGCGTCTCCTGGACCTCTTCCGGGTCGCGGGATCCTCCCCCGAGGTTTCCAAGGCGCGCACGCGCCTGGCGATGCTCCTCATGTGATATCGTCGCGCATACGTGCAGTTGTGAGAGGGGGCACCAGCCATGGCAGTGTGGATCGTCGTCGGCATTGTGTTCGTCTGCGTCGTCGTGTGGTACGGATGGCATTCCACGCACAACGAACTGACAAAGAAGATTGACCGCGAGAGCGACCCGGAGGCCAGGCGCGAACTGATCAAGCTGCAGGGGCAGATAGACCGGGGGAGGGCCGGCTTTTAAACGCTCGCATACGCCGCCGCGTACGCCAGCTCGTTACCTTGACGACGATGAGGTAACGGATGAGGCCGGAGCAGGAATCCCTGCTCCGGCCTCCTCCTATCAGCCTACGGCGTCAG
>CAUSHZ010000058.1:0-11545 GCA_963531605.1 uncultured Actinomyces sp.
AGCGCAGCATCTGGAACGTGCGGTGGCGCCAGTCCGTCCAGCCGTAGTCCGGCATAGGCGTGCCCTGGGCGGTGTACCAGGAAAGGTCGGCAATCGTGTCACCGTTGTGAGGGGTGCCCGTCGCGAAGCGGTCGGGACGCAGAACAGGGTGAGCCTTGCGCAGGGCAATCAGCCAGGAGACGGCGTCAATCTGCGCGTGCTGACTCTCAGCCAGGTCCCAGTCGACCCAGGAGATCGGGTCGTCCTGGCAGTATGCGTTGTTGTTGCCGTACTGGGTGCGGCCGAATTCGTCGCCGCCCGTCAGCATCGGCGTACCCGAAGAGACGAACATGGTGGCCAGGATGTTGCGCTGCGAGCGGGCCCGCAGGTCGGCGATCGTCATGTCGGAGAGAATCGCATAGGGGGTGTCGGCGTTCGGGTGCGTGCCGTTTGAAGCAAGCGTGCCCTCCACGCCGTGGTTCCACGAGCGGTTGTCGTCCGACCCGTCGCGGTTGTTCTCCAGGTTCGCCGTGTTGTGCTTGCGGTCGTAGGCGGTCAGGTCCGCGAGGGTGAAGCCGTCGTGCGCGGTCACGAAGTTGATCGAGGCGCGGGGGCCGCGCAGACGGCCCAGGCCGTGCTCGAAGACGTCCTGGGAGCCGGACAGGCGGGTCGCCAGATCGTTCGGGCCGGAGACGACATGGCCCGAGGCCTGGGCGCGTACGTCCGCCAGCCAGAAGTTGCGCATGGCACCGCGGTAGTGGTCGTTCCACTCGGAGAAGGGGACAGGGAAGTTACCCGTCTGCCAGCCGCCCGGGCCCACGTCCCACGGCTCGGCGATGAGCTTCGTGTGGGCGAGGATCCCGTCCGTCGCCATCGCGATGAGGAGCGGGTGCATGGGGCTGAAGCCCGTCGAAAAACGGCCGAGCGTGGCCGCGAGGTCGAAGCGGAAGCCATCCACGCCCATCTCGCGCACCCAGTAGCGCAACGAGTCCATCACCATCTGGATGGACTTCGGATGATCCATGTTGATCGTGTTGCCCGTGCCGGTGACGTCGATCGTCTGGACCGGGCGCGAGGAGGTGTGACGGTAGTACAGGTCGGAGTCGAGGCCGCGCCAGGACAGGGACGGGCCGGCATCGCCGCCCTCACACGTGTGGTTGTAGACGACGTCGAGAATGACCTCGATACCCGCCTGATGCAGGAGCGAAACCATGCCGCGGAACTCGTTGACGACCGCCTGGGCACCGCGCTCGCGCGAGGCGTCGGTCGCGTAGGAGGGCTCGGGGGCGAAGAAGGAGAGGGTGGAGTATCCCCAGTAGTTCGTCAGGCCGCGTTCGGTGAGGAAAGGCTCGTCGCACTTGGCGTGCACGGGCAGCAATTCGACGGCGGTGACTCCCAGATCCTTCAGATAGGAGACGGAGGCCGGGTGAGCCAGGCCCGCGTAGGTGCCGCGCAGCTCCGCAGGCACGCCGGGCATGTTCTTCGTGAAGCCCTTGACGTGGATCTCGTAGATGACGGTGGTCTCCCACGGAACGTGAGGCTGCGGCGCGATCGGGAAGGAGGGCTCCACAACGACCGAGCGCGGCATATACGGCGCGGAGTCGATGGGGGAGCGGCGAAGCGGGTACTCCGAGGGGTAGAGGTCCTCATCCACGTAGTGCGCGTAGACCGCAGGCTTCATGTCCACGACGCCGTCCACGCCTCGGCCGTAGGGGTCGAGGAGGAGCTTATGCGAGTTGTAGAACTGGCCGCCGTCCGGATCCCAGGTGCCGTGCACGCGGAAACCGTAGCGGGTGCCCGCACCGTATCCGGGGATGTGGCCGTGCCAGATGCCCGTCTTCGGGCCGAGCAGTGCGAAGCGGGTCTCAGCCCCGGCCTCGTCGAAGATACACATGTCTACGCCGGAGGCGGCCCTGGCGACCACGGCGACATCGAGCCCGTCGCCCGACGGGAAAACCCCCAGACGGGTAGGAACGGGATTAGGCTCGGTGACGCGCACGGTGGCGACGCTGGACGAGCCGGAACGCTCGGACATAAAAATGCGCCTCTTTCTTACAGTTTATTAGCTGCACCATAGCCTGATAGATGCAGCCATCATCCATCATACGTGACCGTTAATTAAGCGGTCGGATTAGGGGGCGGGCTGCGGGTATGAACAGTGGCACGCACTGGTGAGGCAACCCTCATATATATGGGCGTGCTGCGCAGAATGTGGCACGCTAGAAGTCATGAGAATTGTCGTGTGTGTGAAGCATGTCCCCGACATGCAGTCCGAACGCCGTTTTGAGGGCGGCCGCCTGGTGCGCGGTGAGGACGATGTGCTCAACGAACTGGACGAGAACGCCATCGAGGCTGCCGTCCAGCTCAAGGAATCCGAAGAGGACGCGGGTCGCGAGGCCGAGGTCGTCGCGCTGACGATGGGCCCCGAGGACGCCGAGGACTCCCTCATGCGTGCCCTGCAGATGGGTGCAGACCGCGCCTACATCGTCTCCGACGAGTTCCTCGAGGGCTCCGACGTCATCACGACCGCCTCCGTGCTCTCCGTCGCGATCGCGAAGATTGCGCAGGAGTGCGGCCCTGTCGACCTGGTGCTCACCGGCATGGCCTCGCTGGACGCGATGACCTCCATGCTGCCCGCCGCCCTGGCAGCCAAGGCCCACATGCCGCTGCTGGGCCTCGCCCGCTCCCTGAGCGTCGAAGGTGGTGCCGTGACCATCGAGCGCGCCGTCGACGGCTACACCGAGACCGTGCGCGCCGCGCTGCCCGCCGTCGTCTCCGTGACCGACCAGATCAACGAGCCGCGTTACCCTGCCTTCGCCGCCATGAAGGCAGCCCGCAAGAAGCCGCTGGACCAGTGGGGCATCGACGACCTCGTCGAGGTTCCCGGTGGCGAGGCGCTTGTTATGCGCCGCGCGCTGACCGCCGTCACCCACGGCGAGGAGAAGACCCGCGACGGTTCCGGCACGATCATCCAGGACGCCGGCGAGGGCGGGCGCGCTCTGGCCGACTACATCCTTTCGGTGGTGAAGTGACATGACGCAGCAGATGAGTTCCCCGATCCTCGTTCTGGCCGACCAGGCGGGCGATCACCTGACGCCCCTGGCCCGCCAGGCCGTGACGCTGGCCGCGTCCCTGACCTCCGCCGACGTCGTCGCGCTGTCCCTGGCCGCCACCCCCGACGTGGCTGCGCTGTCCGAGCTGGGTGCGACCCAGCTGCTGCACGCCGACCTGGGTGACGCGGCTCGTTCCTCGGTGGTCGCCTCCGACGCGCTTGTCTCCGCGCTGGCGACCGGCAGCTTTGGCCTCGTGCTCCTGTGCTCGGACTACCGCGGTCGCGAGATCGCCGGCCGCGTCGGCGCCCTCACCGAGGCCGGCGTGGTCTCCGGCGCGTCCTCCGTCGGCTTCGACGGCGGTGTGCTCCAGATCGGCAAGACCGCCCTGGGCGGCTCCTGGTCGATGCGCATCGTCCTCGAGGGACAGACCCCGATCGTCGGCATCGCATCCGGCGTCATCGACGAGGCCCCGGTGGCCTCTCCCGTCGCCCTGACCCCGCAGGCCCTGGCCGTCGAGCTCAGCCCCGAGGCTAGCGCGATCCAGGTCGTCTCCTCCGTGCCCGACGAGGAGGAAGGCGTGTCCCTGAGTGACGCTTCCACGGTCGTGTGCGGTGGCCGAGGCGTGGACGGCGACTTCGAGCTGGTGCGCTCTGTTGCTCAGGCGCTCGGTGGTGCTGTGGGCGCGACCCGCGTCGCATGCGACGAAGGATGGGCCCCGCGATCCGAGCAGATCGGCCAGACCGGTCTGACCGTCACCCCGAACCTCTACATCGGCCTGGGCGTCTCCGGCGCGATCCACCACACGGTGGGTATGCAGTCCTCCGCCCACATCGTCGCCGTGTGTGACGACCCGGACGCTCCGATCTTCGAGATCGCGGACTTCGGCGTCGTCGGTGACGTGACCGAGGTCGTGCCCGCGGCCCTGGCCGCCATCGAGGAGGCGCGCTCCCAGGCGTGAGCGTCTACCTCGACCACGCGGCCACCACGCCGCTGCGCGAGTGCGCCCTCGAGGCGTGGACTCGCGCCCAGCGTGACCTGTCCGCAAAACCCGGCAATCCCGCCGCCCTCCACTTCGGAGGGCGGCGGGCCCGTCGCATGCTTGAGGACGCGCGCGAGCAGGTCGCAGCCGCCCTCGGCGCGCACATCCACGAGGTTATCTTCACGTCCGGCGCCACCGAATCCGATGCCCTCGGCGTGATGGCTGCGGCCCGAGGCATGCGCGGCCGCGACGGCGCGCGCGACCTCATCGTGGTTTCGGGCCTCGAGCACGACGCGGTCGCCCATCAGCGCGAGGTTGCCTCACGCGAGGGCTTCTCCTGGGAGGTTTTGCGCGTGGATGCGGGCGGCGTGTCCGTCCTGCCCGGTGTTTGCGGTGAGGATGCGCCCGCCTCGTGGGATGCTCGCCTCGCGCTTGGATCCATGACCCTTGTCTCCTCTGAGATCGGCACGATCCAGCCGGTCGCAGACTTCGCTGCGTTCGTGCACGCCAGCGGAGGCCTCGTCCATTCGGATGCCGCCCAAGCCATCCCCACGCTGGACGTGTCCTTTTCCAAGCTCGGCCTGGACCTCATGAGCGTCGGCGGACACAAGGTCGGGGCACCCGCCGGCATCGGTGTTCTCCTCGCTCGGCGCGGGATCCCCATGACGACCGACCGGCCCGGCGGCGGTCACGAGCGATCGATTCGCTCGGGCACGCCCGACGTCGCGGGCGCCTGCGCTCTCGCTGCCGCCCTCACCGAGGTCGTCGCCGAGCGCTCTGCTTTCGCTGCCCGAGCGGCCGACCTGCGCGCGCACCTGCTGTCCCATCTGCCGGAGGGAACCTCTCTGACGGTGGGGGAGTCGGCCTCGTCGAGCGCGATCATCCACCTGTCCCTGCCCACCGCCCGCCCCGAGGCCGTCCTCATGGCCTTCGACATGGCTGGGATCGCCGTGTCCGCCGGGTCCGCCTGTCACGCGGGGGTGACGCGCCCCTCCGAGATCGTCATGGCGATGGGACGCAGCGAGGAGCAGGCGCTCGGTGTCCTGCGCGTCTCGCTCGGCCACGAGACGACCCGCGACGATATCGACGCCTTCCTGGCCGCCCTGCCCGTGGCAATCCGCGCGGGTGCCGCCCTGGACAGCGTCGCCCACGTGCGCAACGAACGAAACGAGGAACGCTAGATGCGAGTTCTGGCAGCACTGTCCGGCGGCGTGGACTCCGCCGTCGCCGCCGCGAAGGCCGTCGAGGCCGGGCACGACGTCGTCGGCGTCCACATGGCGCTGTCCTCCCAGCCCCAGGAGTGTCGCATCGGCTCGCGCGGCTGCTGCTCGATCGAGGACGCCGGGGACGCCGCGCGCGCCGCCGAGATCATCGGCATCCCGTTCTACGTGTGGGATCTCGCGCAGGAATTCGAGCAGACTGTCATCACGGACTTCGTCGCCCAGTACAAGGCCGGGCGTACCCCCAACCCCTGCGTGCGCTGCAACGAGTTCGTGAAGTTCCGCGAGCTCGCTAGCCGCGCACGCGCGCTCGGCTTTGACGCGGTGTGCACCGGCCACTACGCCGCCATCGTCGACGGCGAAGCCGGGCCCGAGCTGCACCGCGGCGCCGACAATCTCAAGGACCAGTCCTACGTGCTGGCCGTCATGGGCCCCGAGGAACTCTCCCGCGTCGTCCTGCCGCTGGGCGACGCGCCCAACAAGGCGTGGGTGCGCTCCGAGGCCGAGCGGCTCGGCCTGGGCGTGTCTAACAAGCCCGACTCCTACGACATCTGCTTCATTCCCGACGGGGACACGCAGGGATTCCTGCGCGCTCACCTGGGTGCCTCCGAGGGTGAGATCGTCACGCCCGACGGCGAGGTGCTGGGCCACCACGAGGGCTACTGGAACTACACGGTCGGCCAGCGCAAGGGCCTTGGCATCGGCGCTCCCGCACCCGACGGGCGCCCCCGCTACGTCCTCGAGACGAGGCCTGATACCAACCAGGTCGTCGTGGGGGCTTCTGAGCTCCTGTCCATCTCCCGCATCACCGCCACGGACGCCGTCTGGCTCGCCTCCGACGATGACGGCTCCGACGCCACCGACCTCTTCGTCCAGCTGCGCGCGCACGGCACCCCCGTGCCCGTGGCCTCGCTGACGCGCGACGAGTCGGCCGGAACCATCAGCGTCCGCCTCGAGGGTAGTGCACGCGGCGTGGCGCGGGGCCAGTCGATGGTCGTGTACCGGGCAACCCGCGTCCTTGGCGAGGGGACCATAGACGCAACCGCGCGCTAAACGCTTTCCGGGTGCGCCACAGGTGGACGTGTGCGAGGGCATGCAGACGCTCGGGGGCGCATCGGTTAGACTGGGGTGCGCGCGCGAGTGGCGGAATTGGCAGACGCGCTGGATTTAGGTTCCAGTGTCTTTGACGTGTGGGTTCGAGTCCCATCTCGCGCACAGTTGCCCGTGCCCGGTCGCCCCGGGGAGGCGGCGGTCGATAGACTGAGGTCATGAGCGCTTTGGAAATTGGCTGCAAGGCCCCCGACTTTACCGCCGAGACCACTCAGGGAACCCTGTCCCTGTCGGATCTCCTCGCCGCCTCGTCGCGCGGCGTCGTCGTCTACTTCTACCCGAAGGCCTCCACGCCCGGCTGCACGAAGGAGGCGTGCGACTTCCGCGATTCCCTGGCGTCACTTCAGGGGGCCGGCTACTCGGTGATCGGCGTGTCCGCCGACTCGATGGCCGCCCTCGAGCGCTTCACCGAGAAGCAGTCTCTCACCTTCCCGCTGGCCTCCGACCCGGATCACGAGATTCTCGAGGCCTACGGTGCGTGGGGTGAAAAGAAGAACTATGGCCGTACCTACGTGGGCATCATCCGCTCGACCGTGGTTGTGAACCCCGATGGCACGGTGGCGCTGGCCCAGTACAACGTGAAGGCGACTGGTCACGTGGCCCGCCTGCGTAAGGCTCTCGGCATCGACTAATCCCGTTGCTTTTCCGGTAACTAGCGCATATGATTGTCAAGAAACTGACAGCTAGTTATTAATGGAGGAGTTATGGGGGCCAGGACGCCTGACGCGTATCGAATCGGTGCGGGACAGGTGACGCAGGAATATCCGGCCGACGCCGCGCCCGTTCGTCTGAGCAAGCAGCCGAGCCTACCCACGATGTCCCGTGCGCCCCAAGCCCCTCCCGTCGAGCAGGTCGTCACCGCCGAGGTCGCGGTCGTTCGGCGCACGGCCGGTGTTTCGCCTTGTCAGTCCAAGGAAGCTCGTCCGTTGAAAGAACCTGCTGCGGTGGCGCAGCGCAATATCGTCGTGCGGGACGCTGCCCCTGTGCAGGCTGCGCCCGTCGTGGAATCTCCTGCCCCCGCGCGTGAGTACGCGCATCTGGACGAGGCCGGGGTGGCCTTCGAGGGTGATCAGCGCCCTGGCGTTCCCGTCCATCACGACTGGCATCGAACGACCATGCGCATCGTGAACCCGGCAGGGGAGCAGGTATCTAACAAGCGGGGCGTATCCGCGCCGGCATTGCCTGTGCCGACGCAGGCTGAAGAGGCCTCTCGAGTTGGCGGCGCGTCGCGTGCTCAGCGGGCGACCCGGCGTGCGAGTGTCGGCGCCTCGCGCATGGACCGCCGCGAGCGTCCCGCCCGTCGCGGACAGCATTATCGCGGGCTCCTCATGTTCCTCCTCGGCTTCATATCGGCGCTCCTGCTTGTCGCAGCCGTCGTTGGTGGCCTGTTTATTGCGCGGTCCACAGCCGCTTCCGGCTTTGCGAACGCCGTTGACTCCTGTCACGCGCGGGGTCTACACGCTCGCTTGGCCAGCGATGAGACCTCGCTGACCCTCGAAGCCTTCTCCGACAGCGGGGATAGCCTGACGACGCCGATCTTCCAGTGCGTGCTCGGCAAGCTCGGCACCCCTGCCGCGGCGCGCGAGCGGATGTACGCGACCCGCGCGATCGATGGCACCCAGTCGGAGGAGTGGGGCTCCTACAAGGCGACCTGGACGTACGAGCCGGACCAGGGATTGACCGTCATCGTCAGCTCCCGCTGACAATGCCATCGGCCCGGGGGAGGGTCATCATCTGAGAGCTTCCCAGCATTGCCTTGTATCTCTCGTAAAATGAGCAGGTATTTCAATGCGTGAAGGAGTATCTCGTGTCCGATTCGCAGCCCGCTGCCCCCGTGGTGCCCGTCGGGGAAGACATCGCACTGGCGATCCGAGGCCTCGTCAAGATTTATGGCAACCTCATCGCCGTCGCGGACCTGTCCCTCGACATCCCCACTGGATCCTTCTACGGGATCGTCGGTCCTAACGGCGCCGGAAAGACCACGACGCTGACCATGGCCACCGGCCTGCTCACCCCCGACCGCGGTACCTCCTACGTGCACGGCGTCGACGTGTGGGGCGACACGCAGCGGGCGCGCGGCCTGCTCGGCGTCATGCCCGACGGGATGCGCCTCCTCGACCGCCTCTCCGGACCGGACTTCCTCGTCCACGTGGGCATGCTCCACGGCCTGGACGCCTCCGTCGCCCGCGAGCGCGCCCACGAGCTCCTCGCAGCCCTCGACCTGGCCGAGGCCGGCAAGAAACTGATCGGCGACTACTCGGCGGGCATGACGAAGAAGATCGCCCTGGCCGGCGCCCTCATTCACTCTCCGCGAGTCCTAGTCCTCGACGAGCCCTTCGAGGCCGTCGACCCCGTGTCCGCGACCAACATTCGTCAGATCCTCACCGACTACACAAAGCGTGGCGGCACCGTCATCCTCTCCTCGCACGTGATGGCGACCGTCCAGCAGCTGTGCACGCACGTGGCCATCATCGACAAGGGGCGCGTGCTCGTCGCCGGAACCACCGACGAGGTCGCCCAGGGCGGCGACCTGGGGGAGCGCTTCACCTCCCTGGTCGGCGGCGTCCACTCCGAGGAAGGCCTGTCGTGGTTGGGCAACTGATTCGCCTCAAGCTCCGCATCATCTGGAACACTGTCCGCAAGCAGACGGTCGTCCTCGTTCTCGCAGTCCTCGGCGTCCTGTACTTTGGTGGCATCTACGCCTCCGCGCTCGCGGGCACCGCCTTCCTCGCGCGCTCCGAGGCGTCTTCCCTGGCTGAGCCGGTGATGCCGATCGCCGGACCCTTCATCTTCTTGCTCTGGCTGGTCCTCCCGATCATCTTCGCCTCGATGGACAACTCCCTCGATCCCGTGCGCCTGTCGCCCTACGTGGGGCCCAGCAAGCGCCTCGGGGCGGGGCTGGCCGCCGCGACGGCGGTCGGGCCCGGCGGACTCCTGTCCGCGATGATCCTCTTCCTGCCCGTCTGGTTTGCCCTGTGGCGCGCCCAGTGGCTTGAGGCGCTCGGTTGGTTTGTTGCCGGTGTCGTGACGCTTCCTCTCGCCGTGCTGTGGGCGCGCGCGGTCGGGACCTGGTTCGCTGTGCGTCTTGATAGCTCGAGCAAGAAGGATGCTGTCACCGCTCTGGGTGCCGTCGTGTTCATGCTGGTGCTGACGCCCATGGGCTACTGGATGTCTTTGCTGACCCAGAACTTTTCCGTTGAGGCCTTCCAGGCGGGTGTGAACGTCGCGATGTGGACGCCCTTCGGAGCGCCTTTCGGCGTTGTTGCCTCTCTGCTCGAGGGGGCGTGGGTGGCCGCGGCGATCCGCGTCCTCATCACGGTCGTGACCGGAGTCGTCGGTTGGCGCGCCTGGCTGGCCGTCCTGCGCCCCGTGATGAGCGGCTACGCGGGTGAGATCAGCGCCGACGCGCAGCGGGCCATCGACGAGGGGCGCCACCTCATCGACGAATCTCTCGAAGAGGAAGCGCGAGGTCGACGCTCCGCGCAGTCGCGAGCCGCCGGCCTGCGCAGCGTTGACATGTTCACGCGCCTTGGCCTCGGCGTGCGCAGCGCGTCGTTGGCCGCGCGGACGCTGCGCTACTGGATCGTGGATCCGCGCCTGAACATGAACATGGTGCTTGCGGCGCTGTTCCCGATCATTGCGATCTTCATGGAGCGCTTGGTGTCGCAGGGGCAGTCGTTTGCGTTCTCGGCGGGCATCTTCCTCTACCTGGTGCCTGTCACGACCGGTCTGACGACCGGCGCGCTCATGCAATACGACTCGACGGGTGCCTGGATCGTTATCTCGTCGGGTATGAGCGGTCGCGAGGAACGTCGCGGGCGCCTCGTCGGGTCCCTCGTGGTGTTCGTTCCCCAGATCATTGGGTACCTCATTCACGATGCCGTCACCGGCGCGAGCACCTCCGGTTTCGTGTTCCATCAGGTGATGGGTGTCGTCCTCTTCGCGGGCGCGGCCGGCACGACCCTCGTTGTGAATGCGCGCTGGGTGTACCCGGTGCAGCCTCCGGGCACGTCCCCGCTCGCGACGAAGGGCACCGGTTCCTTCCTCATGACGATGCTGCTGCAGCTCGTCGGCTTTGCGGGTACCGCAGTCCTGCAGATCCCGTCCTACGTGCTCCTCGTGCTGGCGTCCTTCGGCCTCGTGCCGGACTGGGTCGCCTACGTCGTGGCCCTTGCGTGGTCGGTGCTCGTCCTTGAGGCAGCCGTGCGTATTGGCGGGCGAGTCTGGGACCGCTACTCGGTCGCCGCGCTCACGTCGATCCGCAGCTGGCCGGGGCACTGATCTCATGTGAATCGGAGGCACGAGGCCGGGGTTGCCCACAGGGGTGCCCCGGCCTCGTCCCTTTTTGCCCGAGATGTTGCTGCCTGGTCCCGGGGGGAACGCCGCTGATGATGAGCGGTGCTATGCGACCCTGACCAGGCGTTCGTCACATCGGGGTGCGCTGGATTGATGGAAAACTGGGCATAGCTGGTAGACAAGAATGCGGATACTCGGTAATGTAATGCTCATAACCTGACCATCTATGGAGAGGAATCTTCCATGCGTATCCCGTCAATGTCGCGTTCTCTCGTGGTAGCGGCTGCCCTCGGTGCCGCTGCTCTTCCCGTGCTCCTGCCTTCGCCCACGTATGCTGCTGACGCCGCGGGACCGGCGACCTGCTACCTCGCCGACGAAAACGGCACCATCATCGAACCCCGCCAGGAGTACACTCCGCGCGAAGGGGCCGGTGGGCTCCCCATGCTTCCCAGTCCCGTTGTTGCCGGGCAGTACACGCTGGAAGTGAGCGCTCCCGCAATGAACTTTGATCCGGATCAGCCTGACATGCACTTCGCGTGCCAGGTCTACTACGCGCCCCTTGGCAGTGTGCGTCTCGTTGATCCCGAAGGCACCGTCCTGGCGACGCAGCGTTATGGCAACGATCAGAATGACCCGTCGCGCGCCGCCGCGACGGCTATCCCGGCGATCCCAGCCGGCTACGAGATTGTCCCCGGCCAAAACGTCTTCGGCCTTGATGTCGGCGCTGGGACAGTCGACCCCAATAACCCTGCCGACGCGCGCGCCGTGGGTGCGAACACCGACATCGTGATCCGCAAGGTGACGAACAATCCGACACCCGAGCCGAGCTCCACACCTTCGACGCCTGTGCCTTCGACCCCCGCCCCCACTCCCTCGGTGACTGCGACCCCCGTACCTTCCACGCCCGC
>CAUSHZ010000059.1:0-11371 GCA_963531605.1 uncultured Actinomyces sp.
TCGCGCGGAAGCACGAAGCGCGCCCCGCACGCCAGCGTGTGTGTGGACCTGTTGGTCCGTGCCGCCCGGGTGGGCAGCGGCATCAAAAAAGGGGGCTGACTCGTGGTCGCCCCCCTTGGTGCAGTACCAATTCTACGCGGATTCCACCGCCTGGTCTATACCGCGCAAACCCTTGTAAGGCATGGCACAAGCATTGTAAAAACCTGTTAAAGAGCTGTTTTATCGAGGAAAAAGAGGTGTATGTAGATCCATTGAGATCGCCGACGAATATGCCAGTTCGTGCAAGTGTGCCCGAGTGGGAACTCCACCCGGGCACACAGTGTCACTCGGCTCGTGCCACATTCATGGCTTGGAGGCCCTTTGGTCCTTCAATTGCCTCATATTCGACCTTCTCGCCCTCTAGAAGAGTGCGGCGCCCAGATTGGCCGATGATGTTTGAATAGTGCACGAAGACGTCGCCGGATTCGTCATCAGGAGTAATGAATCCGAAGCCTTTGGCGTCGTTGAACCATTTGATGGTCCCGGTAGCCATGGGCCCTCCTTCGTGTTCGCCCCAACGCTGGGGCACCGTTCGGCCCCGTCTGCGGAGCCGACATGGTCCCGTCGCCCCGGCCCGGCATCGTTGCCCCCCCGGACTGGGCGTGCGGAATCACACTTATACGGTACCGCACTCGAGGCAAAAATGTGGCTGACCTGCGCAATCGTGACGAAGAAGTTTTCGGCGTGATGACGCTACTTGTCCCCACTTAGACGAACCGGAACGATCGCCCGCACCTCCTCGCCCTCGAAGGCCACGCTCCCGATCGCCACGTCGACCCCGAAGACGCTTGCGAGGGTGTTCGCGTTCATGACGGAGGACGCCGGGCCGACCACGGCCTCGTGAGTGGAGGAGAAGAGCGCGACCTGGTCCGCGACGCGCAGGGCGTGCGCCGGGTAGTGCGTGTTCATGATGACCGCGAGGCCTCGGTCCTTCACGAGGCGCTCGAGGAGTCCCAGGACGATGAGCTGGTTGCGGAAATCGAGGCCGGTTTCCGGCTCGTCGAGAACGAGGACGCTCGGGTCGGCAACGAGCGCTCGGGCGATGAGGATCATCTGGAACTGGCCGCCCGACATGGTCGCGCAGGGCATCTCGGCCAGGTGGGAGGCGCCCACCTCGTCGAGGACGTCGCGGGCCATGCGCTCCTCGCGCGCGCCGGGCTGGGCGAGGGTGCGCATGTGGGGGGCGCGCCCGACCATCACCATCTCGAGGCCGGTGAGCGCCACGTTGGAAGCGTTGCGGGCCTGCGGCACGTAGGACAGGACGCGGCCCAGCGCCCGGGTCGACATCGACGAAATGGGGGTGCCGTCGATGAGCGTGCGCCCGCTGTCCCACTTCTGCAGGCCGATCATGGTGCGCAGCAGCGTCGTCTTGCCGGCGCCGTTGGGTCCGAGGATCGCCAGGAGCGAGCGCTCGGGCACCTCGAAGGACACGTTCGTCAGGATCGGGGAGGGCGCGCCCGGATAGGTGAAGGTCGCGTTTTCGACGCTGATCATCGCGCTCCCCCCGTCCGGCGCAGCAGCACGATAAAGAAGGGTGCGCCGATGATCGCCGTCAGGATCGAAATGGGGATCTCCGAGGCCGACAGGGAGCGCGCGAGGGTGTCGATGACGATCATGAGCGCCGACCCGAGCAGCAGTGAGACGGGGATGACCGCTCGGTTGTTCTGCCCGCACAGCATGCGCGCGCAGTGCGGCACGAGCAGGCCGACCCAGCCGACCTGGCCGCACATCGAAATGACCGAGGCCGTGATGACCGTCGAGGCGACGATGAGGATGGCGCGCATGAGGGAGACGTTGACGCCGGCTGAGCGGGCCTCGTCCTCGGAGAGGGAGAGGATGTTGAGCTGCCAGCGCAGCGCCACGATGACGACGACGCCCGCGATGATGAAGGGGGCGCCCAGCGCGATCTGGTGGTAGGTGACCGCGGCGAGGGAACCCATCAGCCAGTAGGTGATCTCGGGGAGCTGGCTCGTGGGGTCGGCGGTGAGCTTGAGGAGCGAGAGGACCGCGTTCGCCAGGGCGGAGACGATGACGCCGCCGAGCACGAGCGTGATGACGTTGAAAGAACCCGTGCGCGTGCGCGAAATCGCCGTCGTAAATGCCATCGTCGCCAGGCCCGCGACGAGCGCTGCCGCCTGCACGCCGATCAGGTTCCAGTCCAGCAGCAGGGCGATGACCGCGCCGACGCACGTGCCCGCCGCGACGCCCAGGGTGTCCGGCGTGGCCAGGGGGTTGGAGAAGAGCGACTGGAAGGAGGCGCCCGCGACGGACAGGCCTCCGCCGATCAGGATGGCCACGATGATGCGAGGCGCTCGCAGGTCAAAGACAACTGAATTGACGCGCGGGGGGACTGCCGGGCCTCCCCAGAACCTCGCGCGCAGCGCAGCGACCACGTCCTCCAGGGACACGGAGAAACGACCGATCAGCATGGCCGCCGCCGCGCACACGACGATGAGGGCGATCAGCGTGGGGACCACCCACACGCGCAGTCGCCCGTTCCGGGTCAGCACAGACTTCATGATGTCCTCTCCCCGACGCACGCCGGGAGTAAAGCGCATAAGGGACCCCGGCCTCGTCGATAGGAAGACGAGGCCGGGGCCGGGTGTCAGGACGCGGAGTCCGGATTGATGATGGTGCGGGCCTGCTCGTCCGTGAGCGTGAAGTTGTACATCTTCTGGTAGTAGTCCTTCGTCATCGACACGAGGTCAACGTCGGAGAACTGCTCCGGGTACAGGGAGGCGCCGATCCAGTTCGCCACGATCGGGGAATCCGGGTTGGGGGTGAACCAGTTCCACATGCCCAGGCCGGTGGAGTAGACGCGGCCGGACTTCACGGAGCTGAGGGTGGACAGGTCCACGCCCTCGACCGAGTTCGTCAGCACGGTGTTCGCCGTCATGTTGGACATTCCCTTGCCGGTGACGAGGAAGACCTGGGGATCCCACGTGAGGACCTGCTCGAAGGTGACGGGCGTGTGCGAGGTGTCGGTGTCGCGCGTGACGTTCGTGTAGTTCAGCGAGTCGGCCCATTCGTTGGTGAACCAGCCGTCCTTGCCGCCCGCGACCGCGAGCTGACCGTCGGCCGCGCCCATGAGCACCATCGTCGAGACCTTCTGGTCCTCGGGGACCTTCGCGGTGCGCGCGCGGGCGTCAGCGACGAGGTCCTTGCCGAGCGCGATCTTGTCGGCCATGTGGCCGTCCTCGTTGAAGACGTCCTCGAGGAGCTCCATCCACTCCGCGTAGGTCTCCGAGGGGTTGCCCAGCGTCGTGAAGCCGACGGCCGGGATGCCGGCCTTGCGGAACATTTCGCCGTGTTCCTTGTTGAAGGCGTTGTAGAAGACGACGTCGACGTTCAGGTTCAGCAGGGCCTCGGCGTTGAGCTCGCCCTTGTCGTAGTAGCTGGTGTCCACCTGCATCATTTCGGGCGCCATCTCGGCGGCGATCGTCTGGCTCATGGCCTTGACGCGGGCGGCGCTCATGCCCACCAGGTAGGGGGCCTTGCCGTCGAAGTAGGCCAGGTAGGTGGATTCGATGGGGATCTGGTCGATGGCGACGCGGGTGATCGTGGAGGGCAGGACGACCTCGTTGCCCGCGTGGTCGGTGATCGTGCGCGTCGACGAGGCCGAGGCCTCCTGGGTGGTCTGCCCCGACTGGGTGGCGGTGGAGCCGGAGCCGCCCGCGCAGGCGGTGAGGGCAAGGGTGGCGGTGGCCAGGATCGCGGTCAGGGTGGCGAGGCGGGTTTTCATCGGGTCCTCTCGTGTTTTAGGGATTATGAGGGAGATGCTACACAAAATTAGGTGCCCCTCACAAGGGTGAGCGCGGCATTATGACACGGTGTTTTTTCAATGAGCCGTCGAAGGGGTTCCGGGCGGCCCCGCAAAGCTGTTGACTAACAGGAAACCCGCCGCTACCGTCGTGTGAATGACTCAAGACACCTCCTCCAGCGCGCTGGTCAGCGCATCCGGGCGTAGCCTGGCGCCGAACTGGTGGCGAGTGGTCGCGATGATCTGGAGCGGCCAGGCGTTTTCCATCATCACCAGCGGCGCGTCGGGATGGGCGATTATTTGGCACGTCACCACGACCGAAGGGTCTGCCCTGAAGCTCGCCATCGTCATGGCCCTGTCCCAGCTGCCCCTCGGCCTCCTGGCCCCACTCGGCGGCGTCGCCGCTGACCGCTACAACCGCCGCGCCGTCATGATCGTCTCCGACCTGGGGGCGGGCGTGATGTCGCTGGCGCTGGGGGCGCTGGCGTGGATGGGACACGGGAGCTTCGCCCTCATATGCCTCTTTGCTGCTCTGCGCAGCTGCTTCCAGGCCTTCCACTTCCCAGCGATGAGTGCGGCCATGCCGATGCTGGTCCCCGAGAAGCACCTCATGCGAGTCAACACCCTCGACCAGGCCGTAGGGTCCATCGCCAATATTGGTTCCCCCGCCATCGGCATCGCCCTGTACACCGCCTTCGGGCTTCCCTACACCCTGGGTCTGGAGTTCGTGGGAGCGCTCCTGGCGGTCGTCGGCCTGGCGCTTGCGAGGATTCCCTCCGTCAAAGCCGAGATGCCCCCAACCATCATGGGACAGATCCGCGAGGGCTGGCGCGCGCTGAGTGTCAACGTTGGTCTCATCTACCTCATTGGCGCCCTCACGGTCGGCATGATGGTGTTCGAAGCGCTCGCGGCGGTCTACCCGCTCATGGCGCAGCAATACTTCGGAGCCGACGGGGGCATGGTGTCCATCGCCGAGGCAATCACCGGGACGTGCATGCTGGTCGGCGCGGTCATCATGATGGCGTGGGGCGGGGGTAAACGCCTCGCGCTGCTCCTCAGCGCCACGACCGTCGTCGTCGGCCTCCCCTTCGCCGCCGTCGGCCTGCTCCCGCGCGGCGGCTTCTGGGCTTTCGTCGCCCTCATGGGATTCGGCTGTATCTTCCTGGCGTGGTTCCACGCGCCCCTGATGACCCTGATCCAGAGGCACGTTGGGGAGGATAAGGTCGGTCGCGCGCTCGGGTTCTTCCAGCTGATGCTCGGGCTCGCGATGCCCCTCGGTGTGGTCCTGGGCGGTGCCTTCGCCGAGAAGATGGGAGGCCCCGTCCTCTTTGCCGCTTCGGGTACCTTATTCTGTCTTCTTGGTGCGGCAATGTATGTCATCCCGAGCATCCGTGACCTCGACACCCCCGTCCCCGTCGCACTGCCCCCCGACGAGATGGCGTAGACCCTGCGCAGGTGCGTGTCCCTGTCCCCCAGAGCCGCAGGTGTGCACGGCCAGCTATACCCTGTCTCTCAAGGCAGCGAGCACCTGCAAGCGGAAGGAAACATGGTATGCCCGGCAATCTTGATCTGGATCGTGCCCTCGTCATTGGGGTCGCTTCGAGTGCCCTGTTCGACCTGGAAGAGTCCGACGCGGTGTTCTGCGAGCAGGGGGAGGCGCGGTATCGGGAGTATCAGCGCGAACATCTCGATGACGTGCTCGAACCGGGCGTCGCGTTTCCCTTCATTCGTCGCCTGCTCGACCTGAACGACCTGTCGGATCGGGAGCGCCTGGTGGAGGTTGTGATCCTCTCGCGCAACGACCCGGAGACCGGGATGCGGGTGATGCGTTCCGTTGAGCGTCACGGTTTGGACATTACGCGCGCGATCTTCATGCAGGGCCGCGCCCCGTATCGCTTCATGAAGCCGCTGCGCATGTCCCTCTTCCTCTCCGCGAACGAGGCCGACGTGCGCGAGGCGATCAGCCTGGGTTTCGCGGCGGGCCACGTCGTGGGGCGCGCCGCGGCGGATGATGGGGAGGCGGATCTGCGCATCGCCTTCGACTTCGACGGTGTGCTGGCTGACGATTCGGCCGAGCGCGTGTTCCAGAGCGGGGGTCTGGAGAAGTATCAGGAGAATGAGAGTGCCCTAGCGCAGGTGCCTCTCGATCGTGGGCCGATGGCCGATTTTCTGGAGAAAATCAACAGAATTCAGGGTCTCGAGGACTCGAAAAGTGTGGATGATCCGCAGGGGTACCGGCGCCGCGTCCGCGTCGCCGTTGTGACCGCCCGTAGCGCCCCCGCTCACGAGCGTGCGATTAATTCGATCCGCCAGTGGGGCCTGCGCGTCAACGATGCCTTCTTCCTGGGAGGCCTCCCAAAGGGCCCCATGCTGGAGGTGCTGCAGCCGCACATCTTCTTCGACGATCAGCGCCGCCACGTGGAAGGTGCGTCGCTCTCCACCCCGAGCGTCCACATTCCCTTCGGGGAGCTCAATCGAGCTTAGGAATCACGGAGCTGTTCTGCTTCCTCGGTTGCCTGTGCAATAGTGATTGATCGGAACAATGCGGATACTGCATTCATGACAATCTTGAGGGAACGTACCTGGGGTGCATTCGTCAGTTCGTTTAATCGGCGGGTGTCGAGGCTGTCATTCTTCATTGATTCGAAAAGAATGACACCGTGTTTCTCGGATCCCTGGTTCCCATCAAGACGTATGCCGATCACGCTTCGAGGCTCCATTGTTAGTGTTAGTGCCTCTGCCTGCTCGCGGGTGAGGGGAGGTTTCCTCTTCTGGCCGTCCCTGTCGGTGCTGGGCTTCCATAGGTTTTCGCGTGCGCCGTTTGATGAGCGGAAGTTGCGTTGGACTCGGCCGTCCTCCCAAGCTACACCGAGGTACCCAACCTGGGTGTCTTCGTAGAATGCTCTTCCTAGCTTTTCGTAACGCGGATTATTGGAACATCGCGCTAGGGGAAGGAAGCCAGATGCAGTTCCGTCTTCAATGTGGCCGTAAATTGTCACGCGTGTGGATTCATCCCACAATGACAACTCAACGCACAGCTCGTGGGCAAGGCGCTCAAGGACGCGCCTCATCGCGTTTCGTTCCTCCAGATTATCTGCCTCGAGTTGTGCTACTTTGTCCCGCTCGTGCCTGTAGTCGCGATCTCGTTTTCTCCCGAGAGTTGTCCCGGCAAGAAAGAAGCAGCCTCCCATCGCCAAAAGCAGCCACCGTGTGTTCCCGTCTATGAAACCTAGCGCGCCGAGTAGGAGTGCGCTCAGCGTGTTCAGGACTTCTGGGATGTAGTGGACAGCGCGGTGCGTAGCCCGTGCGGCACCATCTTCAATATGGTGGTACCGCACGGTCTTCACACCCCTGCGAACATGGAAGAATTCTCGGCGAGGTCAGACTGGCTAAGGTTCACACCGCAATCGCTATCTTCCGTCAGTGTAACCTGTGACGCGTTCGCGGCTGCCTGGAGGAGCTCGCGCGCGACTGTTTCAGCTTGTGTCCAAGAGTCGCATTCAAGTTCGACGAACACGTCAACACGCTGGAATCCCGCCCATGCTTCAAGTGGGTCATCGGTGATGTAGGCAGCGGCTTTGCAGACTCCGCGCGTGGAAAACTCGTCCTGCGCGTAGTGGAGCAGATTGCGTCGGAAGGTGAGAAAGAGTGAGAAAGCCTCAGACGCTTTGAATGTGAGGCATGCTTCCACGCGCTGTGCCATTGTTTGCTCCATTCTCTCTTGTGTAAGAGATGCTCACAATCAATACCTCCTCTTCGAGAGTTTTGTCAATTCGTTCAATCTAGTGTGTCGAATGACACAAATGTATATTCTATGTAGCTCCCAAGTAGTATCGGCCCGGCGCTCGCAGATGTGGGCGGGGCCTGGGAGACTAGACGCATGAGCTCATCCGCGCGCGATGCCCGCCGCCTCACCCCCGTCGAGGTGGCGACCGCTGGCGCGCTCTCGGGCCTGGCCGTCACCTTCGGCCTCATTGCCGCGGTGACCCCCGTCTTCCAGCTCTTCTTCCAGGTCGCCACGGCCGTCCCCCTCGCGATGGTCTCCCTCAAGCTGCGACCCCGAGCCGCGGTCGCAGCCTTCGCCTCGACGATCCTCCTCGCCATCGCCGTCGGCGGGGTCGCCACGGCCGGCCGCTCCTTCCAGGCAGCCCTCGTCGGCCTCATCATCGGATTCCTCCACAAGAAACGCGCCTCCTGGCTCCCCGTCTGCGGCGTCGCCGCCGGCCTTGGTCTCGTCTGGGGCGTTGGCACCGGCATTGCGTTCTGGATCCTGTCCGACCTGCGCACCCTCGGCCTCGAAAGTATTCGCAAGACCCTCGACGGCTTCCTCAAGCTGGTGGGACACATTCCCCACTCCGGCGGTTTCGTCGACGCGGGACACCAGCTGGGCCAATGGTTCGTCGACTGGTGGTGGATCTGGATCCCCATCACCCGCTTCATCGGCGTGTCCTTCCTGGTCCTCGCGGCCCGGTGGCTCCTTGGTGCGATCCTCAGTCGCATCTCCCTGGACGCGGGCTGGGATCCGCTCCTGGATGCGAGCACCCGCTCGGCGGACCCGCGTGATGGTGCCGAGGCCTCGTCCCCCCTGCCCCTCACCCTCACCGACGTCGACTTCACCTACCCGGGTGCCGACCACCCCGCCCTCAGTGGCGTCACCCTGAGCTTCGAGCGCCCCGAGTTCACCGTCATCGTCGGGCACAACGGCTCGGGCAAGTCCACCCTCGCCCTCCTCCTCGCGGGCGCCGAACCCGGCTCTGGGACGCGCCGGGGCGGTGGCATCCTCGGTGCTGTCGGCGGGACCGCGCTCGTGGGGCAGCGCTCAGAACTCCTTGTTCTCGGACAGAGTGTTGCTGAAGATGTCACCTGGGGTATGAGCACGCAGCAAAGCGCCGACCTCGACCTCGACGAGCTGCTCGAGCGCGTCGGCCTCGCCGGCCTCGCGGATGCCGACCCTCGCTCCCTGTCCGGCGGGCAGCTCCAGCGCCTCGCGCTCGCGGGCGCGCTTGCTCGCTCCCCGCGCCTGCTCATCTCCGACGAGTCCACCGCCATGATCGACCGGGCGGGCCGCGCCGAGATGCTCGACCTCCTCGCCTCCCTACCCGCGCGCGGCATCGCCGTCGTTCACATCACGCACGACCCCGCCGAAAGCGCGCGCGCCGACCGCGTCGTCACGATTGACGGCGGTCGCATCGTCTCGGACCGTCGCGCGGGGGAGGGCGTTCCCCTCATCGACGAGGCCGGGGATACTCCCGATTCCCCCGCCCCCGGTGCGTCGGGCCTGTCTGTGTCTTCCACGGCGGGTGCCCCCGCCCTCATCAACGCGGCTCACCTGTGGGCTGATCGTGTCGCGCACACCTACGACCTCGGCACTCCTTGGGAGAAGCCCGTCCTGCGCGACGTCAGCCTGATCCTCGATCCCGGCCAGGCCATGCTCATCACCGGGGACAACGGATCGGGTAAGACGACGCTCTCGCGCGTCCTGACCGGACTGCTCGTCCCCACCTGGGGGCGGGTGACCCTCGGCGGGCGCCCCATGGAGCGCTGCGTCGGCGACGTCGCCCTCTCCATGCAATTCGCGCGCCTCCAGCTCCAGCGCCCCTCCGTGCGCTCCGACATCCTCGCCGCCGCCGGACACGGCCCGCGCATCGGCACCGGATCCGCGCACCGCAAGGGTGCCATCAGCCGCGAGGCAGGCGACCGCATCGTCGCCGAGGCCATGGAACTTGTCGGCCTCGACCCGGCCCTTGCGACGCGCGGCATCGACGACCTTTCCGGCGGGCAGATGCGACGCGTCGCCCTCGCCGGGCTGCTCGCCTCCCACCCGAGCGTCCTCATCCTCGACGAACCCATGGCCGGCCTCGACGCGGCCTCGCGCGACCTGCTCATCTCCGTCCTGGACGAGCGGCGCCGCGCCGGCCTGTCCATCCTCGTGATCTCCCACGACCTCGAGGGCATGGACTCCCTGTGCGACACCCGGGGACACCTCGCCGAGGGGGTGCTCTCATGATCGAACCCCACTCCGCCTGCGGCGCCACTGGCCTCGGCGGTGGCACCAGCGAGGGCCGTTTCTCGAGGACCCCTCCCGGCCTCGACGAAGAGCCTCCGCGCCCGAAGCCACGGCGAAGCGCGGGCTTCCCCCTGCCTCGGCCCCTGCCCTGGTCGACGCCGCTGTCGCGCGCCTGGCCCGGCACGCTCATCGCCTGCTGGACCGTGCTCACCACGTGCGTGATCCTTTCCCCACGGTGGTCGACGCTCGCGATCGTCGGAGGCCTCCTCCTCATTGCCTCGCTGGTCGTCCGCCTCCCGCTCAGCGTCGCACCGCGTCCGCCCATGTGGTTCATCTCCGGCTTCATCGGCGGCTGCATCGGCGCCTGGCTGGGGGATGGGCTCGAGCTCTTCCTGCGAGTCTCCACCCTGGCACTCGTCGTCCTGTGGGGGTCCGGACTCATCGCGTGGGTGACGCCGACCGCCTCGCTCGCGGCCGCTCTGCGTTTCTTCCTGCGGCCCCTGCGCCTCCTGGGTGCGCCGGTCGATCAGTGGTCGCTCGTCATGGCCTCCGCCCTGCGAGGCCTGCCGATGCTGCGAGACCAGGCGCAGGCCGTGCTCGACACCGCCAAGCTGCGTCTCGGTCAGGACATGGCCACGCTGTCGCTGCGCGGGTATGCGCGCCTGAGTGTCGACGTCATTACCGCGATCCTGTCCGCCACCTCGCGTGGCGCGGCCGAAACTGGGCGTGCCATGTCCATGCGCGGTGCGATCTCGGTCGACGGTGGGCGTCTGGACGGCGGGCGCGTGCAGCTCGGTTGGGTCGATGTCTGCCTCATCGCTGCGACCCTGTTGGGTGTCGCTGGCATCGTTGCGTGCAGGTTGATGCTGTAGTGTGCCGGTCGCATCTTTCGTTGTGATAGCAGGGTTTTATCCAGGTTGCGCGGGTTCTTGTGCCCTGGGTCATACGGCGCTGATTTGACGCGGGGGGTGTGATGCCCCTATTCTTTCTGGGTACGCGCGAGTGGCGGAATAGGCAGACGCGCACGGTTCAGGTCCGTGTTCCAGTGATGGAGTGGGGGTTCAACTCCCCCCTCGCGCACGATGAAACCGCAGATCCTTTAAGGATCTGCGGTTTTTGTTTTCCCTGCTTGTGGCTGCGGTGTCGCTGCTCCTGTTTTCTCGTGTTGCTGTGGTTCCACGGGCGTTCCGGGCGCCCTTCACACCTGTGGGGCCGGGCTGCGCCATGGGCGGCGGCCCGCCCGCTCGCCGTCCGCGCAGATTCGCCCGCTGGCTCGTGGTCGGCGCTGGCCTCGCCGGGGCCGGCTACGGGTTCTTCGTGTCCGTCCGCTGGGTTGCGGGTCTCGTGGAGACCTGGAAGGGCCGCGGGATGCCGAAGTGGCCCCACTGGTGCAAGAGGTGATCATGCCTCGCGAGGGCAAGCGCGCGGAGCATGTGCGGCAGCCCCTGCAACTGGACTATTGGTCAGCTATCACTGTATAGTTCAGTGCATGCTGACTATTGCTTCGCGTCTCGACGTCATGAACCGGCTCGGCCGGGCCATGGCCGACCCGACGCGCTCCCGTA
>CAUSHZ010000060.1:0-11091 GCA_963531605.1 uncultured Actinomyces sp.
GCAGCGCGCGAAACAGGCGGAGGACTCGCAGCGTGCGCAGCGCGTCGTTGAGGGCATTGAAGACAGGCAGGATCGACAGCAAGTCGATGATCGCCATGGGGGTGAAGGGGTAGATCAGGAACGACAGCGCGCCCTTGCCGAGCTTCAGATCCGCCGTCGCCCATCGCGCCAGGTAGTCGGCGATAAACACGAGGACGCACGCGTACTCGATTGTCTCGAGGACGGGGCTGGACTCCTTGAAGCACAGGGGAAGGAGGCTGGCGATAATGAGCACGGTCATAACGCGCCCGCACCACATTGCTGCTTTCCCATCGCCATTGAGCAGGGAGTAGAGCCGTTCTCGCATCCACATCATCCTTCCTCGATACGCACGTGCCGCTCCGCCATGTGCGCCGCCGCGCATCCGCCGAGGCTCGAAGCGAGCACACGATCACGCCTCTCGCCTCCACAACGCACTGTAGCACTGGGCTTGAGCTGCTTTGCCGGGACCGGCGCACAGCCAGATTCCCGCTGACACTCACGACTCAGACGTGCACATATGTCATCTGCCTGCGCACAGATTTCCACTAACAAAAACCATACGTGTTAATTATTTACGTGTAAGGTAGTGGACATGGCAACATGTGCACCCTCGCTATTCACAGCGCTGATCAATACGGAAATGGGCGCGTGGAACGCGGTCGAATCCGCCCTCTCCGAGGCGGGAAACGAGCTGACGCTCGGCCGCTTCCTGGTCCTGCGCACGGTTCGCGACACCCCCGCGTGCCGCATTCAGGAGGTCGCGGCGAGCCAGGGCATCACCCTGGGAGCGGCCTCGCGCCTCGTCGATCGCCTCCACCGCGACGGGCTCGTGCACCGCACCCCGTGCGAGCACGACCGGCGCGCGACCATCCTGACGGTGACAGAACAGGGCCTGGCGCACCTCGAGGAGGCCTGCATGATCGTCGAGAAGGAGCAGGAACGCCTCTTCGCCCCGCTCTCCGCAGCTCAGCGCAAGGAGCTGACGCGCAGCCTCGCGCTCATCGCCGAGGCCACCAAGGGGCGCGCATGATTCGCTTCGACCACGTCTCCAAGACCTACCCGGGCGGCACGCGAGCCGTCGAGGACTTCTCCCTCACCGTCGAGCAGGGCTCGACGACCGTGTTCCTGGGCACCTCGGGCTGCGGCAAGACGACGCTCATGCGGATGGTGAACGCGATGGTCACCCCGACCTCGGGCACGGTGTTCGTACGCGGCGAAGACGTCGCAGGCGAGGATCCCGTACGCCTGCGCCGCTCGATCGGCTACGTCCTGCAGGAGGGCGGCCTCTTCCCCCACCGAAGCATCGCGGACAACATCGCGACAGTACCGCGTCTGGAGGGTGCCACGAAGCAGGCCTCCCGCGAGCGCGCGCTCGAGCTCCTGACGCTAGTGGGCCTGGATCGCGAGATGGCCGATCGCTACCCGGCCCAGCTGTCGGGTGGCCAGCGTCAGCGCGTGGGCGTGGCCCGGGCGCTCGCCAACCGCGCGGACATCCTGCTGATGGATGAGCCCTTCGGCGCGCTGGATCCGATCGTGCGCGCGGAGCTGCAGCGCGAGCTGAAGGAGATTCAGCGCGCCCTGGGCACGACGATCCTCTTCGTAACGCACGACGTCGACGAGGCGTTCGCGCTGGGCGACCAGGTCGCCGTCCTCTCGACGGGTGGCCACATCGAGCAGGTGGGAACGCCCACCGAGCTGCTCTCCTCACCCGCGTCGCCCTTCGTCGCGGAGTTCGTGGGGGCCTCGCGCGCAGCGCGCCCGGTGCGCGTCGCCGGCCCGGGCGGCCTGGTCGTCGACGACGCCGGCACCCCCGTGGGCACGCTGAGTCTCGACGAGGCCGGGGAGCGTCCGTGACCTGGCTGTCCTCGAACTGGGGAGTCATTGGCTCCCTGACGCTCGCACACCTGTGGATCGCCCTCCCGGCGATCGCACTGTCGGTGCTGTTTTCCGTGCCGATCGCGCGCTGGGCGGCATTCTCGCGCCGTGGCGGCTGGGTCCTATCCGTCCTGTCGGCACTCTACGCGGTGCCGTCGCTGCCGCTCCTGATTGTCATTCCGGTGATCGTCGGGGTGGCGCTGCGCTCACCCGCCAACATGATCATCGTCCTGACGCTGTACGGCGTGGCCGTGCTGGTGCGCCAGGCCGCGGAGGGCTTCCGCGCGATCCCTCGCGCGACGCTGCAGGCCGCGAACGCGTGCGGTTATCCCCTCTGGCGGCGTTTCGTCGAGGTGGAGCTCCCCCTGGCGACGCCCGTCATCGTCGCGGGCACGCGCGTGGTCGCCACGTCGACGGTGTCGCTCGTGACGGTGGGCGCGTTCATCGGGGTGCGCTCGCTGGGCACGCTGTTCACTGACGGTTTTCAGCGCGGCCTCGTCGCCGAGGTCGTGGTCGGCCTGGTCGCGACGGTTCTCCTCGCGCTCGTCGTCGATGCGCTGATTCAGGGGGCCGGCTGGGCGCTCACTCCGTGGACGAGGAGGGGGCGGGCATGAACATCCTCTGTGACGCCCTGAAATGGCTGATGGTCCCCGCCCACTGGCTGGGCGAGTCCGGGATCCTCGTGAGGGCCACGCAGCACCTGGGCCTCACTCTCCTGATCGTGGCGCTCGCTGCGCTCATCGCGCTGCCACTGGGCACGTGGATCGGACACACGGGCAGGGGCCGGTGGCTGGTGAGCGCGACGGGTGCGGCCCGCGCAGTTCCGACGCTCGGCGTCCTGACGCTGGCGGGCCTGTGGCTGGGTATCGGACTGGCGGCGCCCACGCTGGCGCTCCTCGTTCTGGCGATTCCGCCGCTCCTGTCGGCGACCTACTCGGGCATCGCCTCGACGCCGCGCGCGACCGTGGATGCGGCGCGAGCGATTGGACTCACCGAGCCCCAGGTTCTCGCGCAGGTCGAGGTCCCACACGCGGCCGGCCTCGTGGCGGCTGGGGTGCGCTCGGCGACGCTCCAGGTCATTGCGACGGCGACGCTCGCGGCCTACACGGCGGACTACGGGCTGGGCCGATTCCTGTACGCGGGGCTGAAAACCCGCGATTACGCGCAGATGATCGGCGGCGCGATCGTCGTCGTGGCCCTCGCGCTCGCGGCTGACGCGATCCTGGCTCTGGCGGCACGGTGCCTGCGAGAGCGCACCCAACCCGACGCCAACGACACCCCGACCGAGGAGGAACGATGAGGCGCACACTGACATTGGCGGTCGCCTTCGCGTCCGCTGCGCTCGCCCTCTCCGCCTGCGGGACGGTCGAGTCGCTCGAGGGGCGCTCGAACATGGATGCATCGACGATCATCGTCGGCTCACAGGACTACTACTCGAACGAGATCATCGCCGAGGCCTACGCGCAGGCCCTCGAGGGGGCGGGCTTCACGGTCGAGCGTCAGCTGCGTATCGGCCAGCGCGAGGTCTACATGCCCGAGATCGAGGCCGGCGCCATCGACGTGTTCCCCGAGTACACGGGCAATCTGCTGCAATACCTCAATCAGAACGCGAGCGCCCACACCTCCGAGGAGGTCTACTCGGCGCTGCAGACCGCTTTGCCAATGGGCCTGCGCGCCCTCGATCAGGCACCGGCGACAGACCAGGATTCCTACGTGGTGACGGCCGACTTCGCGCAGGCTCACTCGCTGAGCTCGATCGGTGACCTCGCGGGCGCGGGCGCGCTCACGCTGGGCGGCAACTCTGAGTTGCAGACGCGCCCCTACGGCCCGACGGGGCTGTCGCAGACCTACGGCGTGACCGTCGGATTCACCCCGATTGAGGATTCGGGCGGCCCGCTCACCGTCAAGGCACTGAAGGACGGCGACATCCAGCTGGCGAATATCTACTCCTCGGACCCGGCGCTTGCGGACGGGACGCTGACGGTCCTGGACGATCCGAAGGGCCTGTTCCTGGCCTCGCACGTGGTGCCCCTGGCCTCGTCGCGGGTGAACGATGACGCCGCCGCGGTCATCAACCGGGTGAGCGCCGCGATGGATGCCGAGGACCTGATCGAGATGAACCGGGCGTCGACGGTCGAGCAGAAGTCCGCCTCTCAGATCGCCCACGAGTGGCTCGTTTCCGAGGGTTTGCTCTCCTAAATCCCACGTACCAACTCGACGAGGCCGGAGCCGGGTGTGCGCGCACGCTCAGCCCCGGCCTCGTCGCATGAATACTTGGTCACAACGAACCCACTTTTATGTGACCCACACCATTATTTGACCTACTTTTTACGTTTGTAACCAAAATGTAATGCGCACATGATGGACATCTTTCATGAATTCCACGCGGCACGGGTTAATCTCGGACCATACCTGAGGGCGCCGCCCCCAGTTCCACCCATCAACCAGGAGGAAGAATCCATGAACCTGAAGAAGGCATGGCTCGTCATCCCCGCGGCTGCCGCGCTCGCTCTGACCGCCTGCGCCGGCGGCGGCTCCACGACCTCGTCCGACTCCGCCGACAAGGTCGTTACCACGAATGGCTCCGAGCCCCAGAACCCGCTCCTGCCCGGCCTGACCAACGAGAACGGCGGCGGCAAGATCCTGTCCGTCCTGTTCAGCCAGCTCGTCCGCTACGAGGCCGACGGCACGGCCGTCCTCGACGTCGCCGAGTCCATCGAGCCCAACGAGGACGCATCCGAGTGGACCATCAAGCTCCACAACGACCGCAAGTTCTCCGACGGCACCCCCGTCCAGGCCCACAACTTCATCAAGGCCTGGAACCTCATCACCTCCAAGAACCAGCAGCAGGCCGCGTTCTTCACCATCTTCGAGGGCACCGACGACGAGGGCAACGGTGAGATTACCGGCCTGACCGAGATCGACGACTACACCTTCACCGCGAAGCTGAAGAACCCCACCTCGGACTTCATGTCGCGTCTGGGCTACGTCGCCTACGCGCCGCTCCCGGATTCCACGCTGGCTGATCCCGATGCCGGCGGCCAGGCCCCCGTGGGCAACGGCCCCTACAAGATGGCTTCGGCCGACGCGTGGGAGCACAACGTCAAGTTCACCGCCGTTCCCAACGAGAACTACGTGGGTGACACCAAGGCTCAGAACGACGGCGTGACCTTCGTCTTCTACTCGAGCCTCGACGCCGCCTACCAGGACCTGTCCTCCGACTCCGTGGACGTCCTCGACGGCGTCCCGGCCTCCGTCTTCAAGACCTTCGAGTCCGAGCTGCCGGGCCGCACCGTGAACCAGCCCTACGCTGGCGTCCAGTACTTCACGATCCCGCAGTACCTCCCCCACTTCTCCGGTGAGGAAGGCCGCCTGCGCCGCCAGGCCATCTCCCTGGCCGTCGATCGTGACACCATCACGAAGACCATCTTCAACGGCACCCGTACCCCCGCCAAGGACTTCACTGCTCCGACCCTCGAGGGCTACGACGCCAACATCGCCGGCAACGATGTCCTGACCTACAACCCCGAGAAGGCCAAGGAACTGTGGGCACAGGCCGACGCCATCTCCCCGTGGGAGGGCACCTTCACCATCGCCTACAACTCTGACGGTGGCCACAAGGAATGGGTCGACGCGACCGCCAACTCCATCAAGAACACCCTGGGCATCGACGCTGAAGGCAACCCCTTCGCCGACTTCAAGTCCCTGCTCGACGCAGAGGACAAGGGCGAGATGACCGGCGCGTTCCGTAACGGCTGGCAGGGCGACTACCCGGCGCTGTACAACTTCCTGCAGCCCCAGTTCACCACCGGTGCCGACGCCAACAAGGGTCAGTACTCCAACAGCGAGTTCGACTCCCTCGTGACGCAGGCATCCTCCGCCACCAGCACCGCCGAGGCCGCGAAGACCCTGAACCAGGCGCAGACGATCCTGTTCCAGGACCTGCCGGCCGTGCCGCTGTGGTACCCCAACGTCAGCGGCGGTTGGTCGAAGAACGTCGACAACGTCAAGTTCGACTGGAAGGGCCAGCCCGTGCTGTACAAGGTCACCAAGAAGTGATCGCACGAGGTTAACCTCTCCCGCGGGGCGGGCGGCTTGGGCCGCCCGCCCCGCGGGCATCTTCTCGGCAGCCGCAAACACATCCACGCGGCTCAGCGACGCACCGCACGGCCACATTGACGCGGGACACACTTTCATCTCGAAAAAGCATCACGGGGTTGATACGGCGTACAAATTGAGAGACTGATGCGCCATTTGCCCATTCTTTACCCTATGATGAGACCATAGTCGGCCTCGCCCGCGAGGCTCCGCCAGGGATCGGAACCTCCCCTCCCACGACACGAACACTAAAGGATTGTCCATGCTCCGCTACATCGGACGGCGACTCCTCCAGACCATCCCGGTCTTCTTCGGAGCCACCTTTCTGATCTTCGCGATGGTCTACCTGATGCCAGGTGACCCCGTCGCCGCACTCGGTGGCGACCGCGGCCTCTCCGAGACCGCCGCCGCGCAGATCCGCGCCCAGTACAACCTGGACAAGCCCTTCTGGATGCAGTACCTGCTGTACCTCAAGGGAGTCTTCACACTCGACTTCGGCACCGCGTTCAACGGCCAGAAGGTCACGTCCATCATGGCGACCGCCTTCCCGACGACCGCGAAGCTCGCCATCTACGCTCTCGCCATCGAGACCATCCTCGGCATCAGCCTGGGCGTCATCGCGGGCATGCGCCGCGGCAAGTGGTTCGACTCCACCATCCTCGTGGTCTCCCTGCTGCTGATCTCGGTCCCCACCTTCGTGCTCGGCTTCGTCCTCCAGTACGTCCTGGGCGTTCAGCTCGCAATCCTGCCGACCACGGCCTCGGCCTCCGTCGACATCAAGAGCCTCACCATGCCAGCCATGGTGCTCGGCGGCGTCTCCCTGGCCTACGTCATCCGACTGACCCGCCAGTCCGTCTCCGAGAACGTCTCCGCCGACTACGTGCGCACCGCGCGCGCCAAGGGCCTGAGTAACGGCGTTGTCATGACGCGCCACATCCTGCGCAACTCCCTCATCCCCGTCGCCACGTTCATCGGCGGCGACCTCGGCGCCCTCATGGGCGGCGCGATCATCACCGAGGGCATCTTCAACATCCACGGCGTCGGCGGCACCCTGTGGAACGCCATCATCAAGGGCGAACCCCAGACCGTCGTGTCAGTGACAACAGTGCTCGTGCTGGTCTACATCATCGCGAACCTGATCGTCGACCTCCTGTACGCCGTGCTCGACCCGAGGATCCGCTATGAGTGACCAGATTCCTTCCGCCAACATCACCCGCACCCGCGCGGGCCAGGACCACTACGTCTCCGACATCGACGAGACCGGCCTCGGTGCCGTCGACGCGGTCGCCGACGAGGGCGCGCCTTCATCCATGTGGGGCGAGGCCTGGAAGCGCCTGCGCCGCCGCCCGACCTTCTGGATCGCCGCGGCCATCATCACGCTCGCCGCGCTCCTTGCGCTCTTCCCGTCGCTCTTCACCGCGACCGACCCGAAGTTCTGCGAGCTCTCCTCGTCGCTGGCCGGCCCCTCAGCCGGGCACCCCTTCGGCTTCGACAAGCAGGGCTGCGACATCTATGCTCGCGTCGTCTACGGTGCCCGCGCCTCCGTGTCCGTCGGCATCCTCACGACCATCGCCGTCGTGCTGATCGGCGGCACCGTCGGCGCACTCGCCGGCTACTTCGGCGGCTGGTTCGACGCGCTGCTCTCGCGCATCACCGACGTGTTCTTCGCGATCCCGCTGCTCCTCGCCGCGATCGTGTTCATGCAGATGTTCAAGGGCTCTCGCTCGATCCTCATGGTGGTCATCGTCCTGTCCATGTTCGGCTGGACCTCCATCGCGCGTATCACCCGCGGTTCCGTCCTGTCCGCCAAGAACGAAGAGTTCGTGACCGCGGCCCGTGCAACCGGCGCGTCCCGCGCACGTATCCTCATGAGCCACATCATCCCGAACTCGATGGCCCCCATCATCGTGTACGCGACCGTCGCACTGGGCACCTTCATCGTGTCCGAGGCCTCCCTGTCCTTCATGGGCATCGGCCTGCCGACCTCGGTCGTCTCCTGGGGCGCTGACATCTCCTCCGCTCAGACGTCCCTGCGCACCAACCCGATGGTCCTGTTCTACCCGGGCGCGGCCCTGGCCCTGACCGTCCTCAGCTTCATCATGATGGGTGACGCCGTGCGCGAAGCCCTCGACCCGAAGGCACGCAAGTGAGCGAAACGAACACCCCCCAGCTCTCCGACAAGGAGATGGAAGAGATCGTCGAACGAGCCGTCGCCCCCAGCGCGGCCCCGGCCTCGTCCGACATCCACCCGGACGACGCGCAGCCCCTGCTCAAGATCACCGACCTGGAGGTCACCTTCACCTCCTCGACCGGCGTCGTCCCCGCCGTGCGCGGCGCGAACCTGACCATCTACCCCGGCCAGACCGTCGCCATCGTCGGCGAGTCCGGCTCCGGTAAGTCCACGACCGCCGCCGCCGTCATCGGCCTGCTGCCCGGCACCGGCAAGGTCGCGGGCGGAAAGATCGAGTTCGACGGCCGCGACATCACCCACCTGACCACCAAGCAGTGGGTGGAGCTGCGCGGATCCGGCATCGGCCTCGTCCCCCAGGACCCGATGAGTAACCTCAACCCCGTGCTCCGCGTGGGCACGCAGGTCAAGGAGGCCCTCCTCGCGAACAACGTCGTGCCCCGCTCCGAGGTCGGCCAGCGCGTCACCGCCCTCCTCGAGGAAGCCGGCCTGCCCGACGCCGAACGCCGCGCCAAGCAGTACCCGCACGAGTTCTCCGGCGGCATGCGCCAGCGCGCCCTCATCGCCATCGGCATGGCCGCGCACCCCAAGCTGCTGATCGCCGACGAGCCGACCTCCGCCCTGGACGTCACCGTCCAGCGCCGCATCCTCGACCACCTCGGCAAGCTCACCTCCGAGATGGGCACCGCCGTGCTGTTCATTACGCACGACCTCGGCCTGGCCGCCGAGCGCGCCGAGCAGCTCGTCGTCATGCACCGCGGCCGCATCGTCGAGTCCGGCCCCGCCCTGGAGATCCTCCAGCACCCCCAGCACCCCTACACGAAGCGCCTCGTGTCCGCCGCGCCCTCCCTGGCCTCCGCGCGCATCGAGTCCGCTCACAAGCAGGGCATCTCGGTCACCGAGGAAGAGCTCGTCGGTGCCGGCAAGGGCGCAACCTCCACGGACGCCATCATCCGCGTCGAAAACCTCACCAAGAAATTCGACATCCGCGGCGCCAAGAAGGGCCAGGACACCTTCCTGGCCGTCGACAACGTGTCCTTCGAACTGCGTCGTGGCACGACCCTCGCGGTCGTCGGCGAGTCCGGCTCCGGCAAGTCCACCGCCGCGAACATGGTGCTCCAGCTCCTCAAGCCCACCAAGGGCAAGGTCTACTTTGACGACGAGGACACCTCGCGGATGAGCGAGGCGGAGCTCTTCCGCCTGCGCCGCCGCCTCCAGGCCGTGTTCCAGAACCCCTACGGTTCGCTGGATCCCATGTTCTCGATCTACCGACTGATCGAGGAGCCCCTGAAGATCCACGGCTACGGCACCCTGGAGTACGCGCGCGCCGAAATCAAGCGCGCCGAGGCCACGGGCCGCGAGCCCGAGGAGTGGATGCGCGTCCTCGTCGAGGCCGCCGACGCGAAGCGTTCGCTGACCGCCGCCGAGAAGCGCGAGTTCAACCCGAAGAAGCTGCGCATCGCGCGCGCTTCCGAGCTGCTCGACATGGTGGCTCTGCCCCGTAGCGCCATGCGCCGCTACCCGAACGAGCTCTCCGGCGGCCAGCGCCAGCGCGTGGCCGTGGCCCGCGCCCTCGCGCTCAACCCGGAGGTCATCGTCCTGGACGAGGCCGTGTCCGCGCTCGACGTGCTGGTGCAGAACCAGATCCTGTACCTGCTCAACGACCTGCAGGCGCAGCTGGGCCTGTCCTACCTGTTCATCACGCACGACCTGGCCGTTGTCCGCCAGATCGCCGACGACGTGATCGTCATGGAGAAGGGCAAGCTCGTCGAGGCCAACACGACTGACGAGCTGTTCAACAACCCCGTCGAGGATTACACGCGCGAGCTGATCGAGGCCGTCCCCGGCCGCAACATCCAGCTCAACCTGTGAGCAACTGACACGCGAGGGGCCCGAGGCGCTGAGGCGCTTCGAGCCCCTGCTGTTTGCTGCGTCTTTGTTCCCGGCTTTGCTTATGGCCCCACGGCTGTTCCGGGTGCCGCGTGTTCTGTCCTGTGGGCCGTGCTGCGCCGTGGGCGGCGGCCCGCCCAATTGATGGTGTTGCTTGTGGCCCCACGGGTGTTCCGGGCACCGGATGGCCCGGCCGCCCGCGAGGCTAGGCGACCTCACTTCGTTCGGCACCGCGCCTCGAAGCCCGCCCGTGCCCTCCGGTCCCTCCGGCGCCCTCCACACCTGTGGAGCCTGGTGTGCTGACGAGGATCCACCTCATTGCGGAGTCCACACCCAATTTCGCATGCAATTCCCCCACCACCCTTTCAAATCCTGAAATCAGATCGTTGGAATTGCAACGTTTTTACGCCTTGTTGAATCTTCACCCAATCGAATTGCATGCGAAGTTTGGCTGGCGGTGGGGTCAAGTCCTGTGGAGTGGTGTCGTCGCTGACCACGGGCACCGCGCCCAGGCCCTGCGGTCCCGCCGGCACCCTCCACACCAGTGGTGCCTGGTGTGCTGACTGTGGTTGCAGTGATGGTGGGATGCTCGGCTGTGCGTTGTTACAAACGTCGTCAATCCAAGGCATTTTTTGTGTGGATTCCTGTGTGGTTGTTACAAAAGTCGTCATTCCGACGGCTTTTTCGCTGAAAATGCGGTTTTGGGCTCAGATTGACGACGTTTGTAACAGGAGTCCTTACAAGGCGATTGAAATCGCGCTGGTTTGACGACGTTTGTCACGCATAGCTGCCGTGAGTGGTGAGTCCTCACCCAATAGAAGACGCAGACGGCGCCGATTAGGGCAGTAATGCGCTCGTGCAGGTCAACGGCTCGGGCAGTAGGCGATGTGGCCGGCGCCGATCAGGGTGGCAATGGGGGTTTTGCACTACATGAAGCCCTCTGGGGGCGCGTCGTCGGCGTGTCGGTGGAGGGGTCTGGGTTTTTCGGACCGTTTGTTTTGAGAGGGTTGTTCTGAGTA
>CAUSHZ010000061.1:0-11081 GCA_963531605.1 uncultured Actinomyces sp.
CTACTCAGAACAACCCTCTCAAAACAAACGGTCCGAAAAACCCAGACCCCTCCACTTGGAACCAATGCGAACCGCGTCGAAAGAGAGTTTCCGTTCTTCGCGATTGTTTGGCGCATAGGCGGTAATCGGCCCCCTGTCGGTATCAATGGGGAGGCCTAGGATCCAACCCGCACATTCGCCAGCCAGAACATAATTGCGCCTTCGCATGGTCAGGGCACAGATGCGTGACCCGCGAATGATTGTCTTTTGGAGCCAAAGTGGGTGGCCTTCAAGAGTTGAAGCAGGGAGGTAGATTCCTCGCGCGATCCTGATGAGCGTTCCTTTGTGGGCTGCCCTGCTGACGCGCATCCGATTCGGGTCCTCCCTTGGGGTGATGAGACATTCTCGGATGGCCCGAAGTGACGGTCGTTCGTTGCCGGTCATGATGTGCTCCCACGGTTGGATTTCACGTGATGATCTGACTGTCTTATTTCATGTCAACTGGTGCAAGTAGTGTGCGATTGCCTGTGGAAAACTCGAAGAGCCGATGCATCCTGGGGAAACCTGATTGTGAAGGGCGTTTGTTGAGGTGCCGCGCTGCGTGCTTGTTACAAACGTCGTCAATCTGGAGAGATTTCAGCACGTCTTTCTTGGCCGTTGTTACAAACGTCGTCAATCTAGGGTGAAAAGTGGCTCATTTCGGCGTTTTTGGCGTTGGAATGACGACGTTTGTAACATGCAGCCCGAGAGACCGACTGAAAATGCTTCGGATTGACGACGTTTGTAACAGTTGGCTTCCGCGGATGCCGCAAACTCGCGGAACCGCTACCCCGACACGGTAGCCTGGGTCCATGCTGACCCGTTCCGACAGTGCCAACGATGCCGGCCGCATCAGTCGCGGCCCGGTCGCTTCGCCGCGCCCCTCGGAGCGGGGGATGGGTGCTCAGAACCGTGGCGTGAAGTCGGAAAATGTGCGCGCATCCAACATGTCGACGGTGCTGCGCAACATCCTCGCCTCGCCGGGTGAGGTCACGCGTGCAGGCCTCTCGCAGCGCACCGGAATGACGCGCGCGACTATCTCGCGCCTCGTGGACGACCTGGTGAGTGCTGGACTCGTGCGAGAACTCGAACCTGGCGACGGCGGCGGCCGTGGCCGCCCGGCCAACCGCCTCACCCCCGCGGAGGGCAGCGCCGTCGCCCTCGGCGTCGAAGTGGACGTCGCGAGCCTCGATGTCACGCTCGTCGATATCGCAGGACGGGAGTTCGGACACCGCCGGATTGAGCGCGATTTCGCCGACAGTGCACCGGAGGAGACGATGGCGCTCGCGGCCCGAGAGGCTCACACTCTGTTAGAGGGCACCCTGCCCGATGGCACCCTGTTCCTGGGGACGGGCGTTGGGCTGCCGGGCTTGGTGTCGCCGACCCGGCTGGCGCTCGCCCCGAACTTGGGGTGGCGAGACATCCCGCATGACCAGCTACTTGCCCCGCTCGCTGACCTGAACCCGGTGGTCGTCGCGAACGAAGCGGACCTGGCGGCCTACGCGGTTGCCTACACGCGACCGGGGGTGGCCGGTGGTCCGTCGACCTTCGTGTATGTGTCGGGCGAGGTGGGCGTTGGTGCTGGCGTCATTGTCGATCATCGACCGATGAGCGGGGCGCGTGCCTGGTCCGGCGAAATCGGGCACATGTGCGCGGATCCCAATGGGCCGCTGTGCCGTTGCGGGGCGCGTGGATGCCTCGAGGCCTACCTGGGTGTGCGCGCCCTCGCCGAGCATGTGGGCGCCCCCGCGGGGTCCGGGGCGCGCGCAATTCTGCGTTGCGCCGGCCTCGTCGACGAGGCCGGGGCGAAGACCTCAGAGTCGCTTGCCGTGGGCGCGGAGCAGGAGCGTGCCCGAGCCGTGCTGGCGGAGGCCGGGGCGGCCCTCGGGCGCGTGTTGTCGGGGGTCATCAACGCGATGGATATCCCGCATGTTGTGCTGGGCGGTACCGTCGCCGAGCTGAGTGGTGCCCTGTTGAATCCGGCGCGCGACGAAATCGAGACGCGCACGCTGCAGGCCCCGTGGTCCTCGCCGATCGTTGAAGTATTACCGGATTCTGCGTCGCTGACGGTTCGGGGTGCAGCATTCCGAGTGCTGGATGCACTCGTGGACGATCCCGCTGCCTTCCTGAGTTAAGCGCGTTCTATCGGAGCGCTCACCAGTTGCCCAAGCCCAGGTAGTACAGCGGGTGGGTGAGGATCGCGACGACGCGGTCGCGGTATTCGAGGGGCAGCATCGGGAAGATGACGATCGCGGCCAGGACCGCGACGATCAGCGTCACGAGGATGCGCTTCTTGGTGCTCATGTGTGGCTCCTTTGTTGGGTTGTGAGTTCCATGTGGGCCTCGGCGAGGATGTTGTTCACGAGGTCGACGCCCTGCGGTGTGGCCAGGAGTGGACGGTCCTCGGGGTGCTCGTTGAAGTGCCGGATGAGGGCGTCGAGGCCGGTGAAGGGGATGCCGATCGTCCGGCAGCACAAGCCCCATGGCCCGTCGTACGTGTCAGGATCAGCGAGGAGGGTAACGTGGTAGCTCGTCGTGCTGAGATCGTAGATCTTGACGTTCTGATCCCACCGGAAGGAGGCGTCGCTGCCGCATCCGTCAGAGGCGGATTCCAGATACTTATGGATCGAGAGATGAGGAGCCATGTGAAAGTCGATGCTATCTGGGGATAACACCGTTATTGAACGATCCTTGATGGTGTTTTTCAGGTCTTCTATTGGATTCTCAGAAAGGAGATGATAGGCAAAAAAAGCTGCTACCACCGCAATACCGATAGCTATCTTGAAGTTGTGTGATAGGAAACCGGACACGAGTGCTCCTACGACGGTCATGCAGAGGATCGCGTAGCTAGTGAGGTATCCGATGTTGGTGAGACGCTCACCTCGTATAGCAACGTGGCCGCCGACGAATCGAACGTGGGGACGCAGATAGGGAACTATCGAGTCGCATACCACCTGGGGAATCCCAGATATCACCGGAATTGAAGCCAGATAGACAGCGAAACGGAAATCCCCGTAGTGTGTCAGGCGATAGATTCCTTCAATGATCGCTATCATCAGAGCGACGATGACGATCGAAATTAGTGCACGTTTCCACTCGTTGCGCCGCCATCTGTCTTCACCCACGAGCGACTCGGTGCGATTGGAAAAGATGCTGGAGAGGAATCCGCCGATCCCCCGACGTCGCGATCGTGTCATGGTCACCAACCTAATCCGACGTAGTATGGCAGATGCCAGAGAGTGTTGTCGATGCGTTCGCGGTATTCAAGAGGTACCTGTTTGTAAGCAACGTTGGCTAGATAGGAGGAACCGGCCGCCGCGGCTGCGGCAGCCACTACCTCACCGCCAGCTAGAACGAGAGTAGGAGCAGTGAGTGTAACGGTAATTTCCGCTGCAAGCGATGACCCGATGTATCCCCCAACGATGCCAGCAACACCAGATACTGCAGTCGCAGATGGCTCGTCGCTCGATGCTACTTCGTACGCAAGCAAAAGATTATTGATTCGGTTTATGTTCTTTGCGGTTGTAGACGCAACATTGGAAGCGGCGCGGTACTCTTTCCTTGCTTCCATAGCCTTTGACAAGCTCTGATTCATGAGGGGTGGAACCCTCTTCATTGACGGATCCTGCGCTACTCTAGTGAAGCGTGAATTAGCCTTTTCAAGCTCCTCCAGTCTTGTCTTTTGGCGTGTCTTCGTTGAAGTTTCGATCATCATAGAAGCTATGGTCCAGTGGGTCTTCAATTTGTCGACCGTTCCGGCCTGTTCTTCTTTCATAAAAGGCTCTGGAGCATTGGCTTGCACGCTCTGTAGATGTTTAATTACCCATTGCTCAAGATCGTATCGAACAAGGCGAGCTCTCTCGCGGAGTTCAGCAAAGTCCCTTAAGCGCTGCTTGTGCTGCTCATATTCGTAAATGTCAGCACGGTATTGGTCTTGTTCATGCATAGACGCGTTGGGTGCGGGCATTGGTGGTTCTTGACCGAGAAGTGGAGGGGCAGCGATATCGTATTCATTAATTACGTCGAGTCCGCATGCTCTAGCATCATTGCGAATTGTCTCCATGTCGCGGTAGTGGTAGTCGAGCTGTTGCGCGTATGCGCGCATTGCTTCCCATGATCTGTATGCGAAATCGGAGTTGTCTTCGGTTTTTAAACGAAAATCAAATAGTGCTTCTTCGTAGGCGTCAGCACTCTTTCCTGCCCAGTATTCGGGCATAGGAACGAGGGAATTCATCATCTCGATAAATGCATCGTAGAATGTATTATGGAGCTTTTCGATGACTGCCGCAGCTTCGCGGATCTCTTCGGGGTTTCCATAAATTCTAGTGTCAATGAGGCCGACGGCATCTTGAGGATGCCCGCCGTTTCCCGCCACCATTCCCATTAGCTGAGTTCCTCTTTCAAACTTAAGAAATAATTTGTTACTTCTTCTTCCTCTTCTTTATGTTGTGCCACCAAGGATCGTAGATTGTCGGCACTGCCTTGGCATTTCTCGGCGAATGTTGTTGCTGCAAAATCAAGAGTGCCTAATATGTCGATGATGATGTCAGTGGCAATGCCGGCATCAACAGATATGGGTAGTTCCGGTGGGATGCTTTTGGACGAATCTGCAAACTCCTCATATTTCCTTGCCATATTGAAGATCATGTCTTCGGTTATTACGAGATCTGCTGTCATTGTGGCTTCCGTTCGCGCGCTTCGGGTTCGAAATATCTATCTACTTCAATCGCGTCAAATCCAATTTCCTCTTTGAGTTCTGGGAGACGCTTCGTTTCGATGAGGCCCCATGGTTGTGTTTCTCCTAGTCCGTCCAGCAAACGGTCGAGAGATGTGTATGCCAGAAGCACGCGTGCTTCGTTGAACATGTGGGCCAAGGAGAAACCGTATTCGCCGTCAGGCCGTTGGTCGATCGGGACGTAAAGGACGGGAGGTGCGACCTCGGGATGTGTGTTCACGGACATGTGTTCCATGACTTGACGCTAGCAGCCGTGTGATCGGGGACGCAAGTATAGGCGAAGGGTGCAAGCAAGCATGAGCGCATGAAGCGACCCCGGCCTCGTCCCTGATAAGAGAAACGAGTCCGTCCCAACCGCGCCGTAACCGCGACAGTCAGCGGCCAGACGTGAGCGTCGCGCGGGCGACCTCCTCAAAGGTGAGCGGGTCGCGGCCCGTCACGTCGCGCACGGTCGTGGACACGACGTCCATCTCGCCGCGCGCGATCGACGTGTAGGTCGACACCCACGAGTCGTACTCCCACTGGGCGGCCGGCCACTTCTTGCGCGACTCGTACGCCTCCTCGACGGTTTCGGGCACGTAGGTGACGGGGCGGCCCCACACGCGGGTGAGGATTGCGGCGATCTCGTCGAGGGTGAGGGCCTCGGGGCCCGTCACGTCGAGGGTCTGATTCTCGTAGCGCCCCGGATCCGCCAAGACCCCTGCGGCCACGCGCCCGGCGTCCTCGCGCGCGACCACGCCCACGCGCCCATCGCCCGCAGGCCCGAGGATACGGCCCTCCTCATCCGGCAGCGCCACGAAAAAGTCCGCATAGAAGTTATCGCGCAGGAACGTGTACGCCATACCCGACGCCTTGATGTGCTCCTCCGTGTGGAAGTGCGTGCGCGCCAGCGTAAACGTCGAGTCCGGCGCCGCATTCATAAACGACAGGTACACGATGTGGCGCACCCCGGAGGCCGCGGCTGCGTCGACGAACGCGCGGTGCTTGGACAGGCGGTCCTCGCTCTCGGGCGCGGACACCATGAAGAGGACGTCAACGCCTTTCAGCGCGACGCGTGTCGTGAGGGTGTCCTCGTACGAGCACTGGACGGCGTGCGCGCCGGGCAGCTTGGGCGCGCGCGACGGAGTGTTCGCGAGCAGGCGCAGCGGCAGGCCGCGCTCGGAGAGGAGCGGGGCGGCCACGCCGCCTACATTCCCGGACGTGCCGGTGACCGCCAGGGGCGCGGACGAGGCCTGGGCCGGCTCGTTCGTGTGGGCTCGGGGAGTGGGGGGCTTCGTCATGCGACTAGTATGCCGCTGCCAGTGTTGTCTATACGCACGCCACACGCGGTTTGAGCCGCGAGCCGGGATTGTCGGAGGGTCGGGCGTCCCCTGGATGCGGGGAGACCCCTGGATGCGGGGAGATAGACCGGTCGCACCGCGTTCGCTGGCGCGTACTCTCCTTCGAAAAGTCGCACGTAATTTATCTTGGTCAGTTTTCGATATACCCTGAAAACGTTGGAATTGCAACGGTTAGATTTCAAAGTTTGAATAACGTGGAGGGGAATTACGTGCGACATTTGTGGGGAACCATGCGGGTGCCGATTTCGGGGCCCACGCCGCGGGGCGCAGGGCGCAGGGCGCAGGGAAGCGACTACACCCCGTAGCGCCTCGAGAAGTCGTGCTCGAACTGTTCGAGGGAGACACCCCGCGTCTCGGGCACGATAAACAGGTAGAAGCACAGGGCTACGACGTTGATGACGCCGAAGGTCAGGTAGGTCCACGTGGCGCCCAGATGGCCGATCATGATGGGGAACAGCCATGTGACGACCGCGTTCATCATCCAGCCGCAGCCCACGGCAAAGCCCTGGGCGACGCCGCGGATACGGGCGGGGAAGATCTCGGAGACCAGCACCCAGTTGACGGTGCCGGACTGCTTGGCGAACACGAAGAGGGACACGAGGACGAGGACCAGCCACGGCAGATAAGAAGGAATCTCGGGCGAAATGCTCCCGTCGGCCAGCGTGTAGGGGCCGATGCCGAGTCCGAAGATGAGGGCGAGTGCGAACAGGGACAGGGTGACGCCCGTTTCCTGGTAGATGCCGACGTGGCGGCGAGCAAGCTTCGACACGAGGTACAGGCCAAATCCCGCGCCGATGCACGCGACGGCCCCCGTAATGACGTTGAGGGTGATGGAGTCGGCGGAACTGAAGCCGGCGGCCGCCAGGATCTTGGGCAGGTAATACATGGCGGTGTTGATGCCGGTCAGTTGGTCGAAACACGCCAGGCCGATGCCGATAAACAGGAGTCGCCTGGTCCACGCGACTGACGCGGTGCGCCGCAGTGTCCAGTGCCCCTGGCTGGCTTCTGCGGCGTGCAGGGCCACAATCTCGCTGATCTCGGCGGCGACGTCGTCGCGCTGGGGGTCGCGGATCCGCTTGAGGGCACCCACGGCCTCGTAATAGCGAGCCTTTGACGCGTACCAGCGTCCCGACTCGGGCATGAGACGCATTCCGATCCACAGGAGCACCGCGGGGATTGTGGCGAGCACGAGCATCCACCGCCACGCCGATCCGTCACCCTCGGAAACGACGGCGGTCGCGACGCGGGAGACCTCGTCCCACGAGTACCACTGGCCGGGCGTGAGTGTGCCCGACGGGTCGGCGCTCACGAGGACGCGCGGGCCGCCGTGTGCGTGGGAGAGCGCCGCGTTCATCGAGTAGGCGAGGAGCTGGCCGAACACGATCATGAACTGGTCGAGTGCCACCAGGGCACCGCGCATGCGCGTGGGTGCCGACTCGGACAGGTAGATCGGCACGGTCGCCGACGCGCCTCCGACCGCCAGGCCGAGCACGAAACGGAACAGGTACAGCACCCAGATGTTCGGCGCGAACGTGCACCCGAGCGTGCCGACGATGAACACGACTGCGAGCAGCAGGATGTTGTGCCGCCGCCCGTTGCGGTCCGACAGTCGCCCGGCGCCGATCGCCCCGATCGCGGCACCGATGGCGAGGACGCCGCCGACCAGGCCCTCCTCGAGTTCGTTGATTCCGAGCCCGCCGGCCGCGTGCGGCATGTACATGTATGGCAGGGCGCCCGCGATGACGCCCGTGTCGTAGCCGAAGAGGAGCGATCCGAAGGTCGCGATGGCGGCCAGGAGTTTCACGGAGCGCGCCGGACCCGAGGCCGGGGTTTCCTCCGTGAGTGTGCGCAGTTCTTGGTCAGTGGGGGCACCGATGGCCCCAGGGCGGGTGCTCATAGGTTACATTGTGCGCCAGAGCATGCCGCGGTGCGCGGGCGAGTTTAATATTCAGAATTTTCCCAGGAAAGTCATAAGGCACGAATGAGGTGTTCATAGGTTTTTCATAGGGTCGGGTGGGGGAATTGGTGCATCGACAAAAGGAGACACTAATGACCGCCCTGATTCTGATCGCCATTGACCTGGTTGCCATGGCCGCCCTCGTGTTCGGCCTGTACTTCCCGCGGCACCGCCGCGCTGACCTGGTCGCAGCCTTCCTCGGTGTGAATGTCGGCGTCCTCGCCGTCACGATCATCCTCGCGAACTCGACCGTGAGCGCGGGCCTTGGCCTCGGCCTCTTTGGTGTTCTCTCGATTATCCGACTGCGTTCGGATCAGATCTCGCAGACGGAAATCGCCTACTACTTCGCCTCGCTGGCTCTCGGCCTGCTGACGGGCATGTCCTCGGCGGTGACCCCGCTGCTGGGAGGCCTGATCGCCCTGATCCTCGTGGCTCTGGCCTTCGGTGACTCGAAGCTGGTCTTTGGCCGCTACACCTCCCAGACCGTCCAGCTGGACCGTGCGATCGCCGACCCCGCCGAGCTGAAGGCCACCCTCGAGCAGCGCCTCGGCGCGTCCGTCGCCTCGGTCAGCGTCGTCAAGCTCGACCTCGTGAACGACCTGACTCTCGTGGATGTTCGCTCGAAGGTCGCCTGACCCGCCAGCCCGACCCGCCAGCCCGCCACCCCACCAGCAGACACCCCACCAGCAGACACCCCCGCAGACCGCCATTACCAAGGACACGACTCATGAACGCCACCCTGAACTCGATTCTCGCCGACCTCGACTGGATCGGCCTCGATGAACTGAATAAGCGCGCGGCGATGCTGACCCGCGTGGACCGCAAGTATGCGCTGGACGGCGCCACGGCCTCGGCGATTCTGAGCCGCCTCCCCGAGGAAACCCGGGTCCTCCAGATCGACGGCCAGGTGTCCCAGGGCTACGCCTCCACCTACTACGACACCCCCGACATGGATTCGTACCTGCTGACTGCGCTCAAGCGCCGCCGTCGCTTCAAGGTCCGCACCCGCTCCTACCTCTCGTCGGGCGCGTCCTTCCTGGAGGTCAAGACCCGCGGCCCGCGCGGCGTGACCGTCAAGAAGCGTATGCCGATCTCTTGGGACGAGGCCGGGGCCCCTCTCGCGGGTGAGCGCCGCCAGTGGGTGGCCGGCAAGGTCGAGAAGACGGGGTACGGACACCTGGTGCCCGCCCTCGAGCCGGTCCTGGCTGGATCCTACGAGCGCAACACCCTGCTGCTGCCCGGTGGCGTGGGACGCGCGACGGTGGACACGAACCTGTTGTGGCGCTCGCTGCGCACGGACGGCACTGAGGTCACGCGCCCCGACCTGGTCATCATCGAAACGAAGTCGGGTGCGACCCCCTCGATCGTCGACCACCTCCTGTGGGAGGGTGGCGTGCGACCCGTGAAGATCTCCAAGTACGGGACCGCGATGGCCGCCATGCACCACCTGCCTGCGAACAAGTGGCACCGCACGCTGGACCGCTACTTTCACGAATACGTGGAGGCCCCCGAGCTCGCGCGCGAGGTGCCCCTCGCGATGGCGGCCTGACAGACCTCATAACGGCGCTTGGGTGAGCGGATAGAAAACGATGCGCAAGCGCACACCATAAGAAACACAAGCTATAAACACACGAAAGAGACATAGAAATGAAAGCCCTGCAGAAATTCTGGACCCCCGCGCGGACGATCGGGGCGATCGCCCTCGTCGGAACGCTGGCACTGGGTGCCTGCAGCTCCTCGGGCGTGACCTCCTCCGGTGGTGGCGCGACGAGCGCGACCACCGCCGTCGCGGCCTCCGGAACCAACGGCGATACGACCGCACCGCCCACCGCGGCCGACGCCCTGGCCTCGAACTCGAAGGCCTCCTACGTGGAGGACAGCGACTGGAAGGCATCGGACGCCGTCGACGTGACGCTTAGCGGCACGACCGCGACCTCCTCGTCCGACGCCGTGAGCGTGAGCGACGGCGTGCTAACCATCTCCAAGGCGGGCGTCTACAAGCTCAGCGGCTCCTTCACCGGCAAGGTTGTCGTGGCCGCCGGAGCCAAGGACAGGGTCGTCCTGATCCTCGACAATGCGACCATCACCTCCTCCACGGGCGCCGCGATCGAAGCGACCAGCGGCGACGACCTCGTCCTGTCCCTCGAGGGCACCTCGACGATCACCGACGGCACCTACACCGGCACGGAGGACGCGAACGCGGCCATCTACGCCGACATGGACCTCACGATCACGGGGGCGGGCACGCTCAACGTGACCTCCGGCGCCTCGGACGCGATCACCTCCAAGGACGACCTGTACGTCCTGAGCGGCACGATCAACGCGACCGCCTCGGACGACGGCCTGCGCGGCAAGGACTCCCTGACGATTGCCGGCGGCACCGTCACCGTGAACTCCGGCGGCGACGCCCTCAAGTCCGACCAGGACAACGACGACACCAAGGGCTACGTGTCCATCGTGGACGGCACCGTCACCCTGACCTCGGGCGGCGACGGCATCGACGCGTACACCGACGCGATCGTCACCGGCGGCACCCTGTCGATCACCTCGGGCGGCGGCGCCTCGGCCGGCAAGCCCTCCACGGGCTCGGCCAAGGGCATCAAGGCCCAGACCTACATCATCGTCGACGGCGGCACGACCACCATCGACGCCGGGGATGACGCCATCCACTCCAATGGCGCGCTGCGCCTGAGCTCCGGCACGATCACCGCCGCCTCCGGCGACGATGGCGTGCACACCGAGGTCGCGGCCGTCCTGGACGGCGCGAACGTGACCGTCACGCAGTCGAACGAGGCCCTCGAGGGCGGCCTCATCACGATCTCCGACGGCACGGTCGACCTGACCTCGAGCGACGACGGCATCAACGCCTCGGGCTCGATCACCGTCGAGGCCGGCCTGGCCGCCACCGCGAAGACCGCCGAGGACGCGACCACCGACACCGCCACGACCACCACGCAGCAGATGGGCCCCGGCGGCATGGGCCCCGGCGGCATGGCTGACGGCGGCGGCTCGATGGAGGACACCGGCGAGC
>CAUSHZ010000062.1:0-10429 GCA_963531605.1 uncultured Actinomyces sp.
GGTCAATCCGTGAAAATCCGCGATTCCGGACACACTTTTTGACCCTTAACCCGCGTGCGCGATGCGCGTCAGTCCTCCTCGGTGCTTGATTCGCCTTTCTGCTGAGCCAGTTCGCGCTGGACCGCTTCGAGGTTTTCACGCACGTCCACCGTGAGTGGATGCTGGGTGCCGAGCGCATTTGTGCAGTCTTTGAGGACCGACTTGTATCGACCGACGGCTTCGGCTAGTTCGCCGTTTAATGCGTATGCGAGTGCCAGATCGCTGCGCGTCATAAGGGTTTGGCGGTCCAGCGCACCCAACGTGCGTGTGCGGGCTGAAAGGACTTGCTCATATTGGTCGATGGCTTTGGGGAGAAGACCTTGTAACGCGTATGCGTATGCGAGGTTATTGCGCGTGACGAGGGTGTGTTCGTGGTCTGCTCCTATCAAGCGAGTGCGGTCTGCAATGACCTGCTCGTATAGACTCATCGCCTCCTGCAAGCGACCATCCGCGTGGTACACGAGCGCAAGATAGCTGCCCGCCATGAGCGTGTCGACGTCATCGTCTCCCAGGAGTTGTTGTCGTGTCGTGTGCACATGCTCAAGGAGCTTGATCGCCTTGTCATACTCATCGCCATGGTAGTAGTAGGCGTATGCGAGTTTTTGCTGAGTCGTAAGGGTGTCGCGGTGGTCGGCGCCCTGCATTTCGGTGCGGGCATCAAGGATATGTTCGTACATGTTGATCGCTTCCGAGGAGCGGCCTGAGTGCATGATCATATATGCGAGTTCTTCCTGTACATTCAGCACGCGAAGATCGTTTGGGCCCAAAGCATGTTCAATCTCTTTTGCGAACTCCTCAAGGGTGACAGACTCGAGCACAAGTCCAAGGTCGCGTGCATGAGTGAGCGTTTGTGACAGGACCGAAGTGACTTGTTCGTTTGTACGAAGGTTAAGGGAGTGTTTTTGATTGCCGATCGCATGAAGCTGGTCGATGAGGCTGCGCGCATCTTGCCGACGTGAGTCAGTATCTGTCCTCCTGAATTTGTCGATGTTTACGGATCCCAGGACGTTGGCAGCTGATTCGTTAGCTTGTTCGCGTTCTTTGTCGTTCCAGGATTCGCGCAGCACCTGTGCCTGGAGTCGGTGCAGCATGGTTGTCGATCCGTCTGTGGACTGCTGAACAATGGACCTGTGAATGAGTTCTGTGAGCGCATCGTGAGCGTCCTCGTCTTCGGCGGGATTAGTGCCTTGAAGCTCCCAGTCGTCCTGCTGCTCAATGGTGGGGTCGAGCCATCGCGTGGGCACACCGGACTCTGCGAGTAGCGCGAGCGCACCCAACTGGCGTTGAGCCATCTCCTTCGTGCCGTTCTTCATACTGTCGATGGCGTCTTCGACGGCCATCCACAGTACCGTGGCCACGTCGTCCGTATACTCATCTCCAGGAATAGGGCGAATGACAAGTTCCTCGCCGCGGGAATCCAATCGCTGGAGATACCGTGCCAGAGACAGGTCTTTGTTACGTGCGGTCGCAGCAGCCTGGGCAACAGCGACGGGCAAATCGCCGAGGCGCTCGGCCAGCGCATCTGCGGCATCGTGATCTTCGTCGTCTGTTACGTCCAAGAGGTGTTTGATCGACTGGTCGCGATCAAACACGCCGACCTTGAGAGTGTTCCATCCGTGGTCATCCCATCCCGTGTTGTTCGTCGTCGTTGCGACAACGCGTAATCCATCACCGGTCGGGACAAGTCCGCTAAGGTCGTTGATGTCCTCAACGTTGTCGAAGACGATGAGCCTGTCGGCGGGGCCAACAGACTGCAAATGGTTGAGGCAACGGCGGATGACCTCGTCTTGAGTGGGTTGGTCGCTCGTGCCAATTCCGAGTTGCTTGGCGAGCTCGACCAGGTCGCTCTGGATTGATTCGCGTGATACCGCGTTTATCCATGCGACGAGGTTCCAGTTTGCGTCTTCGCACTGTTCGGCGAGAGATGCAGCAAGCTGAGTTTTCCCACAGCCGCGCATGCCTACCAACACCGTGCGTCGTCTCGTTGGATCGACGATCAGCTTATGCAGGTGTTTCTGCTCGTCACGCTCGACAAAACGGTCTCCCATTACCACGTCCGGTCGGCTACCGAAAAAGACGCGGCTCGGCTTGTCTTCATGACGAGTCGCCTCGGCCAGCTTGGTCGGAAGCGCAGCGAGCATCTCGTGCGTCTTCTCGTGTCCTTGGAGAGAGTGACGCGAGTTATCTCGTATCTCGTCTATTCCGGAAAGAATGCTCTTAAATGCCTCAATCTGAAACCTGGGGGACCATGGGGCGAAAGCAGCGTACTGTGTTGCGACTGCCTCAATGAGCTCGTCGAAATACGGTTCAGCTGCAGATTCAACGTTCTTGCGCCGTTCAGCAGCGTGATCCCGTAGCTTCTCTGGAAAGCTCTCGGGGCTGCGGACTGCACTGAGGAGAAGTCCGTCGTCATTGGCGATCTTGTCGAGGATGATTTCGACCTCGGTGCAAGCCCCTGAGAGCAGAACGGGATCGACGCTTTGGCTACCATATCGTCTTTGTATCGCCTGTAGGCGATTAGCCAAGGTCTGACTGACGCGATGTTCGATCTGGCCCCGAGATTCATCGGTGCGGCGCAACGCACGCAACAGTGTGCTAAGCAGCTCCTGGCCGTCTCCGATTAGGTCGGCGGCAGACGCTTGATCACATGCACGCAACAACATCTTCGTCAGAGCTGTGCCGACACCAACTACCGTCATCAATACAGGATCGTCCATACCGGCAATGCTATGTCACCCACCTTGACATATGAAAGAAACGCGCGCCTCGCTCGAAGAATTGAGCCTGACAATCGGGGCCGGAAGCGATAAGCTTCCGGCCCCTCAGTGTTTGCTCGTAGCAGTGCGTGCGACGTGCGTCAGTCCTCCTGCTCCCGCTCCTCGACGACGTCTTCGCCGACGACGAGCTTGCCGGACGCGCCGGCCCCGAGCTGCTCCAGGGCGAGGCGGCCCACCAGCTGCTGGTTGGTGGTCGTGCGCTGGGGGCGTGCGCCGGACAGGAAGCTGAAGAACCAGCTGACCAGGGTACCGACCTGCGACTTGAAGCCGACGATGTAGAGCAGGTGCAGGAAGCACCAGGCGACCCACGCGACGAAGCCGGTGAGCTTCTTGTTACCCATCTTCACGACGGCCTGGAAGCGAGAGATCGTCGCCATCGAGCCCTTGTCGAAGTAGGAGAACTCGGTGGCCTTGGGTGCGCGGCCCGACAGGCGGGCGGCGATCGTGTCGGCGGCGAAGCGCGCGGACTGGATCGCACCCTGCGCGACGCCCGGCACGCCCGGGAAGGCCATCATGTCGCCGAGCACGAAGATCTCGGGGTGGCCAGGTAGGGTGAGGTCCTTGTTGACGGTGACACGCCCCGCACGGTCCACCTCGGCGCCCGTGGCCTCGCCCAGCGCGCGGCCCAGCGGGCTCGCGCCGACGCCGGCGGCCCACACCTTGCACACGGACTCGATCCGCTCTTCCTCGCCGGACTTGTACTTCAGCGTCACCCCCTCGGAGTCCACGTCGGTGACGAAGGCGTTCATCTTCATCTCGACACCGAGCTTGGCGAGGGCCTCTTCGGTCTTGTGGCCGAGTTCCTCGCCGAACGGCGGGAGGGGATGCTCGGCGCCGTCCACCAGGATGACGCGCGCCTTGGTCGGGTCGATGTTGCGGAACTCGCCCTTGAGAGTGTGAGAGGCGAGCTCGCGGATCTGTCCGGCCATCTCCACGCCGGTCGGGCCGGCGCCGACGACGACGAAGGTCAGGAGCTTCTCGACCGCAGCCGGGTCGGTCTCGATCTCGGCCAGCTCGAAGGCGCCGAAAATGCGCGCGCGCAGCTCGAGGGCGTCGTCGATCGTCTTCATGCCCGGCGCGAAGACCGCGAAGTGGTCATTGCCGAAGTAGGACTGGCCCGCACCCGCCGCCACGATCAGCGTGTCGTATTCGGTGCGCTCGTGCTTATTGTGGTTGCGCCACTTGACGGTGCGAGTCTCGACGTCGATCTCCTCGACGAGCGCCTGCAGAACGGTCACGTTCTTCTGGCCGCGCAGGATCTCGCGCGTGGTGGGAGCGATGTCGCCCTCGGAGAGAATACCCGTGGCCACCTGGTACAGCAGGGGCTGGAAGAGGTGGTGCGATGTGCGGGCCAGGATGGTGATGTCGGCGTCGGCGTTCTTCAGTCGACGAGCAGCCGTCAGGCCTGCGAAGCCGGAACCGATGATGACAATGCGGTGGCGGGACATAAGACTCTCCTTCAATTAAGCAAGGCTAATCTTACTAATTTATTGCGCCCCTACTTTGTGAGGTCTGGCGCACTTGGGCGCACTGTCCTCAACTCTGAAAAAGCCGTGCTGCCGCGACCGGATCCGGCTTGCCCGTCGTCGTGGTTGGGAGCGCGTCGACGACCAGGACGCGGCGCACCTTCTCCCACGGTGCGAGGGAATCGCGCAGGGCCTCGGACAGTGCGTCGGCCTTCAGGGACGAGGCCTGGGCTCGGCCCACGTCAGAGGCGACGATGAGTGCGGCGACGATCTGCCCCCAGCGCTCATCCGGCAGTCCCACGACGAGCGCATCCGACACAACATCCAGCGTGCGTAGAGCCCGCTCGACAGTCGGGGGAGCGACGAGCTCTCCGGCGGTGTTGATCATGCGGTGGGCGCGCCCCACCATGTGCAGCCATCCGTGGGCATCCCGAGTTGCCAGGTCGCCGGTGCGCAGCCACTCCTCGCCGGTCACGACGCCGGGGCCTCGCACCCAGATTTCGCCCATCTCATCGACGCCGGCCTCGCGCTCGCCGCTGGCCATGACGCGCAGGTCCACGTAGGGGAAGGGAACCCCCAGCGATCCGGCTGGGGCCAAAGAATCGGGTGTGGCGACCGTACCCGCTCCGGAGGTCTCGGTCATGCCCCACACGTGAATGGGGGACAGGCCGACCGCGCGCATCGCCTCCGCGAGGTCGGCCGTCATCGCGTCGCCGCCGATGAGGGGACGCACCCACGACGACAGGTCCCCGCCGCCGCGCCCGTGTTCGTCGAGGATTGCACGCACGATTGCGGGCACGGCGAACATCATGGTGATCCCGTAGCGCTCGATCGCGTCGATGACGGCGCGCGCGTCGAAAGATCCCGGGAAGCCGAGCGTGACCAGGGTGCCGCCGTGCGTCCACACGTCCATCGACGTGCCGTTGAAGCCTCCAATGTGGCCGGCGGGCGCGCACACGCCCACGACCGAGGATGTCGGCGCGTAATCAAAGCCCTCGCGGAAGTTCGTCGACCCCCACCACATGACCTCGTGGGTGAGCTCGACGGGGCGCGGCGTCCCGGTGGAACCAGACGTAAACAAGATGGCTGCGAGCTCGGTCCCGCAGCGGGCGGGGGAGCGCCCGATGGGCGCGGCGCGATCAGCCCAGGCCGCCAGATCCACAAACGACGCGACCCGCGCGCCCGACCCGGACAGCGTAGAAGCATGGGCCGAAGAGGCCTCGTCGAGAAACGCCCACGAGACGCCCACCTGCTCGCACATCGAGGCGAGCGCAGACGAGGGCATACGCGGGGACAGTGGGACCGTCACCGCGCGCAGCCACGAGGCCGCGACGGCGGCGATGTAGTGCCACGGCGAGTTCGCCCCGATGACGGCGATGCGCGTCCCCTCGCCGATGCCAGCCTTCTCGAAAGCGGCTGCAAGGCGAGCGACCGTGTCGGCCGACTCGCGGACGCTCCACTCCTCGCCGGTGACCGCATCGACGAGAGAACGCCGCTCAGGGTGCCGACGCGCGGACGCCAGGAGCGCCCGCGCGGGCGAATAGTCGGGGGTCACGACGCCGATGCAACCTTGGCGGCCATCGCCGCGTGACGCTCCGAGCGCTCCTTCAGGCGTGCCAGCACGGAGCCGGCCTCCTGCAGCGTCGAACCGGAATTCTCGATGTGGCGCAGCTGCTCGGGGATCTCGAAGCCGCGAGCGCGCATGCCCTTGGCCCACAGCAGGCCCGCGCGGTACGAGGACCGCACGAGGGGACCCGCCATGACGCCTGCGAAGCCCATCTCCTCGGCCTCGGCGGCCAGCTCGACGAACTCCTCGGGATGCACCCAGCGGTCGATCGGGTGGTGCAGGGGAGAGGGCCGCAGGTACTGCGTGAGCGTCAGGAGGTCGCAGCCCGACGCGTGCAGGTCGCGCATCGCCGCGCTGATCTCCTCGCGCGTTTCGCCCATGCCCAGGATCAGGTTCGACTTGGTGACCATGCCGCCGTCGTGGGCGCGCTTGATCATGGCGAGCGAGCGGTCGTAGTTGAAGGCGGGGCGGATCTTCTTGAAGATGCGCGGCACCGTCTCGAGGTTGTGCGCGAAGACCTGTGGGCCGGCCTCGATGACCATGTCGATCGATTCGGCCTGACCGCGGAAGTCATCGACGAGGAGCTCCACGCCCGTGCCCGGGTTGAGCTCGTGGATGAGGCGGCAGGTCTCGGCGTAGAGCCACGCGGCGCCGTCGGGCAGATCGTCTCGGGTCACGCCCGTGATCGTCACGTAGCGCAGGTCGAGGTCGCGCACGGACTCGGCGATACGACGCGGCTCGTCCTTGTCGTACTCGGTGGGGCGGCCCGTCGCGATGTCGCAGAAGTCGCAGCGGCGCGTGCACAGCGCACCGCCGAGCAGGAAGGTCGCCTCGCGGTCCTGCCAGCACTCGTAGATGTTGGGGCAGCCGGCCTCGGCGCACACCGTGTGCAGGCCCTTGGCGTGCGAGAGCGAGCGCATGTCCTGGTAGTTTTCGCCGGCCTTCGCGGTCGTGCGGATCCACTCGGGCTTCTTCTCGATCGGAGTTTGCGAGTTACGCACCTCGATGCGCAGGAGCTTGCGTCCTTCGGGATCGGGCAGGGTACTCATAGCGTTGACCTCGTCGTGTAGGAAACGGAAGTGGGGGTGGTCGCCAGGCAGGGGGAGATGTGCTCCACCATGCGAGGAAGAAGTTCGGATGCGGCGTCGGAAACCGTCGTGTGGACGCCCTCCCACGACAGGGAGGTCACGTCTGCATCCGTCAGGCCGCAAGGGATGATGCCTTCGAAAGCGTGAGCCGGGTCGATATCGACGTTCAGGGCGATGCCGTGCAGGGTCGCGCCGCGCGCCACCTTCAGGCCGATCGCGCAGATCTTGCGGTCGCGGCGTCCCTCCTCGGTCAGCCACACGCCCGCGCGCCCCTCGACGCGGTGCACTGGCAGGTCCCAGGCCTCGCGCACAGTGTCGATGACCGAGGCCTCGACCGCGCGGATCCACTGCACGAGGTCGACGGGCTCGCGCAGGCGAACGACGGGGTAGACGACGACCTGTCCGGGGCCGTGCCACGTCGCGGAACCAGCACGATCGGTACGGATAACGGGGATCGTCGTGGAGGGAATGTCCTCAGGCTTGGTGTGGCGGCCCGCCGTCCAGGTGGGCGTAAATTGAGAAACGATGAGCGTGTCCTCGCCGCCGGCGAGGACCTCCTCGTGCAGGGAGCGCTGGAGCGCGTCAACCTGCGTGTATTCGACCAACCCCTGGTCGAGTAGGCTCAAAATCTGCACGTTGTGATCATAGTCGCGGGCAGGGTCCCTTGCTAGATGGGGGTCCGGTATGCTTGTCGTATGCAGTCTTCGTCTCATCAGAATATGTCCGGAGTCTGCGCCTCCACCTGGACCGTCGGCGACATTATGGCTCTCATGGAGTCGTGGTACCCGGCGGCCACGGCGCAGTCCTGGGATCGCGTTGGACTCATCGTCGGCGACCCGGCCGCGCCCGTGCGGTCGATTCTCCTCGCGCTTGATCCCACCGCGGCTATTGCTCAGCAGGCCGTTACTGGCCCGTCCGGTGACGGGCAGCCTTTCGACATGGTGATCACTCACCACCCGCTGCTCCTGCGCGGCGCGTCCTTCCTCCCCGTGACCGACCCGAAGGGCGGTGTCGTCACGACTCTCATCCGCTCCGGTGTCGCCCTGTTCAACGCACACACCAACGCTGACGTGGCCTGTGACGGCGTTGCGACGGCGCTCGCTGACCTGATCGGGTTGCGCGATACCGCGCCGCTGGAGCCGTGTGGAACCGACGCCGAGGGACACGAGATTGGCCTGGGGCGCGTCGGCACCGTCGACGAGACCACGCTCGGAGCCTTCGCAGACCACGTGGCATCCGTGCTGCCTGCGGGGCCTTCCGGTCTCTTCGTCGGCGGCGACGAGAACTCGACGGTTCGGCGCGTCGCAGTTCTGGGCGGCGCGGGGGATAGCGCGCTTGAGGCGGCTCGCGCCGCGGGAGTTGACGTGTACCTCACGGCGGACTTGCGCCATCACCCAGCCTCCGAGCACCTCGAGGGTGGAGCTCCCGCTCTGCTGTGCGGATCCCACTGGGCGACGGAGTCCCCGTGGCTTCCCGTCCTCGCACGTAAGATTCGCGAGGCTGCTCGCTGCGCCGATGTGGAACTTCGCGTGGAAGTCTCTACGATTGTCACCGAGCCATGGACCAGCCACCGAGTCACTCAGGGAGAACTAGCGTGAAAGCATCGCACACCGACCAGCTCGAGCTCCTCGAGCTCCAGAAGCTCGACCAGAAAGAGTCGGCGCTGCGCCACAAGCGCGATTCTCACCCCGCACATGCGACGGTCCGCGAGTTCGCCGGCCGCGTTGCTGACCTCCAGCGTGCCGCGATCAGCCAGAGCGCTGTCATCGCGGACACGATGCGTGAGGTGACCCGCATCGAAGACGAGATCGCGAAGGTCTTAGAGCGCCGGAAGCGCCAGCAGAGCCGTATCGACAACAACCAGGTACCCCTGCGCGACATCTCGGCTATGGAGCACGAGATCGCCCAGATGGACCGCCGCCTCGCCAAGCTCGAGGACGATCAGGTCGAGGCCGAGGAACGTGTCGAGGCCGCCCGCGCGGCCCAGGAGCAGATGAAGGCCGAGGCGCAGGCTATCGCCGCCGACATTGAGGCGCTCAAGGCCCAGTTCGAGGCCGACGTCGCCGACGCGGATGACGAACTGCGCCGCGTCATCGCCACCCGCCGCGAGCTCGCCGATCGCCTGCCCGCGGACCTGCTTGAGGAGTACGAGGATGCGCGTCGCCGCAACGGCGCTCTCGCTGTCATCGAGGTCCGCGACGGCAACGGCATCGGCGTCGCCGCCGACCTGAGCCCGATGGAACTCGAGCGCATTCGCCTCACGCCTGCCGACGAGCTGTACCTGACCGAAGACACGGCACAGATCGTCGTGCGAACGGCGGCGAACACGCCGCGCTGAGCCTCAGGCCTCGATTACGTAGGCGTCCGCCAGGTAGAATCCCTGCCTGCTCTTCGTGACCGTCACCCGCACCTGGGTGGCGGTCACGGGCTTTTCCAGGGTGACGATGCGCCGGTAGCCCACGCAGTGCACGCGAGCGATCTCGCGCTCACCGTCGCCGTTGACGCATGCGCTCACCACTGCCTCGTCGATGCGCTGCCCCTGGGCGATGTCCTCCTCGAGAACGACAGCAGCAACCGCGCGCGGCGCGTCAAAGCGCAGGGTCACGACGTCGCCCTGGTCCTCGCGTGATGCCTCGATGCGACGCGAGCGGAAGTCAGCGATCTTCTCGCCGAGGCGCGCCAGGACCTTGACGTCGGCATCTGCGAGGAGGCCGGCGCGGTTCGGGGGAACGTTCAGGAGGAAAGTGGCATTACCGCCGACCGAGCCCTTCCAGATCGAGAACAGCTCGTCGACGCTGCGCACCTGGGAGTCCTCGACGTCGTGGTGGAACCAGCCCTTACGCGTGGACGTGTTGACCTCGGCGGGGTACCAGGCGAGGGGACCGGAATAGTCGGCCAACGCCTCGCGCGAGCCGAGATCCTCGTCGCCCGAGGCCACCTGACGGGAGAACTCGCCGTCGTCGGCCTTCTGGGACTTCTCTGCGGTGCGCTCGGCCTCGCGCAGGGAGGCGGGAACGACCGACCACTCGTTGGCTCGAACGGAGCCGGCCTCATTGCCGCACCAGCGCACGTCCGGTCCGCACACGGAGATGACGGCCTCGGGTGCCAGCGCGCGGACCGTGTCGTAGATGCGCTGCCAGTCGTAGACCTGCACCTTGCCGTTGGGGCCTTCGCCGCACGCGCCGTCCAGCCACACGGAGAAGACAGGGCCGTAGTGGGTGAGCAGCTCGATGAGCTGGTTGATGTAGAAGTCGTTGTAGGCCTCACCCTGGCCGTAGGTCGGCTCGGTCATGTCCCAGGGGGACAGGTACACGCCGAACTTGAGGCCGTGACGCGCAGCCGCGTCGGACACCTCGCGCACGAGGTCTCCGCGCCCGTCCTTCCACGGCGATGAGGCCACCGAGTGCTTCGTGTATGCCGACGGCCACAGGCAAAAACCGTCGTGGTGCTTGCACGTGAGGATCACGCCGCTCATGCCGGCGCTCACGAGGG
>CAUSHZ010000063.1:0-10354 GCA_963531605.1 uncultured Actinomyces sp.
ACAAAACTCTCCCAGCAACCCCCACCTCAAAGCCAAACCGGTACAAAACTCTCCCCACACACGGCGTGTAAGCCCAGCCATACACAAGCCACAACACACAACCCACACAAGCCCGCACACAAACGCCGGGGGCCGGGCAGACTCACTGTCTGCCCGACCCCCGGACGATCATGCAACGACGCGGCTCAGAGCCTGACAGCGTAGGGCATGATCGATCCCCAGCTGTACACGCCGGTGATGCGCACGGGCACACCGAAGGTGGGCGCCTCGATCATCTGGCCGCCGCCCAGGTAGATGGCGACGTGGTAGATGCCGGACTGGGTGCCGTTGGAGGACCAGAAGATCAGGTCGCCGGCTTCCATGGAACCGATCGGCACGTGCGTCCCGTAGCCGTATTGGGCGCGGGAGAGGTGAGGCAGATCCACGCCCGCGCTGCCCCACGCGAGCATCGTCAGGCCGGAGCAGTCGACGCCGCCGTAGGATTCGCCGCCCCACACGTAGGGCACGCCGAGGTAGCTCTTCGCGGTTGCGATGGCCGTGTCGGCACCGCCACCCGAGTATGAGGGTGCCGAGTACGAGGGCTCCTCGTAGGAGTAGGAGGGCTCGGAATAGGAGGGCGCGGAATACGAGTCGTCACCGTCATCGTCGTAGGAGGACGAGGCATCGGCGGCTGCAGCTGCAGCTGCAGCGCGCTCGGCGGCTGCGGCGGCGTCGGCCTGACGCTGGGCTTCAGCCGCAGCGGCTGCCTGCTCGGCGGCAATGCGGGCGGCTTCCTGGCGCTCGGCCTCGAGGGCGGCTTCGCGCTCGTTGATGAGCTCGACGGTCGTGTTCTGCTTGGTGGCCAGTTCCTGCACGTAGGCGCCGCGCTGAGCGGCGACGCGCGCGGCCTCGTTCTGGGCGGCGGTCGCGGCCTGGTTGGCGGCGTCGGTGCGCTTCTGGACCTCGTCCGTGGCGGCCTGCTGGTTAGCGAGCGCCGTGTTCGCGGCGTCGCGGGTCACCTTGGCGACCTGCTCGAGCGCGGCGACGTTCTGCATCTTCGCCTCAGCGGAGGCAGAGAAGGAGCTGATGCCGGCCTGCTTGGTCTCGACGCTGCGCAGCCCATCGGAGTCCAGGTAGGGGGCGAGCGCGTCGAGCGTGCCACCGCCGTTACGGTAGGCGGCCTGTGCGACGGAGGCGATCTGTTGCTTGCCTTCCTGGAAGGCGGCCTCGGCGGCGTCCGCGTCAGCCGACGCCTGATTGGCGGTCGCGGTCGCCTCGTTCAGCGCGATGGTGGCTTCGTTGAGGTCTTCGCCAGCAATCTGCGCGTTCTGCATCGCGGTTGCGGCGCTGGCGTTGACCTCGGCGAGCTTGACCTCAATCTGAGCGACGCTCATCTTCGCGGCCTCTTCGGCAGCCTGGGCGGCAGCGATCTCTTCCTCAGAGGGGGCGGCTTGCGCCATCTGGGGCAGCACGAGGAGGGCGCAGGCGGCGATAGCCGTCAGGCCCATGCGAATGGTTCCGCGTCGTCTCATCGTTGTCTCATCTCGTCCAATTAGGTGCGCCGGAGCGCGCGTACTGGAAAAGAGCCTATCCACTTTCGTCACGCTTGGCAACAAACACACCACAAAACTCAACTTTCACACATGCAACAATCGCAACATATGCACCACTAACACCATGATTACCGCGCAAATACTCGCACTTTCATAACATTTTCAACCATCACTATGAGCTTCCTCATACACTCGCCACCACACCCCCACCTGTCACAAAAGTCCACCATCCGGGACCGCCGCGCCCAGGCCTCGTCGATAACAAACAATTGGAGTCATGAACCGTCGAATGTGCCGCTGACTGCGCGTCAGCACAAGCGACTGCCGCGCAGTCCCCCAACAGCGGGACGCGCCTCGACGCATGTTCACTTCACCGCATCTGCGGCCCGCCGGAGGGGAATCAGAGACGAACCACCCCTCACCTAAGGAGCCGCACAATGACCGCCAACGACTGGTCCTTCGAAACCAAGCAGATTCACGCCGGATACAACATCGACCCCACCACCGGCGCGACCGCGCTGCCCATCTACCAGACCTCCTCCTACGCCTTTGAGGACACCGCGCAGGCTGCGAGCCGCTTCGCCCTGCAGGAGCCGGGCCCCATCTACACGCGCCTGACCAACCCGACGACCGACGGCGTCGGCGCCCGCATCGCGGCCCTCGAGGGCGGCGTCGGCGGCCTCCTCGTGTCCTCCGGCCAGTCCGCGACCGCCCTGTCGATCCTCGACCTGGCCGTCGCCGGCAACAACGTGGTCGCCTCCCCCTCCCTGTACGGCGGCAGCGTCACCCTGCTGAAGAACACGCTCGGACGCCTGGGCATCGAGACCCGCTTCGTCGCAGACCCCCTCGACCCCGAGGCCTGGCGTGCGCTCGCCGACGACAAGACCGTCGCATTCTTCGGCGAGACCATCCCCAACCCGCAGGGCGACATCCTCGACATCGAGCCGATCGCAACGGTCGCCCACGAGGTCGGCGTGCCCCTCATCGTCGACAACACGGTCGCCACCCCCTACCTGGTCCGCCCGATCGAGTGGGGCGCCGACATCGTCGTCCACTCGGCCACCAAGTACCTGGGCGGTCACGGCACCTCGATCGCGGGCGCGATCGTCGACTCGGGCAACTTCGACTTCGCCTCCCAGCCCGAGCGCTTCCCCCTGTACAACACCCCCGACGAGTCCTACCACGGCCTCGTCTACGCCCGTGACATGGGCGTGGGCAGCGCGCTGGGCGCGAACCTGGCGTTCCTGCTGCGCATCCAGACGCTCATCAACCGCGACCTGGGCGCCGTCACCTCCCCCTTCAACGCGTTCCTCATCTCGCAGGGCATCGAGACCCTCTCCCTGCGCGTCGAGCGCCACGTCTCCAACGCGCTGGCGGTCGCCCGCTTCCTCGAGGCCCACCCGGACGTCGAGTCCGTCAACTACGCGGGCCTGGAGTCCTCCCCCTACTACGAGCTGGGCAAGAAGTACGCGCCGCTGGGCACGGGCGGCCTGCTCTCCTTCGTCATCAAGGGCGGGTACGAGGCCGGCCGGGCCTTCGCGGACGGCGTGCAGCTCCTGCCGGTGGTCGCCAACATCGGCGACGCGAAGTCCCTCGTCATCCACCCGGCCTCGACGACGCACTCGCAGCTGACCGAGGAGGAGCTGGTCAAGGCCGGCGTCGCGCCCGGCACCGTGCGCCTGTCGATCGGCCTGGAGAACATCAAGGACATCCTCGCCGACCTGCAGCTCGGCTTCGACGCGGCCCGCGCGGCCACGGCCTAACAGACCCGTCGGCGGCCTCGGCGAAATACACACTCCTCATGCGCCGAGGCCGCCGCGGCCCCCGCCTCCCGCGACAGCGAACCGCCCCTGCGAAAGAAGGACATCATGAGTCGTCACAACCTGCCCCCCGCACCCACGTCCGGCGCGTGGCGCGAGGGCGACCCGGTCGCCTTCCGCAAGTTCGCGAACCTGGGTGCCCAGCGCCTGGAGAACGGCGAGATCCTGCCTAGCGTGACGCTCGCCTACGAGACGTGGGGCGAACTAGACGAGGCCTCGTCCAACGCGGTCCTCATCCTGCACGCGCTGACCGGCGACGCGCACGTGTGCGGCGAGGCAGCGCCCGGCCAGCCGACCCCCGGCTGGTGGGAGCAGATCGTGGGACCGGGGCGCATCATCGACACGGACCGCTACTACGTGGTGGCCGCGAACGTGCTGGGCGGCTGCCAGGGCTCGACGGGCCCGGCGTCCCTCGCTCCCGACGGAGTGCCGTGGGGCTCGCGTTTCCCCGTGATTTCCACGCGCGACCAGGTGTACGCCGAGTCCCGCCTGGCTGACCTGCTCGGCATCAGCGAGTGGAGCATCGTCGTGGGCGCATCGCTGGGCGGCCAGCGGGCGATCGAGTGGGCGGTTAGCTACCCGGAGCGCGTGCGCCGCCTCGTGGTCGTCGCCTCGGGCGCGCAGACGACCGCCGACCAGGCGGCGTGGACCCACACGCAGATCCGCGCGATCCAGCTGGATCCGGCGTGGCGCGGCGGCGACTACTACGCGGGCCCCGGCCCCACCGCGGGCTTGGCGCTCGCCCGCCAGATCGCGCACACGACCTACCGTTCCCCCTCGGAGCTGGACGAGCGATTCGGCCGCATCCCCCAGAACGACGAGGATCCCCTGCACGGCGGACGCCTGGCGGTGGAGTCCTACCTGGACTACCACGGCGAGAAGATCGTGCGCCGCTTCGACGCGGGCTCCTACGTGACGCTGTGCCGCACGATGCTCTCCCACGACGTGGGCCGCGACCGCGGTGGCGTCGTCGAGGCGCTCAAGGCCGTCACCGCGCGCACTCTCGTCGTCGCGGTCGACTCGGATCGCCTGTTTTTCCCCGAGCAGGTCTGGCAGATGGCCGCCGGCATCTCGGGCGCGTTCTACCGCGAGATCCACTCCGATCACGGTCACGACGGCTTCCTCATCGAGCACGACCAGCTCACCGCCCTCCTCGACGAGTTCCTCAACGAGCGCATCCCCTCGCGCGCGTCCTCCTTCGCCTGATCGGCGCCCTTTCTCCGCGAGGCCGCCCCGGTTTCTTCTCCTCATCAACGAGGCCGGGGCGGCCTCGCGCGTTATGCTGACCACATGAGCGTTACCAGCAATCCCACGTCCGGCGACGAGCTGATCCCGGACACGAGCGGCCTGCCCGACCTGTCGGGGGTGGACACCCCGGCCTCGTCGCCCGAGAGTGTGCCCGAGCGCGACGTCATGGCCCCGTGGGGCGAGGACGGTCCTCCCGGACTTTCGTGGCGCGCCGACATCCTCGGCGACGGGTACGAGTCGCGCACGATCGAGCTGCTCGACGACGCGGAGGGCCCCTGCGTGGCCACCCTCGTGCGCGCGACCCCGCCCGCAAGCGCCCGCATGACGATCCTGTACCTGCACGGGCGCAACGACTACTTCTTCCAGACGGAGATGGCGGATCGGCTGCGCGAGGCGGGGGCGGCGTTTTACGCGCTGGACATGCGCAAGTACGGGCGGTCCCTGCGCCCCCACCAGACGATCGGCTACACGGACGACCTGTCCGTGTACGACGAGGAGATCGGCGAGGCCATCGAGATCATCCGTTCCGAGCGCGACGACGAGCCGATCGTCCTCATGGGCCACTCGACGGGCGGCCTCATCGCGACCCTGTGGGCGCACCGCCACCCGGGCGTGTTGGCCGGCCTCATCCTGAACTCGGCCTGGCTGGAGATGCAGTCGATGGCCGCCTGGCGCGGGGCGATGGCCCCGGTCATCGGCCGGATCGCGTCGCGTAACCCCATGTGGGAGGTGCCCTCGGGCGGGACCGGCCACTACGGTCGCTCGCTCGCGGGGCGAGCCTCCTCGGACCTGCCGATCCCGGAGGGGCTGTCGGCGGCAGACCCGTCGGTCGCGGGCTGGCCGATCATCCAGGAGTGGAAGCGCCCCGAGTCCTACCCGGTCCCGGCCTCGTGGCTCGAGGCGATTATGGCCGGGCACGACACGATCGAGAAGCGCGTCCACCTGGAGTGCCCGGTCCTGTCGATGGTGTCCACGTCGGCTTATTTCGAGGAGGAGTGGTGCGAGCGCGTCTTCACCTCCGACACCGTCCTGGACCCCACGGTCATCGCCCAGCGGAGCTTGGGTCTCTCGGACCTGGTGACGATCGCTCGCTTCCCCGGCAAGCACGACCTGGTCCTGTCGGACGCGCCCGTGCGCGAGGCCGTGTACGCGACGATGCGCGGCTGGCTGGACGCTTTCGTGCACTAAGCGTCAGGTAGCGAGGAGGCCCGGGATCGCGTGATCCCGGGCCTTCCTTCGCATGTATGCCGTATCGGCCGCGTCGTCAGTGCTTGGCGGAGTGAGTTCCGCGCGGAGCCTGCGCGTACTCGCGCACAATCTCGCGGTTGATCTCGTCGAGGGCCTCCGCCAGTGTCGGGCCGAGGCGGTCGCCGATGCGCACCTGGCCCCACGCGTCGATGTGACCGAGGCCGCGCGCGGTGAGCAGGGTGTCGAGCGACGGGTAGGTGAGGCCGGCACCCGAGATGGCACCGTTCGCGGAGAGCACCAGGTCGGCGGGCAGGCCCAGCTCACTGCGCGCCACGAGGGGCGTGTCCTGGCCGAGAATCTCCGCAAGAGTGCGCAGCCCGGCCTCGTCGCGGCCGAGGACCGGCAGACCCTCCGCGCGCGCCTGGGTGACCTCAGGGGATTCATCGGAGCGATCCACGGACGAGGCCGTGGCCGCGTCGGTCGCACCGCCATCGTTGAGCTCGGCAGATTCCTCTCGAGCGCGGCGCGTGGCGCGGCGGCTCATGTGGGCGGGGCGCTCCCAGCGAGGCTTCTCATCCTCGGAGGACGGCTGCTCGCCGGCCTGCTCGTCGGCCTGGGGTTCGTCGTCCTGCGCGGAGCCTTCCTCGGCGCGAGGCTCCTCGGCGGGCGCATCAGCTTCGTCGTGAGCGTCGACGTCGGACTCATCGGCCACATCGTCGGCGCGCTCATCCACAGCCTCACGCTCCTGGGCCCCATCGGCGTCCTGAGTGGCGATGTCATCGTGATCGAGGAGCTCGTCGGCCAGCTCCGCCTCGGCATCCTCGGAGTCCTCGACCGGCTCAACCTCGGATTCGGCGGCCTCAACTGCCGACTGCGCACTCTCGTCGGACTCCGCGACGACCTCGGCATCCTGGGCGCCGGCGGCCACATCCGCGCGGACCTCGGGGTCGGATTCGGGCTGCTCGTCGGCCAGCTCCGCCTCGTCGCGCGAGGCTTCCACGGCCTCGTCGGAGGACTGATCGTCGGCGGCTTCTTCGGCGGAGGGCTTGAAGGGGGCCGGGGGCTCCTCGTCCGTCGGGTAGGTGAAGACCTCGCGCAGGTGCGGGGCGACCTTCGGCGTGGGGCGCGTCGTGGGGGTCTCGGAGTCCTCGTCGTTCGAGGCCTCGGCGCTCTCCTCGGGAGGCGCGGGGATCGCGGACTCCGCGGGCACGCGATCGTCGAGCGGGGCCGCCTGCTCGGTCGCGGCGGCCAGCTCGGGCGCTGCCGCGGCGGACGCGAGGAGCTGCGGGGCGTGGCCGTAGAGGCGCGGGCCGACCGCGTTCACGTCGAGGAAGAGGCGCCCGTTGGACATTTGGCGCAGGTTCATGAGGTGCACCTCGACGCCGGAGGTCGCCAGCACGGACAAGGCGGGGCGCACGGAGGGGTCGATGTCGCCCGCGACCATGATCAGGCGGGGACCCGGGCCGACGGCGGGGGGCATCGAGTCGCGGAACTGCGCCCAACCGGTACGGAACCCCTCGGGGCCGGACGGGTACTCGGCGGCCAGGTCCGACCAGGAGATCGAGGCGACCTCTGCCAGTCGAGACAGGGAGGTAATGAGGGTCTCGGAGTCGAGTTCTTTGAGGATTTCGACGGAGACGATCTGGCCGCTCACGTCGAGGGCCGTCAGGCGGGGCGTCTCCTCGTCATCATGGCCGGTCATGTCGCGCCAGGTCACGGGGAAAAGGGGACGCGAGACGATCTGCAGGACCTGCTGGCAGATAGCGTCAACGAGGTCGGGTCCCAGGTCTTGGGCGACCGGGTATCCGAATTGAGCGGGTACGAGGTGACCATCCTCGAACTCAAACAGGGCCATCGCTCTTTCCTTCACGTGTATGGGGCGCTCGTGGCCATTGTTTCATACGTTCCAAAAGAAACACGGATGACACAGGCACATTGCGATAGATACCACGTAAGCATTGGCAACGGTTATTGGTGCCGACGAGCCATCTCGGCCACACGATCCACCGTGCCCGCACTTTTTCAAGCCGGTAGAATAGTGAGCTAGCACAACACCATGCCGACCTGACGGACAGGACGACCTGAATGCCATCCAGTCCGAGGGCGAGGCCGTCACGGCGATGCGCGCGACGACCATCACCAACCTCGCCTCTCTCGAGCGCGCCCTCACCAACGTCAACGGTGCCCTCATGGCCATCGAGGGCACCCGCACCTCGCAGGACTTCGCCAACATCATCGCGGGCGGCAAACAGACGACTGACGACGAGTGGGCAGCCATAGAGATGGAACGCGGCAAGTAGCCCACTGACACATTCTGAGCAACTATTCTCAGTTATGCGATGGCTTGGGACCAATGTCGTGTACGATGACACATGTCGCTCGGAATCCGGATGGCGCAGAATCTTCCACCCGGTTAGACTACTGCGCGGCTGAGCATATGAAACAGAACAGGGTGGCGCTCAATGGGCAGAGATAAGCTGCGTATCGTTGAATATTCGGCACCAGAACCGCAGGTTCCGGCGTCCGATGAGACGCGCCGCGAACTGTCCCCCTACTGCCTGAATACGGAGTCGTCGCCCCGACTGTACCCAAAGTCCAAACAGGCGGTCAGCCCCCACCTTCCTCCCATCGAGCGCATGCCCGTCCCCGTGACACCTTTCCCCAAGCTGTTCCGAGACGACCCGGAACCCGCGTAATCGTCAGGGCCGCAGGCGCCAACCGCCTCGGCCCTCTCCTTTTACCGACTGCGCCACGGCCCCATGCGCGCCCCCACCGGCCACAGCCTCGCGCGACCATCCGCACACCGGATACCCGCCGCCCATCTCGCGCCCGCGTGACACACTGGCACCATGAGCGAGAGCTTCCTGACGGACCTGCGCGCACTCATCGACGTCGACGCCTCGAGCGGCACGCGAGCGCGCTACTCCTCCGACGCCGGCCTCACGCGCATCCCGCCCCTGGCCGTCGCATTCCCGCGCACGCCCGAGCAGGCGATCGCAGCCTTCGACCTCGCCCGCGCCCACGGCGTCCCCCTCACCGCCCGAGGCGGCGGCACCTCGTGCGCGTCCAACGCGATCGGCCCCGGCCTCGTCCTCGATTTCTCGCGGCACATGAACCGCGTCATCTCCATCGACCCCGAGGCCCGCACCGCCACCGTCGAGCCCGGCTGCGTCGGCTCCACCCTCCAGGCCGCGGCGGCCGAGTACGGCCTGCGTTTTGGCCCCGACCCCTCCTCCCAGAACCGCGCGACGATCGCCGGCATGGTCGCCAACAACGCGTGCGGCCCGCACGCGACCGCCTGGGGGCGCACCTCCGACAACATCGTCTCCCTCGACTGCGTGGACGGGCAGGGGCGCCGCTTCACGGCCACGACCGGCCACGACGCTGCCCTCAGCGACGTGCCGGGCCTCGCCTCCCTCATCGACTCTCATCTGGCGCCCATCCGCACGCAGCTCGGCCGCTTCAAGCGCCAGGTCTCCGGCTACTCCCTCGAGCACCTCACCCCCGAAGGCGGGCGCAACCTCGCCGCCATGCTCGCGGGCACCGAAGGCACCCTCGTCCTCATCCTGTCCATCACCGTGCGCCTCGTGCCCCTGCCCGACGCGCCCGTGCTCGCCGCCCTCGGCTACCGCTCCATGATCGAGGCCGCCGACGACGTACCCGCGCTGCTCGCCCACTCCCCCCTCGCCGTGGAGGGCATGGACCGTCGCCTCGTCGACGTCGTGCGCGCACACAAGGGCCCCGGCGCCGTCCCCACCCTGCCCGACGGCGAAGGCTGGCTCCTCGTCGAAGTCGGCGCCCCCGGCGAAGACGTCACCGCCTCCCTGGAACGCGCACGCGCCCTGTGCGCCGCCTCCGCCGCCATCGACACGGTCGTGTACCCGCCCGGGGCCCAGGCCTCGGCCCTGTGGCGGATCCGCGCCGACGGTGCGGGCCTGGGCGGACGCACCCCGCCAGACGGCGCGGGCGGCGGCGACCAGCAGGCCTGGCCCGGCTTCGAGGACGCGGCCGTCCCGCCCGAAAACCTCGGCGCGTACCTGCGCGACTTCACCGCCCTCATGGCGGAGTTCGACATCGACGGGCTCCTGTACGGGCACTTCGGCGACGGCTGCGTGCACGTGCGCCTCGCCATGCCGCTCGAAACACCCGAGGGCGTCGCCCACTCGCGCGCGTTCCTGCAGTCCGCGGCCCGCATCTGCGCCGCCCACGGGGGCTCCGTCTCCGGCGAACACGGCGACGGGCGCGCCCGCGGCGAACTCCTGCGCTTCATGTACTCCCCCGACATGCTCGACCTGTTCGCGCGCGTCAAGCACGTCTTCGACCCGAACAACCTCCTCAACCCCGGGGTGCTCGCCGCCCCCATGGACGAGGCCGAGGCCGCCTCCCGCGCCCGGGCGCGGCATGCCGGGGCTGCCGGCGTTGCCGGGGCTGCCGGCGCGCCCGAGCTCCAGCCGGGCGTCGACCCCCTCGACGTTGCCCTGCGCCGCGTCGCCGCGCGCCCCATGCCCGCGGACGGCGGCTTCGCCTTCACCCACGACGGCGGCGACTTCACGGCCGCCGTCCACC
>CAUSHZ010000064.1:0-10301 GCA_963531605.1 uncultured Actinomyces sp.
CTGAGGTCGCCTGACTGATTGGAGTTCCCATGCCTCGTCCCGTGGTGGCGGCCGCTATCGTCGATTCGCTGAGCGACCCCACGATGCTGCTCGCCTGCTCGCGCGCCTACCCGCAGGAGCTGCGCGGACAGTTCGAGCTGCCCGGCGGAAAGGTCGAGGACAATGAAGATCCAGTCGAAGCCCTCACGCGCGAGATTGCCGAGGAGCTCGGCGCCCGCCTGACGATCGGCGAGCGCGTGTGCCCAGAGGATGGTCAGTGGTGGCCGATTCTGGGCGGACGCGTCATGGGCGTGTGGCTCGCCGAGGTGGCGGCCGGCTCGCCCGCACCGCGCGCCGGCGCGTCGCATCTTGAGGCAACATGGGTGCCCCTCGCGGACCTGGCTGCGCTTCCGTGGATCGTCGCGGACCTGCCGATTGTCGAGGCCGTGGCCGCCCGCTGCGCTCGCTGACACCCCGGCGCTGCGCTCGGGGGTCGCTGGCGACGGATGAATGTCAACGTCGCGACCGGCGTCGTTGCGTGAACGCGCAGTTCATCCCGTACGCTCTCCCATTTGACGACACATAGGGAAAGAGTGTCAGAATAGGCCTATGCCGAAGATTATTGGCGAGTCGCTCGCCTCTCACCGCGAGCTGACCCGCACGCGCCTGTTTGATGCGCTCGGCTCGCTGATGGCCGAGCAGGCCTTCGAGTCGATCACCATGAGTCAGATCGCTGAGCGTGCGGGCGTTGGTCGCACGGCCGTCTATAACCACTTCGCGGACAAGGAGGTTCTCCTGCTGGCCTACATGCGGCAGGTGACCGAGGAGTTCACGCGGGTGCTGACGGCCCGTCTCGAGTCCGAGCCGGATCCGCTCATGCGTCTGCGCCTCTACATTCGCGCGCACCTGCAGATGATTAGCCGCTACCACGTCAAGGCTGGCACGGGCCTGCGCCGTCAGATGTCGGGCCAGGGTGCCTCGCATCTGCATGATCACGCGGGGGTTGTTGGTGAGCTCCTCATTGGGATCCTGGACGAGGCCATGGAGCGCGGGCTGATCGTCGAGCAGAACACGCTGGGCGCGGTGCACCTGATTCATGCGACGCTGCAGGGGCAGCGCCTCCCGAAGGATCCGGTGCATCGTGAGTCTGCACTGCTGTTGGTCGAGACGTTCATCTTGCGCGGCTTGGGCGCTTCAGAGGATAACGTGCGCCACGTCACCACCTCTACTCTCCCTGCCGGGGAATAGAGGACGCGTCGCGCCCGTTGAATCGTATAAGTTCACTCAAGGGGCTCTTGCCCCGACCAACAGACCGGTGAAAGCGCCGGCGATAACAGGAGAAACATGGCTACCGTTACCCTCACGCAGGAGAACTTCGAGCAGACCGTTTCCGCCGGCGGAATCGTCCTGGTGGATTTCTGGGCGACCTGGTGCGGCCCGTGCCGTCAGTTCGGCCCCGTCTTCGAAGAGGCCTCTGAGAAGTACCCGGACATCGTGTTCGGCAAGATCGACACGGATGACCAGCAGCAGCTGGCGATGGCCGCTCAGATCACTTCGATCCCGACCCTGATGGTCTTCCGCGATGGCATCGCAGTGTTCCGTCAGTCCGGCGCCCTGCCGCTGTCTGCGCTCGAGGACCTGATTTCTCAGGTCCAGAACCTCGATATGGATGAGGTGCGCAAGCAGATCGCCGAGATGGAGGCGAAGGAATCCGCTGAGTGATCAGCTCGCAGGTAAGGCCCCGAGGCAACGCGCCTCGGGGCCTTTTCTGTGCGATGGGGGCGCGTTCGCAAGGGTGTCGCGCCGGGAGATGAGTGACGGGTGCTGCGTAGGATGTGCCGACGGGCGGGTGTTTAGCGTGTAGGCCGTGCCGTCCGGCGGGTGATCAGCTCGTGGTCGGCGTGGTCGCCCACCATGAACGAGTAGTCGCCGACGATCTCGAAGCCGTGCCGCGCGTAGAAGCGCTGCGCCCCGTAGTTTTCGCTCCACACGCCGATCCACAGGGTGGAAGGCCCGTCGCGCTCGAGCCATTCGAGTGCCGTTGTGAGGAGGAGAGTGCCGCGCCCCGCCCCCTGGTGGCCCTGCAGGATGTAGAGGCGCTGGATTTCCCCGTCGCCGGGCGCGATGTCGGGGTGGGGCAGGTGCGCGGGGCATGCGGTTACGTAGCCGATTGGGGAATGGGACGCCGACGAGGCCGGGGCCTCGTCACCCGGTTCCGCCGCGTGCGGGTGGTCGGCGGGGGAGGGGTCGGGCCGCGAGAAGCCCTCGTCGGCTTCGTCCTCGAAGAGGAGCCACGTCGCCCGGTTTGGATCCTCGAGTTCGGCGCGCAGGACGTCGGGCGCGTAGGCCTCGTCGAGGAAGGCCTCCAGGTCGGCGGGGGCGTAGAGGTGGCCGAAGGTCTGCGTGAAGCAGGTGCGTGCGAGGGTGGAGAGCGCCTCGGCATCTGCGGGGGTGGCGCGGCGGATCATGGCTGCCTTTCGTCGGTTCGTTACCCATCGTAGGGGCGGGTGAGTGGGACGCCCAGCCGGCGGGACGGTCCCTGAGAAATCCCTGAATAGATGGGGATAGCGTTGCTGCGTGAATGAGGCGCACCTTACAATTGGGCAACGCCGTTCATCAAAGGAGACGCACGTGGCACATAAGACCCGCACCGCCCAGGTGCTCGACATTGTCAAGGTTCTTGCCTGGGTAGTTATCGCCGTCGCCTTGGTGAAGTTCGCGTTCTTCCCTGCCGCACAGGAGGATCAAAGCGCCGACGGTATGGACCCGGGCGGCAACTTCGGGCAGATGACGATCGAGGTGGGCCGCGCCGACATCACGAACACCGTGAGCGTCACGGGGACGATCCAGGCCGACGAGCCGGTCGTCGCCCGCGCAACCCTGGACGGCAATGTCGTGCGCACCTTCGTCAACGACGGCGACAAGGTGTCAAAGGGCGACGCCATCGTGCAGATTCGCAAGGAGATCCCCGGCGAGACCCGCCAGGTCACCGACGAAGAAGGCAACGTGAGCGTCGAGACCGCCGAGCCGACCTACAAGTACGAGACGGTCGTCTCCCCCGGTGACGGCACGGTCTCGACGAGCGTGCTCGTCGGCCAGCAGTTCGCGATCGGCGACACGGTTGCGACCGTCGCGCCCGCGACATTCTCCGCGGTCGCGCCCCTGAGCGCGGACCAGATGTACCGCCTCCAGGACGCCCCGTCGACCGCGACCGTCACCATCAAGAACGGCCCCGCGCCCTTCGAGTGCTCGGGGGTCAAGCTGGTAAGTCCGACCGGCAAACAAACGGACCCGAAGGCGAACGCCGGCTCCGATAACGGTGCCTCGTCCTCGACGGATCTGAAGGCGCGCTGCGCGATCCCCTCCGACCAGACGGTGTTCGCGGGCCTGCAGGTCACCCTCGAGATGACGGCGGGTTCGGCGACGGGTGTCCTCGCGGTGCCGATTTCCGCTGTCGAGGGCCGCTACCAGTCCGGCTCCGTCTACCTGCCGACCGACGACCCGACGAAGCCTGAGAAGCGCGCCGTCACCCTGGGCATCACGGACGGCAAGATGGTCGAGGTCAAGGAGGGCCTGACGGAGGGCGAGGAGATCCTCGAGTTCACCCCGACCTCGAACAAGGACAACCAGGACGATCAGACCGGCCCTTACGGCGGCATGGACTCCGGCATGGTCGGGGGCCCGGGCGACTCGGCGGGAACGCAATGAGTCTCGTGTGCCTGCGGGACGTGACCCGCACGGTGACCCTGCCCGATGGGGAGGACCTGCACATTTTGCGCGGCGTCAACCTGGACGTCGCCCAGGGCGAGCACGTCTCCATCGTGGGCCGATCGGGCACGGGCAAGTCGACGATGCTCAACATCATCGGCCTGCTGGATACCCCCACCTCGGGCACGTACGAGCTGGACGGCGTGGACACCACGCGCCTGAGTGAGGGTCGCCGCGCGCGCATGCGCGGGGAAGATTTCGGCTTCGTGTTCCAGCAGTTCAACATCTTTTCGGCGCGCACGGCCGCGGAAAACGTCGAGGTTCCCCTCCTGTACGCCCCCGGCCCGCAGCTGCTGCGCAGGCGCTCGATCGCCGTCGACATGCTCGAGCGCGTGGGCCTGGGCGAGCGCGCGGACTCCTACCCGGGCGAGATGAGCGGCGGCGAGCAGCAGCGCATCGCGATCGCGCGCGCCCTCGTGCGACGCCCGCGCGTCATCCTCGCCGACGAGCCGACGGGCGCCCTCGACCCGGACACGGGCCGCGTCGTCATGGCCCTCCTCGAGGAGGTCGCCCGCGAGTCCAACGCCGCCCTCATCGTCATCACGCACGACATGGCCGTGGCCGCGCGGGCGCAGCGCGCCTACGAGCTCTACGACGGCACGCTGCACGAGGTCGAGGATCCCGCCGCTCTCACGCACCGCGCGGAGGCCGGGCACGGCGACGACGAGGCCGGGGCCGAGCAAGTGGGCCCAGAATCCGCTGTGGCCGAACCTCCGCGTCCGCCCGCCGAGGGGGACCCGGAAGCCGAGTGGGCCTCGTCCCCCACGACGTCGGAGGAGAGTGAGCAGTGAACGCCGTGAGTCAGCTCCTGGGCGCGCTCATCGAGGCCTGGGGCGAGGTTAAGGTCCAGAAGGCGCGCGTCGTCCTCTCCCTCGTGGGTGTGGTCGCGGCCGTGGCCGCCATGACGATCGTTATTGCGCTTGGTGACCTGCTCCTGCAGTCATCGCGCGAGTTGGCGGAGCTCTACGAGGGGCGCTCCGTCACCCTGCGGCTGACCCCTGAAAGCTCCTCGAACGCCTCGGAAGGACCGGCATCAAGCGGCCCCTATCAGGACGCCTCTGATCCGTCCGCGTCGGCCGCCGGCGCGCAGACGGCGAAACGCCCCGACGAGAAGGACACGCTCGGCGAGGCCATGGGCACCCTGGCCGAGCGCACGGACATCCACTACTGGTCGCGCTTCTCCAGCGGCGGTGGGGACATCGTCGAAACCCGACAGGCCCGCTCCAGCGGACAATTCCGCGGATACCCCCTGACGAACATCGGCGACATGGTCGACGGCGTGACGTTCCAGGGCGTCGACCCCTCCTACGCGGTCATCTTCCGCACGCGCATGCTCGCCGGACGATGGGTCGTGAGCAGCGACGCCGACCAGCGCCTGGTTCCCGTCGTCATCTCCGAAACCCTGTGGAATCAGCTGGGGCGCGCCCCCATCGACCAGGTTCCGATCGTCCTGCACACGAGCGACGGCACGGCGATGCGCGTCGTCGGCGTCACCAAGTCCAAGAGCTCCTACGACATGCCGACCGTGTTCGCGCACTACGACGCGGCGCGCGTCTCCTTCCCGCAGATGAGCTCCCCGTCCATGATCGCGTGGGTAGGCACCGAGAACGCGGACCAGGCCCGCGAGAACTTGCCGCGCGCCCTGGCCTCGATCCTCGGCGAGGGATGGAAGGTCTCCGTCTCCGGCGGCGAGCACGAGGACATCGGCGAGGAGCAGCTGGGCACCATCTCCAACGTCATCATGGTCATCGGCGGCATCATCGTGTTCCTGGGCGCCCTCGGCCTGCTCAACGTTGCGATTGTGACCGTGCGCCAGCGCGTGCGCGAGATCGGCATCCGCCGGGCCGTCGGTGCCTCCGCGGCGCGCGTCTTCTTCGCGGTCTTCATGGAGTCGGTCGTCGCAACCTTCGTCGCCGGCGTCATCGGCGTGGGCATCGCGGTCGTCGTCGTGCGATTCCTGCCCCTTGAGGCCCTGGGCGTCACGCTCAGCGACACCCCGGCCTTCCCCGCCGGAGCTGCCATCGCGGGCGTCGCCATCTCCACGAGCATCGGCGCCCTGTGCGGCATCATCCCGGCGCTCGCGGCCGTGCGCATCAAGCCGATCGACGCGATCCGCTACTGATTCACCGACGAGGCGGTGGCTGCCTCCCGGGACCGCGCGCGGCCGCGTGGGTGCCCCGGCCTCGTGCTGAGAGTGTTAGAGGGGGAGCGTGACCCGCTTGGTGTCCTCGTTGTAGACGATCATGCCGTCCTTCAGGAGTGCCCGGTAGACGCGGGTGGGCTGGTAGCGGTCGCCCCCGTCGATGCGGGCGGCGTCGAGGACTCGGCGTTTCGTGAGGCCGTCCGTGCCCTCGAAGTGGGCGGCACGCAGGGCTTTCATGATGCGTCCGCGCGCCTGGCGGTCGGTGCCCGCGTAGGGCTGGGGTGTGGGCCGCTTCTCGTCCTTGGGGAATCCGGCGAGCGCCCACGCGCAGTTGTTCGAGATCGTGCACTCGTCGCACGAGGGACTGAGCTGCGTGCAGACGAGGGCCCCGAATTCCATGAGCGACAAACTCACCTCGGCCGCGCTGTGCCCGTCTTCGGGCAATAATGCGTCGGCTCGCATTGTTTCCGCTTTTGAGGGCGTGGTGTGGGGAGGAAACTCTTTGCCGTCCAGAAATCTGACCAGCACGCGACGGACGTTTGTGTCCAGGACCGGCACGTGGATTCCGTGGCGGAAGGCGAGCAGCGCGGATGCGGTGTAGGTGCCGACGCCCGGCAGGAGTGTCAGCTCTTTGAGCGAGAGGGGGACTTCTCCGCCGTGCTTGTCGACGATCGCGGCTGCGCAGGCCTTGAGGCGCAGGGCGCGGGAGGGGTATCCGAGGTTTGCCCAGGCCACAATGATGTCTGCCGATGAAGCGGCCGCCACGTCCGCCGACGTGGGCCAGCGTTCCATCCATTCGAGCCAGATCGGCTGGACGCGTGCGATGGGCGTCTGTTGGCTCATGATCTCAAAGACGAGGGTTCCCCAGTCAGAGACGTCGGCTGCGCGCATTGGCAGGTCGCGCTTGTGTGTCGCGAACCACTGAGGCAGGTCGCAGTTGAGTACTCGTGTGGCCTCTGTCGATGGATTCATGAACACCCAGTCAGTCTAGGGAATGAAAGGGCAAAGTGACGAATGAAAGAAATTTTACTGTGACCGGCCGTGTATAAATGGGTGAACATTGTAAAAATTAAAAGGGTTCGCCATTCTGACCACGTTTGAAAACAGCGCCCCTGTGGGCCCCGTCAATATAGGAGACAGGGTGCCTGGCCACGCACCTTTTGTGGACCTGGGAGGGGCACTCCGGGATTAATCAGGGGTTCCTCGGGGGTGGACTGGCTATCGCTGAGCGCCGACCGCACGCTACCCTGTACCGGTACGGCCATTTCGGCCCCCACGTCTATCGAAAGGCTTTCCCATGGCGACGCCCGATCCGCAGGCCACTCCCTTCCAGCCTGAGGAACCCGCTCAGGTCCCCGCGCCCGAGGCGCCGAGCTTCCCCCAGGCCTCGACCCCCGGCTACGACGAGGCCACGGCGACCCCCGGTTCGACGACCTACGGCACCGCGTACGACGCTCAGCAGGGCTACGGCGTTCCCGGCCCCGACGCGAACGCGCAGGGCGCGTACGGTTCGGATGCTTACGGTCAGCCCGGCTATGAGCAGGCCGCCTACGCTGCAGGCCAGCAGGCCTACGGTCAGCCCGGTTACGCGCAGCCCGTGTACGGCCAGCCCGTCGTTGGCGCCCCGAAGCAGTGGATCGTTGCCCTGCTCCTGGCGTTCTTCCTGGGCCCCTTCGGTATTCACAACTTCTACCTGGGCTACACCACGAAGGGCATCATTCAGCTGGTGATATCGCTGACCGTCGTCGGCCTGTTCGTGACCGGCATCTGGGCACTCATCGATTTCATCATGATCATCATGCGTTCCGGATCCTACGCGTGCGACGCTCAGGGCCAGCCCCTGGAGTGACCCCCTGAGGCTGTTGTCGCGGCGCTGAGTATGCGACAATCGAGTCATGCTGCTCAGTGACCGCGACATCAAGGCCTCCCTGGACTCTGGACGTATCCAGCTCGACCCGCTGGACCGGGACCTGGTCCAGCCGGCCAGCATTGACGTGCGCCTGGACCGACTGTTCCGCCTCTTCGATAACCACCGCTACCCGGTGATCGACCCCGCGGTGGACCAGTCGGACCTCACCCATCAGGTGGACGTGGGCCCCGATCAGCCCTTCGTGCTGCACCCCGGCGAGTTCGTCCTGGGTGCCACCTACGAGCTGGTGACCCTCGGCAACGACATCGCGGCGCGCCTCGAGGGCAAGTCCTCCCTCGGCCGCCTCGGCCTGCTCACCCACTCGACGGCTGGCTTCATTGACCCCGGCTTCTCTGGCCACGTGACGCTGGAGTTGTCGAACACGGCGACGATGCCGATCCTGCTCTATCCCGGCATGAAGATCGGGCAGCTGTGCTTCTTCGACCTGTCCTCCCCGGCTGAGCATCCCTACGGTTCGAAGGGGCTCGGCTCGCATTACCAGGGTCAGCGCGGGCCCACGCCCTCGCGCACCCACGAGCGCTTCTCGCGCACCCGCATCGAACGGTGATTCCCGATGTCGGCTCTCCCTCCTCCGCCTCCCTCCCGGCTTGAACGCATGCGCGCCGAGCGCGCCGAGCGTGCGGCCCGCGAGGTGGGCTATCCGCCCGCACCGGATCCCGCCGACCTGCCGGAGCCGCCCGCTCCCGATTCGGCGGACCTGCAGGCGCCGCCCCTGCCGGAGCCGCCCGAGCCGACGCCCGTCCTGGGTGTGCCTCAGATGAATCCCGCTGCTCAGGGGAGCGCCAGCCGCGGAGTCGAGGCCGGCATCCCCCCGGTGGCTCCCAGCCAGACGCGCACGGGCGTCATCCAGGGTGTCGCTCTGCCGGGCATGACCCCGCGCGAGCAGGTCACCAACAGGGACGAGGCCCCCCAGGCCTCGCCGGTGAGGCGTTCCCTCAAGGAGCGCATGGCCTCGGCCCACCATTCTTTCGCGGACCCGACGCCGGTGAGCGCGACGGACAGCCCGCTCACCCAGACGAACGTCGGCCTGACGACGATGACCTCGACGGACGCTGCCTTCCAGATCGCGGCCGACGGCGAGGTCACGAGCGCTGAGGCCGCCATCCCGATCGCCGCCGCCATCGAGGTGAGCGAGCCCGCCGGCGTCATCGACCTGGACGTCGCGCGCGAGCATCACCTGTTCCTCGTCTCTGACGCCGTCGATCCCGCCGAGCTTGAGGCCCTCGCGATTTCCATGTGGGACGAGGCCGGATGGCTCGCCCCGGGCCGCCTGCGCCTGTCTTCCGACGCCGAGCTGGAGGGGCCGTGGACGCTCGATCAGCCGACGCGCGCGGCGCTGGGCACCCCAGCCTCGCTCGCGAACGCGTGGATCCTGCGCTGCCCGCAGGCACCCACCCGCCAGCAAAGTAATGGTGTCATGGGCGAGTGGGACAAGGCGTTCCCGGACGGCCTGCCCACGGGCCTGGAGTACCGCGTGCTCGAGGCGCTGCGCCGCATGGCCCGACGCCTCGCCGGCGGCCTGCGCATCGCGGGCAGCGGCTACGTCATGGTCCCCGACGCCGACTCGGCCGTGAACCTGACGGTGTACTCGCCGCGCTGGATTAACCCCGAGGACCTGCTCTCCGCGATGCGTGAGCGCGCCGGATTCGAGCAGATGAAGGACGCGCGCGACATCACACCCGAGGCCCCCAAGCCCGTCCCGCTGACCCCCGCGCAGATCGCGCAGATCGAAAAGCTGAAGGCCGAGCTGGGCCCGGTGCGCGAGGATATCGCCTCCAAGATCGCCAAGGCCCGCGAGGAGCACGAGGCCCAGCGCGACAAGCCGCAGGTCGTTGACGGCTACGCCCTCATGAGTCCGATCGGCCACCGCTCGGACATGATGATCGAGGTCCACGCCGTGCCCACGCCGCCGCGCGTGCTGCGCTGGGAGCCGTGGACGGCCGGAGCCATCATCGAATACCAGGTCCGCTGGCTGCCCACCTCCGCGCCGACGCCCGGCGCGGGCGCGATGAGCCGCACCGCGCGCCTGGAGCGCCTGCGCTCCACCCAGGACGTGGAAAAGGCCGCCGGAATGATCGCGACACTCGTGGGCGGCAACGTCATCGACGAGGATGGCTTCCTCGTCGGCCTCGAGGAAATCTCCCCCGAAGACGGCGAATAAACGTCCCTACTGCCCGCGCTTGACGGCCTCCAGCAGCATGACGGCCACGTCCCGCACCTCGGGGAGCTTCTGGCCGGACGAGGCCGTGGCGGCCTCGTCGGTCGCGGCGCCCTGGTCGGCGCCGGAGGAGACGAAGCCAGCGGACGTGCCCGAGGCCGAGCCGAGCATCTGGGAGCAGAATGGGCAGGCCGTCGCGACGACGTCCGCGCCCGTGGACGCGGCCTCGACGATGCGGGCGTCGGCGATACGGGTCCCGCGCGTCTCTTCGAACCAGGCGTGCGCGCCGCCCGCGCCGCAGCACATCGCGCGGTCGCGGTTGC
>CAUSHZ010000065.1:0-10075 GCA_963531605.1 uncultured Actinomyces sp.
AGATCGTCGTGTACACCGGCGCGATCATGATGCTGTTCCTCTTCGTCATCATGCTGATCGGCATCGGCACCTCCGACGACTACGCCCGCCAGAGCCACGGCGCGATCGTCGCGGCGGTGCTCGGTGGCCTCGGCCTGATCGTCATCGTCACGACGGCGATCCTCAAGGCCGTGCCCGCCGCGCACAAGCCCGTCGAGGTCGATCCCTACTCTGACCAGCCGATCACCGACCTGGCGATCACGCTGTTCCAGGAGCACTGGCTGAGCATGGAGCTCGCTGGCGGCCTGCTGATCACGGCCGCTGTCGGCGCGATGCTGCTGACCCACTCTGATCGCCTCGCCCCGAAGGCCGACCAGTTCGAGACGGCCCGCAACAAGATGCGCGCATTCGCCGAGAAGGGCGCCCGCATCGGCCAGCTGCCCGCCCCCGGTGTTTACGCCCAGTCGAACGCGGCCGACGTGCCCGCCGTCTCCGGCGAGACCCTCGGCCCGGTCGAGGAGTCGGTGCCCCGAGTCCTGCGCGTGCGTGGCCTTGCCCGCACGATCGGCGAGGTCACCCCCGAGGTCTCCGAGCAGCTCGCCCTCGCGCGCACCGCAGAGGTCGAGGCCTCCGAGCTCGACGAGTCGCCCTACACCATCGGGCGCACGCCCGACGTCCCCCGCTCCGGTGCCTTCGGCATGCCCGGCGCGGACGCGCCCACCGGTCTGGCCCAGCCCCGGGCTCGCAAGGCGCGCACCACCACCCCCATTGAGAAGAAGGAGGAGAGCAAGTGAGCCTCGCCTGGTACCTCATCCTTGCGGGTGTGCTGTTCGCCATCGGTGCGACCACGGTCCTCGTGCGCCGCAGCGCGGTCATCGCGCTCATGGGCGTCGAAATGATGCTCAACGCCGCGAACCTCGTCCTCGTGACGTTCTCGCGCATTAACTCCAACGTTGACGGCGAGATCATGGCGTTCTTCGTCATGGTCGTCGCGGCCGCTGAAGTCGTCGTCGGCCTGTCGATCATCGTGTCCATCTATCGTTCCCGCTCGACCACGAGCATGGACGATCTCAACCTGCTGAAGAACTGAGGGAGGACGTAACTCATGACCACCTTCATTTCCCCGCAGGCTCTCTCCGTCTACGACGCGGTCCCCGCCACCGGAGTCGCCGCCTACGCGTGGGCGCTCATCCTCATCCCGCTGGCCAGCGCAGGCCTGCTCCTGCTGCTGGGACGCGCCTCGGACAAGTGGGGCCACCTGCTGGCCACCCTCGCGTCCTGGTCCACGTTCGTGGTCGGCGCGCTCATCGCAGCCCAGATGTGGAACGCCCCCGTGGATGCGCGCCGCTTCGGCGAGACGCTGTTCACCTGGATCCCCGCCGGTGACTTCACCGTCGACTTCGGTCTCCTCGTGGACCCGCTGTCGATCACGTTCGTCATCCTGGTGACCTTCGTCGGTTCGCTCATCCACGTGTACGCGATCGCCTACATGGAGCACGACGCGGCCCGCCGCCGCTTCTTCGCCTACCTGAATTTCTTCATCGCGGCGATGCTGACCCTGGTCCTGGCTGATTCCTACGCCGGCCTGTTTGCCGGTTGGGAAGGCGTGGGCCTGGCGTCCTACCTGCTGATCGGCTTCTGGAACCACGTGCCCGCCTACGCGGTCGCCGCCAAGAAGGCGTTCGTCATGAACCGTGTCGGCGACATGGGCATGCTGATCGCCATGATGGCGATGGTCGCCTCCTTCCACTCGGTGTCCTTCTCCGTCGTCTCTACCCAGGTCGAGTCGATCCCCGCGGCCTCCGCGACGGTCATCGGATTCTTCCTGCTGGTTGCCGCCTGCGGTAAGTCCGCTCAGTTCCCGCTGCAGGCGTGGCTGGGCGACGCCATGGCCGGCCCGACCCCCGTCTCCGCGCTCATCCACGCGGCCACGATGGTCACCGCCGGCGTCTACCTGATCGTCCGTTCCGGCGACGTCTTCATGGCCGCCCCCATCGCCGCGACCGCCGTCGCTATCATCGGTGCGATCACGCTCCTCTTCGGTGCGATCGTCGGTTGCGCGAAGGACGACATGAAGAAGGTTCTCGCCGCCTCCACCATGAGCCAGATCGGCTACATGATGCTGGGCGCGGGCCTGGGCCCCATCGGCTGGGCGTTCTCGATCTTCCACCTCTTCACCCACGGCTTCTTCAAGGCCCTCATGTTCCTCGGCGCTGGTTCCGTCATGCACGGCATGGGCGACCAGGTGAACATGCGTCGCTTCGGCGCCCTGCGCGGCGCCATGAAGGTCACGTGGCTGACGTTCATGATGGGCTGGCTCGCCATCCTCGGCGTTCCGCCGTTCTCCGGCTACTGGTCGAAGGACAAGATCATCGAGGCCGCCTTCAGTGCCGACAGCTTCGGCGGCAACATTGCCCTGTGGGCCGGCTGGGTCTACGGACCCGTCGCGTTGATCGGCGCGGGCGTGACCGCGTTCTACATGTCGCGTCTCTTCTTCATGACGTTCCACGGCAAGGCCCGCTGGACCACCGAGGCCGAGGGCGCGCCCGTGCACCCGCACGAGTCCGGCCCGCTCATGACGATCCCGATGATCATCCTCGCCATCGGCGCGGTCGTCCTCGGCGGCGCCCTCTCCGTGGGGAACACCTTCACCGAGTGGCTCGTCCCCTCGATCGGCCACGTCATGCACGGCGACCCCGTCCTCAACGAGTACGTCATTCAGGGAGCCACCCTCGCCCTCGTCATCCTCGGCGCGGTCATCGCGTGGATGAAGTATGGGCGCGACGAGGTTCCCACCTCCGTCCCCGCAGGCAACGCCCTGACCGAGGCCGCACGCCGCGACCTCTACCAGGACACCGTCAACGAGACCCTGTTCATGATGCCCGCCAAGGGCCTCGTCACCGTCGCGACCGTCGGCGATGCGAGCGCCATCGACGGAGCGCTGGACGGCCTCGGCACCGGCTCGCAGCTGCTCGGACGCATCGTCGGCATCACCCAGAACGGCCTCGTGCGCACGTACGCCGCCTACATCCTGGGTGGCGTCATCCTCGCCCTGGCCGTCGTCCTCGGATTCAGGCTGTAAGGGGTACACGACAATGGAAAGTGCAATGGTTGCTGCTAACTTCCCGTGGCTGTCCGTCCTCGTGGCCGTTCCGGCTGCGGGCGCGGCCCTCCTCGGCTTCGTCTCGCCCCTGAGGCGCGCCGCCGGGCGCGTCGTCGCCCTGGTGGTCTCCCTCATTGAGCTCGCGCTCGGCGTGTACGTGGCCGCCTCCGTGTTCGACTGGTCCGCCCCGGCCTCGTACCAGGTGTACGAGTCCCATCTGTGGATCCCCCAGATCGGCATCACCTGGTCCCTCGGCGTCACGTCCCTGGGCCTGGTCATGATCCTCCTGGCGATCGGCCTCGTGCCGCTCGTGCTGATTGCGGGTTGGGACGAGGACGATGCCGCGGACCGAGGCGCCTACCCGGCGCTGGTCCTGGCGCTCCAGGCGTTCATGGTCGTCATCTTCGCGGCCTACGACCTGACGGTCTTCTACTTCGCTTTCGAGGCGATGCTCGTGCCGCTCTACCTCATGATCGGACGCTACGGCGTTGGTGACGAGGCCGCGCGTCACAAGGCCGCCATGAAGTTCCTGCTGTACTCGCTGTTCGGTGGACTGGTGATGCTCGGTGGCATCCTCTACCTGTGGGCGATGGGCTCGGGCTCGGTACAGGACGTGTCGACGTTCTTCCGCATTGACACGCTCGCCCAGATCCTGCCGAGTGCCCCGCTCGTCATTCAGATGGTTATCTTCGTGACCTTCATGGTTGCCTTCGCGATCAAGGCCCCCATGGTCCCGGTGCACACCTGGCTGCCCGACACGGCCGCCGTCGCACGCCCCGGAACCTCGGTGCTGCTCGTCGGCGTCCTGGACAAGATCGGCACCTTCGGCATGATCGCCCTGTGCCTGCAGCTGACCCCCGGCGCGGCCGCCTCCGCGAAGTGGGTCATGTGCGTGCTCGCCGTCATCTCCATCCTGTGGGGTGGCCTGGCGGCCAACGGCCAGAACGACATCATGCGTCTGGTGTCCTACACGTCGGTGTCGCACTTCGGCTTCATGGTCCTGGGCATCTTCATCGGCTCGCAGATTGCTCTCGTCGGTGCCATGTTCTACATGGTCGCCCACGGCGTCTCGATCGCCGCGATGTTCCTGCTCTCCGGCTGGCTCTCGCGCCGCGGTGGCACGCAGGACATGCGTGAGTACGTCGGCATGCAGCGCGTGACCCCGGTTCTCGCGGGCCTGTGGCTCGTGTCCGGCCTCGCGTCCATCGCCCTGCCCGGCCTGTCCGGCTTCGTCCCCGAGTACCTCGTGCTCATGGGTACGTGGACGGTCAGCGGTCCGCTGGCGCTCTTCGCGGTTCTCGGCGTCGTCATCGCCGCCCTCTACGTCCTCATGCCCTACCAGCGCGTCTTCACCGGTGCCCCCGGCAAGGGCAAGGAAGACCTGGCGGACCTGAACGGCCGTGAGCGCGGCGTCATGGTGCCGCTCGTGGCCGCGATGCTCATCCTTGGTATCTGGTCGGCGCCTCTCGTGAGCGCCCTGACCCCGGTTGCTTCAGACCTCGACCTGACCAACTCGCAGGTCGGCGCCACCGCTGAAGGGAGCGCACAGTGAACGTTCTACCCATGGCTAACTTCCAGGCCCCCGAGGTTCACTGGGTGAGCCTCGCGCCTATCCTCATCGTGCTCGGCGGTGCGGTCCTCGGCGTCCTCGTCGAGGCCTTCGCCCCGGCCAAGGCGCGCCGACCCCTCGTGATCGGCCTGTCGATCCTGGCGACCGCCGGCGCGTGCGTCATGCTCGCCCTGCGCTGGGCCCCCGTCCTGGCTACGCCGGTGACGCTGGGGGAGTACATGGAGGATCCGCTGACGGTTGCCGCTCAGTCGGCCCTCGTCATCATCGGCTTCTTCGCCGTCCTCGTGATGGCCGACCGTACCTCCGTTGGCGATGGCGCGTTCGCCGGCCAGCCCTCGGACCGTCCGGACTCGGCCGCCGAGGAGCTGTCGGAGCGTAAGGGCTACCAGCGTTCCGAGATCTTCCCGCTGACCCTGTTCTCGCTGGGCGGCATGATGATCTTCCCCGCGGCGGATAACTTCGTGACGCTGTTCGTGGCCCTCGAGGTCATGTCGCTGCCCCTGTACATCATGGCTGCCACGGCCCGCCGTCGCCGCCAGCTGTCCTACGAGTCGGCCCTCAAGTACTTCGTGCTCGGCGCCTTCTCCTCGGGCTTCCTGCTCATGGGCTCCGCCTTCCTCTTCGGCTTCTCCAACTCGCTGCGCATCTCCGCGCTGGCCGAGGCCATCTCCACCAACACCAACATGGACTGGATGGTCCTCGTGGGCGTGTTCTGCGTGATGGTGGGTCTGCTGTTCAAGGTGGGCGCTGCTCCCTTCCACGCGTGGACCCCCGACGTCTACACGGGCGCCCCGACCCCGGTCACCGGCTTCATGGCAGCCGCCGTGAAGATCGCGGCCTTCGCTGCGATGATCCGCTTCTACACGGTCGCCGCCGCCTACCTGCAGTGGGACTTCCTGTACATCTTCGCGGCCATCGCGGTCCTGACGATCCTCGTCGGTACCTTCGCCGGCCTCGTGCAGGATGACGTCAAGCGCATGCTGGCCTACTCCTCGATCTCCCACGTGGGCTTCATCCTGATGGGGATTCTTGCGATCCAGAAGGGCGGCACGGGCCATGTGTTGTTCTACACGCTCGGTTACGGCCTGGCGACGGTCGGCGCCTTCGGCGTGGTCACGCTGGTGCGCGGCCGCGACGCGGACGGCAACGTCCTGGGCGAGGCGACGAGCCTGCGCAAGTGGGCGGGTATCGGCCGCACCAACCCGTGGATCGCGGGCGCGATGCTGATCTTCCTGCTGTCGTTTGCGGGCATCCCGCTGACGGGCGGTTTCATTGGGAAGTTCGTGATTTTCTCCGACGCGATCAAGGGCGGCATCGGCTGGCTCGCGATCGTGGGCCTCGTGGCTTCGGCGATCACCGCGTTCTACTACTTCCGCCTCGTGCGCCTGATGTTCTTCACCGAGCCCGGTGACGAGTCCGTCGTGGTGAAGTCGGAGGGCCTGTCGGCTCTCGCGATCGCGGTGTGTGCGTTTGGGACGCTCGCCCTGGGCGTCTTCCCCGGTCCCGTGTTGAGTCTGCTCGAAAAGATCGTCATACTGATTCCGTGAGCGCTCAAACACCCGATCTTCATGTTCCCGACCTCGAGTCCCGTATTACCCCGGGGCTCGAGGTCGTCGAGCGTCGTCTCCTCGACGCCGTGTCCTCGTCGCGTGACCTGACGGACGAGCTGACTCGTCATCTTGCGGTCGCGGGCGGCAAGCGGATGCGTCCGCTGCTCACCCTCGTGTGCGCGCAGCTGGGCGAGCCCGAGCGTGCGCTCGACGAGCAGGTCATCACTGCCGCGACGGCGGTTGAGCTCACGCACCTGGCATCCCTGTACCACGACGACGTCATGGATTCGGCACCCACGCGTCGCGGTGTGCCCTCGGCTCAGCACCTGTGGGGCAATAACCGCGCGATTCTGGCGGGCGACATCCTGTTCGCTCGCGCGTCGCTGCTGGTGGCGTCGCTGGGCCCCGAGATGGTCGCGCACCACGCGCGCACGTTCGAGCGTCTGTGCGAGGGCCAGCTCAACGAGACCTTCGGCCCGATGGACGGCGCGGATCGCGTTGACTTCTACCTGCAGGTCTTGGCGGATAAGACGGGCTCGCTCGTGTCCACCGCCGCGTCCTTCGGCGCGCTCCTGTCGGGTGCCGGCCAGCTGATGGCGGACGTGGTGAGCGACTTTGGTGAGAAGGTGGGTGTCGCCTTCCAGATTGCTGACGACGTGCTTGACCTGGCGTCGTCGGGCGAGCAGTCGGGCAAGACGCCCGGCACCGATCTGCGCGAGGGCGTGGACACTCTGCCCGTCCTCCTCCTGCGTCGCCGCGATGCGGCAGGCACGATCGACGAGGCCGGCGTGCGCATCCTGCGCGAGCTGACGGGTGACCTGTCCTCGGATGAGGCCCTGGCGTCGGTCGTCGAGCAGCTGCGTCACCACGACGTCCTTGATGAGACGCGCGAGCTCGCGCGCACGTGGGCGGACGATGCGGTCGCCGCGCTGGCACCGCTGCCCAAGGGTGAGGCGAAGACCGCACTGGAGGCGTTTGCGAACCTCATGGTGGATCGCCTGGTCTGATTGTCGTTAACGAGGCCGGGGCTCGGCTGCGCGGGATTGCGTGGCTGGCCCCGGCCTCGTCGTATGCGCGCCCTTGAGGTGTGTGAGCCGTCTCAGCTAAGGTTGCCCTTGGCAACGGGGCGCTAGACTTAGTGCCCAGGTGCGCGCACACGCGCGCGGTCACGAAGAAGGAGAAATCGGTTGGCACCGCTCAACGTCGCCGTCATCGGCGCTGGTCCCGCTGGCATTTACGCGTCGGACATCCTGTCCAAGTCGGGGCTCGAGGTGAATATCGACCTGTTTGAGCGTCTTCCCGCGCCCTACGGTCTCGTGCGCTACGGCGTCGCTCCGGATCACCCGCGCATCAAGCAGATCATTGTGGCGCTGTACAAGATCCTCCAGCGCGGCGACATTCGACTGCTCGGAAACGTCGAGGTCGGCCGTGACGTGACGATTGACGATCTGCGTGACCACTACGACGCGATCATCATTGCGACGGGCGCGGACCGCGATCACCCGCTCGACATTCCGGGCGTGGATCTGCCCGAGTCCTACGGTGCCGCAGACTTCGTGTCCTGGTACGACGGCAACCCGGACTACCCGCGCACGTGGCCGCTGAAGGCCCGCGAGGTGGCGGTCCTGGGCGTCGGCAACGTGGCCCTGGACGTCTCCCGCGTGCTGGCCAAGCATGCCGAGGACATGCTCAAGACCGAGGTGCCGGCCAACGTGGCCGAGGCCCTCGCGCAGAACCCGATCACCGACGTGCACGTGTTTGGTCGCCGTGGCCCGGCGCAGGTGAAGTTCACGCCGCTGGAGCTGCGCGAGCTGGGCAAGGTGCCGGACGTTGACGTCATCGTCTCGGAAGAGGACTTCGACTTCGACGAGGGCTCGGAGGAGGCGCTGCGCGCGTCGAACCAGCAGCGTCAGGTCGTCAAGACGCTGACGGGCTACGCGATGGCGGACCCAGAGGAGCACACGGCCTCGCGTCGCATTCACATTCATCTGTTCCAGGCCCCGGTCGAGGTCGTCGCGGACGAGAACGGCCACGTGAAGGCTCTGCGTACCGAGCGCACCGCCCTGAACGGTGACGGCAGCGTGTCGGGCACGGGCGTCATCACGACCTGGCCCGTGCAGGCCGTGTATCGCGCGGTGGGTTACTACTCCTCGCCGATCCCGGGCCTGCCCTTCGACAAGCGCGCCGGCGTCGTGCCGAACGTCGAGGGACGCGTCATTGAGGGCGATACGACGAAGGACGAGTCCGCCCCCGTGATCCCGGGCGTGTACGCGACCGGTTGGATCAAGCGCGGCCCCGTCGGCCTCATTGGCTCGACGAAGTCGGATGCTCAGCAGACGATCTCCCACCTCGTGGAGGACGCCTCGGAGGGGCGCCTGCACGCGAAGACGGCCGAGGTGGGGCACGAGGCCATGGTGGCGCTCCTGGAGTCCCGTGGCGTCGAGTTCACGACGTGGGAGGGCTGGGAGCTCCTGGACGCCTACGAGCAGGCCCTGGGCGAGGACTACGGCGAGCTTCCGGGCGGCCGCGGCACGCGCGAGCGCATCAAGGTCGTCTCGCGTCGCGTGATGACGGATATTTCGCGCGGCGCGCAGGTGGATCCGAAGGAAACGGATCTCATCGGTGAGATGGGCGAGATGGGCGTGCCGACCGCTCCTGAGCGTTTCGATGACTACACGGGTCCGGGCCGGCGCAACTGAGCGTCCCTGATCGGTGCGAGGCCGTGGCCGGGTTTTCCGGTCGCGGCCTCGTCGCGTGGGGGAGAGGGGCTGCGGCTCACCTCGATGTGTCCTGTGACTGCAGGTTGGGGTCGTTGTTTCCCATTGGAGCTTCGGCTGGTTCTCAGCAGCTTCTCAGGTAACCCCCATAGGATCGCCTGCATGGTGCATCGCAACTATCACAATGGTCTGAAGACGACGCTCCTGCTGGGAGGCATGTGGGCGTTGCTACTCGCTATTGGCGCGATGATCGCTGCGGGTACGGGGCGTGCCGTGTGGTTGTTTGCGTTTGCGGCGCTGGGCTTGGCGCAGACGGCTTATTCGTATTGGAATTCTGCGACGATCGCGCTGAGGTCCATGGGTGCGTACCGGGTGACGGAGGCGCAGTACCCGCAGCTGTATGCGATCGTCCGTGAGTTGGCGGCGCGCGCACAGCAGCCGATGCCGTCGATCTGGGTGGCACCGTCGCCCACGCCGAATGCTTTTGCGACGGGGCGTAATCCGAACAATGCTGCTGTGTGCTGCACGGAGGGCATCCTGGCTATTCTCAATGAGCGTGAGCTGCGTGGAGTGCTCGGGCACGAGCTGATGCATGTCTATAACCGCGACATTCTGACGACGTCCGTTGCTGCGGCGATGGGTGGGGTCATCGCGTCGGTTGCGCAGTTTTTCATGTTCTTTGGTGGCCGTAACGGACGTGACGGTAGCGGCGGCATGGGGTTTGTGGGCATGCTGGTTCTCAGCTTGCTCGCGCCTTTTGCGTCGATGCTGATCCAGTTCTCGCTGTCGCGGACGCGTGAGTTCGACGCGGACGAGGATGGAGCGATGTTGACGCAGGATCCGCTGGCTCTGGCGTCGGCTCTGCGTAAGTTGGAGATGGCGACGGATCGGCGCCCGATGGAGGATACCCCGCGCACGCGCAACGTGGCCGCGATGATGATCGCGAACCCCTTCCGGGGGCAGTCCCTCATGCGTATGTTCTCGACGCACCCGCCGATGGAGCAGCGCATTGCGCGGCTGGAGAAAATTGCGGGCTATTAGGTCTTTGTAACATGGGGCGGGGGGGCGGGGTGGGACCGCCCCCCCCCCCCAGTAGAGGGGGGGGGGGGCCGGAGGGGGAGTGATGGAGTGGGGCGGGCCCGACCGCGCCCGGGGG
>CAUSHZ010000066.1:0-9734 GCA_963531605.1 uncultured Actinomyces sp.
CGGCCTCGTCGATGGCGAGCCCGGCAAGGACCTCCGTTTCGGGGCGCACGACGAACACGCCGGGGCGGGCTGCCAGGGTCAAGCCACGGAAGAACATGCGACTCGTGACGTGCTGAAGGGGAATACGCAGGGCCCTCTCCCCCACCGCAGCTCGCAGTTTCTCCGCCTGTTCCTCGCTCAATTCCGCCGGCAGGTCCCACTGGGACGAGGCGTCACACGCCCACTCGAGCAGCTCACGCACGTCCGCATCAACCGAGTCGATGCCAGCGTTCGCCAGGCGCTCGCGAGCCCACGCGCGCGCCTCCGTCACAGACCAGGTTCCCATGTCGCCTCCGATCATGACTGCGCGGCGGCGGCCAGCCGCTCGGCCTCATCAGCTTCCTGCAGCGAAGCGATCACTGCATCAAGCGCGCCCGACAGAACCGCGTCCAGGTTGTGAGCCTTGAAACCCGTGCGGTGATCCGCGATCCGGTTCTCAGGGAAATTATACGTGCGGATGCGCTCCGAGCGGTCCACGGTACGTACCTGAGACAGACGCTGGGCCGAGGCCTCGGCTTCCTTCTTCGCCCTCGCTTCGGCGGCCAAGCGCGAGGCCAGCACACGCAGCGCGGCCTCCTTGTTCTGCAGCTGCGACTTCTCGTTCTGCATCGACACGACGATGCCCGAAGGAATGTGCGTGATGCGCACCGCGGAGTCGGTCGTGTTGACCGACTGGCCGCCGGGGCCGCTGGACCGGTAGACGTCGATACGCAGATCGTTCGGGTCGATGACGATCTCCTCGTCGTCCTCGATCTCCGGCATGACGAAGACGCCGGCGGCGCTCGTGTGGATGCGGCCCTGCGACTCGGTGACGGGCACGCGCTGCACGCGGTGCACGCCGCCCTCGTACTTCAGGTGCGCCCACACGCCCTCGTCGGGAGCGGGGGTACCCTTCGCACGGATCGCGAGCGTGATGTCCTTGAAGCCGCCGAGCTCCGTGTGGGTCGCGCTCATCTCGGTGACGCTCCAGCCGTGCGCCTCCGCGTAGCGGGCGTACATGCGGGCCAGATCGGAGGCGAACAGGGCGGATTCTTCGCCGCCCTCACCCGCCTTAATCTCGAGGATGACGTCCATCGCGTCCTCGGGGTCACGGGGAGCCAGAATCTTGACCAGCGCCTCGTGGGCAGCCGCTTCCTCTTCCTCGAGGGCGGGAATCTCGTCGGCGAAGGAGCGGTCTTCGGCGGCCAGCTCGCGCGCAGCCTCGAGGTCTCCCGAGGCGGAGGCAAGCCGATCAGCGGCGGCCTTCACGCGGCCGAGCTCAGCGTAGCGTCGACCGACTCGGCGCATCAGCTGCGGGTCCGCCAGCGTCTGGGGATCCGCCATCTGCGCCTCGACCTGCTCATATTCGCGCAGCAGGGGGCCCAGGGCGCCGAGTTCATCAGTCGCGGCCACGATTCACCACTTCCTTCGTTCCATACAGTTGACAAAGCGGCGGCGCCGTCGGCCGTGGGGCCAACGACACCGCCGTGGAGCTAGCCGCTCACCCTCACTTGGAGGGGCGCACGCGCTTGCCGTAGCGAGCCTCGAACTTAGCGACGCGGCCGCCGGTGTCGAGGATCTTCTGCTTGCCCGTGTAGAACGGGTGGCAGGCCGAGCACACGTCCACGCGCATCTCACCGGAGGTGATGGTGGAACGGGTGTGGAACGTGTTGCCGCACGTGCAGGTCACGACGGTGTCCACGTATTCGGGGTGAATACCCTTCTTCATGGAGTTTCTCCTGGATCGTTTGGTGCCCCGGGTCCGGACATGCAGCGTCCCCCGCATCTGGCGGGGACTCGCCTTCCAGCGCGCCAAGGAGCGCCTGGGGCATGCCGGTGAACCGGTAAGCCGACACGACATTATCGCACACGCCCCCACCCCCTTCAATGACGAGATGCCACCTCGGGCGTGAGATCGGCTATGGGCGGGCACGACGCTCGCGCCCGCCACTCCTCGGGAGCGCAAGGCCGGCTCACGCCGCTGCGCTTAACGCGTGCTCGTGCGCGGACCGACGTTTGCAGCCGACGTCAGGTAGTTCGCCCGCGAGGGGCCGTACCGCGAGGTTCCGTCCCACACGAGGTAGCGGTGGAGGTACGCGGGAGGCACGTAGAGCTGCGCGCCGAACGCCGTGAAGAGCGCGGCGGAGTGGGCCGCACTCCCCTTGAGGTTGATACCCGCGCTATTTGCCGTCAGGCGGATCGCCTGGCCGGGGTTGTAGGTGTACGTCACGCCGGCAATCCGGTACGCACCGAGGTAGCGGGTCTCGTTGGTGCGCAGCTTCTCCCCCGCGCCGTTCCTCCAGCGCTTGTAACGCCTGCGCCCGATCATGGACGTGTCGGCGCCGAGAGCCGCCTCGATGAGGCACACCAGGCGCACCCTGGCCTCATCGGCAATCCGATCGAGCTGCGTCAGAGCCTCGGCGGGATCCATCTGCGCGCACTCGAGGCTCGCCCCCAGGTCGTTCGCGGCCAGGCGCTGATCATTGAGCCACAGCTTGAGGGACGCCGCCATGCTCAGGACCGCCGGCTCGGAGCTTCGCCGCTGGACAGTCTCCGTGAGGGTCTCGACGACGGTCAGGTCCTCGTACACCGGACCCAGCTCGTTGTTCCACACCGCGCGCCAGGCAGGAGCGAGCGCGAAGAGATCGCACGCGGCCATCAACGCGACGTGCGCATCCATCAGGCCGCCGAAATCCTTGACAATCGTCTCCCCTTCCGAAGCCGTTGCGGCGCTCAGCGAAGCGAGGAACGGAATCGAAGCCTCCGCAGCGATACGAGCGCGCAGATTGTCGTGCTCGGCCCGAGCAGCCTCGAGGCGCGCCCTCAGACCACGGTCGTAGCGCCCGGTCCCTAGGAGCGGGCAGAAGGCGCGCTCGACCTCGAGGTGACGCTTCTCAAGCGCGTCCCATTCGTCGTAGGCCTTGCGCATGTTCTCGCGGGCGAGGCGGCGCAGCATCCACCCGCGCACCCACAGGCCAATGCCCACCAGAGTCGTCACCCACGCGTACCAGGTGGGCCACGCAAGAGCCTGCGTAGCACCGGTAGAGACGGCGATGCCGAGCCACACGGGGGCCACCAGAAAGAGGGCCAGACCCGCCAGGAGTCGCGCACAGCCACGCACGCTGCGCATGACCGAACGAGGATGCTGGGGTGCATTACTCGTCGTTTGCGTTGCCGGAGACGTCATGCCTCCACTCTCGCACGGATGGCCATCAGTTGCCCGTTATCCCGATGGGACTCAGAAGGACGAGGAGGAGCCGGAGCCTGAGAAGCCACCCGAGGATGAGCCGTAGTCCGCTGAACTGGTCGAGGAGCTGGACGGGTCGTAGTCGACGTAGCGGTCGAGATACGTCGGGTACGCCCAGACGGACACATTGTTCGACTGGAAGCGACCGGTCCTCTCCGCAGCCTTGCCCGTAAGGCGAACGCCCGCAGAGTTCGCGGTTAAACGGATTGTCGAGGCGGGATTGTACTCGTGGCGGTGCCCGTCGCTCAGGTACGTGCCTTTGTAGAGGACATCGCTGGCACTGACGGTGCCGCCCCTGTTGCTCTCCCAGTGTTCGTAGCGCTCACGCCCCGACAAGGAGGTGTCAGCGACGAGTGCCTGCCCGATGAGCTTCGTCAGGCGCGCCCGGGACTCGGCCGCGATCCGGTCCAGCTCGTCGAGAGCCTGCACCGGAGTGATCTCCGCGCGCTCCAGGCTGTTTCCGAGTCCGACGATGATGTCCCGCTGCTCGTTCGTCCAGTGGTTGAACGCCTCCACTGCGTTCTTCACTTGACGCTTCTTGACGCGGTTGCGCACCTTGACCGAGATGGAATCCGCCGCCAGCAGGTCTTCGAAGACCGGTCCCACCTCGTTGTCCCACAGAGTGCGCCACGTTGGTGCGAGCGCGAAAAAGTCGCGGGCGGCAAAGATCGCGTCATCGGCGGCCGACAGCAGTTCGATATCTTCGAGCAGATCCTTCCTGTCGCTCGCCGCGCCGGCGCTGAGGGATCCGAAAAACCCTGGGGATCGCAGAACGGAGACTCGCTCGCGAACCTTCTCGCGCTCTTGGTTGGCGCACCCGTAGCGCGCTGTCAGCCCCTTGCTGTAGTGACCGGCATCGATGATCGAGTGGAAGGCCCGATCCACCTCTGGGCGGCGCTTCTCCATCTCGCTCCACACCTCGGCAATACGCTCCGAGCTTTCTTTCACTCTGCGACGCAGGCTGCGCCCGCGCACGAGGACGCCGATGCCAGTGAGCGAGATGAGCCATCCCATCCAGTGGGGCCACACGACTCTGTTCTGGGTGCTGCGGCCCGATTCGTTCGGAATGTACGCGGCAGCCTTCGTGGCCGCCGCGACCATCCCCTCGCTCCAGCGGCCCGCACGAAAGTCATCCTTCGCGGCGTCCTGAATCTCCGCTTGAACGGACAGCACCGGGGCGATGTCCTCGCCGAAGTAGGTCCCCACCTGGCGATAGGTCGGCGACACCGACAGGATCAGGTATCCGTCGGCCCACTTGTACCCATTAGGCGAGATCCACTCCTTGTGCCCCGCCCGCGCATACTTCAGGGTCGCCTCGTCCAGGTTGTCGTCCACCACGTCATCCGTCGACAAGATGACGAGGTGGATGGGACGCGCGAACGCAACACCACCGAGGACGTCCTTCAGCGTACGCCCGTCGATCGGCTCAAAGCTCCCCGTCTCGTCGTACACGTCGACGGATGGGGTGACGAGTTCGTTTGCGGGCACCGTGGGCCGGGTGTAATCAAGGAGGGACAATACCAGCCACACGGGCACGCAGATCACCATGATGACACCCAGCAGGATTCGCCCCACGCCTAGCGCCGAGCGCTGCACGTCGCGCGCCGTCATGTGTCCGCGTTCCTCGTTTGCAGATTCGGTCGTCGCAGAAGTCATACAGTCACTCTGACACGACGGTCAGTTTCGCGCGCGGCGGTTCAACCGGTTTCGAGATCGGAAAACGAGGCAACCGTCTATCACTCAGGCCGACGAGGAGCCATCACCGGACTCATCCACATCGTCGCTCAGGTATTGATCGAGATACATCGGCAGCAGATAAATCGACGAACGCCCAGCCGTCAGGACACCAGTTGCCGGCGCTGGCAGCCCTTCGAAGTCAACGCCTGCGGAGTTTGCGACCAGTCGGATCGTGGCTGCAGGGTTGTACTCGATGTCAGTGTCCGCTTCCTCGCTCCAGTAGGCTGCGTCGTACTCCGCGTTAGCCGCGGTGAGCTTGATGCCCGCGTTCTTCCATCGAGCGTAGCGTTGCCGTCCGCGGGCCGAGGCATCGGCTGCGAGAGTCGCCTCAATGAGCTCGGCGGTGCGCGCTCGCGCCTCGCCCGTGATCCGGTCGAGTTCTTCCAGTGCCGCAGCGGGATCGACCTGCCGGCCCTCGAGGCGTTTGCCGAGGCCTGCCACCGTGTCCTTGTCATCCCCCAGGCGCTCCCTGAAAGCCTCAACCTCCATCAGGATTCGCGCGTCCGTAGTGACACTTTCGAGGGTGTCCGCGACGTCATCAAGGACGTCCAAGTCTTCGATGATCGGGCCGACCTCGGTCTTCCACACGTCGCGCCAGCCGGGCGCGAGGCCAAAATAGTCGCGCGCAGCATTGATCGCGGTACCCGCGTCCGCCAGGTGTTCCATCCGTGCAAGGATCTCATCCCCCGCGCCGCTCGACGTCTCGCTCAGCGACGCGAAGAAACCCGGTGACCTGTGCTCGGCAATCCGAGAGCCAACCCTGGCACGTTCAGCTCGGGCAAGCTCGTAGCGTGCCGTCAGCGCACTCTCGTACTTCCCGGCGCCCGCGAGCGTGGAGAACACGCGCTCAACCTCTGTCCGCTGGCGTTCCAAGGCAGCCCATTTCTCAGCGATCAACGCTACTTTCTGACGGCCCGCGCGTCGAAGACCGGCGCCGCGCCACAGCACGCCAACTCCGCACAGCGCCATGACCCAGCCGGTCCAATTCGGCCAGTCCACCGCTTCGCCCATGCCGTGAAGGGCCTGATCATAGACGGCGATCGCCAGCTGAACGGGAGCCACCAGCACGAGAAAGAGACCAAAAACGAGGCGCGCACATCCGCGCACAGCGCTCCATGACCGACGCGAGTTCTCCTGTGCCGCCTGGGCATTGATCGTATTCGGTGTCATGTTCTCCACGCCCCAAGTCTGACACAGCCCCTCATCAGTTGTCCGGTATTCAGGCGCGCACCGAAAAGGAAAGCGGGGCGAGCGGCTCTCGCCACTCGCCCCGCGCTCGCCAGCCGATCACTCGGAGGGCGTCGTCTTCTGGATGAGCATGAGGAACTCAGCGTTGGACTGGGTTTCCTTGAGCTTGTCGAGGACCAGCTCGAGGCCCTGCTGCTGATCGAGGGTGCCCAGGACGCGGCGGAGCCTCCACATGATGCGCAGCTCCTCGGGCTTGAAGAGCAGCTCCTCGCGACGGGTGCCCGACGCGTTGAGGTCGATCGCGGGGAAGATACGGCGCTCGGCGAGCTGACGCGACAGGCGCAGCTCCATGTTGCCGGTGCCCTTGAACTCTTCGAAGATAACCTCGTCCATCTTCGAACCCGTCTCCACCAGGGCGGAGGCGATGATCGTCAGCGAGCCGCCCTCGGAGATGTTGCGTGCGGCGCCGAAGAACTTCTTCGGCGGGTACAGCGCGGACGCGTCCACGCCGCCAGAGAGGATGCGGCCCGAGGCGGGCGCAGCAAGGTTGTAGGCACGCGACAGACGCGTCAGCGAGTCGAGGAGGACGACGACATCCTGGCCCAGCTCGACGAGGCGCTTGGCACGCTCGATCGCGAGCTCGGCGACGGTCGTGTGGTCCGATGCGGGGCGGTCGAAGGTGGAGGCGATGACCTCACCCTTGACGATCGAACGCATGTCGGTGACCTCTTCGGGGCGCTCGTCCACCAGGACGACCATGAGGTGCACCTCGGGGTTGTTCAGCTCGATGGCCTTGGCCATCTGCTGGATGACCATGGTCTTACCGGCCTTGGGCGGGGAGACGATGAGGCCACGCTGGCCCTTGCCCACGGGGGCGACCAGGTCGATGACGCGCGGCGTGTAGGCCTTCGGGGAGGTCTCCATGCGCAGCTGCTCGGAGGGGTAGACGGGGGTCAGCTTGCCGAATTCGCGGCGGGCCTGCGCCTGCTCGATCGTCATGCCGTTGACGGAGTCGACGCGCACGAGGGCGTTGTACTTCTGGCGCTGACGCTCGCCCTCGCGGGGCAGGCGCACGGCACCGGCGACCGCATCACCGGCGCGCAGGCCCCAGCGGCGCACGTTGCCGAGCGTCACGTAGACGTCGTTCGGGCCTGGCAGGTAGCCGGAGGTGCGCACGAAGGCGTGGTTCTCCTGGATGTCGAGAATGCCGGCGATCGGCGCAAGGTTGTCCTCGCCGCCGCGCGCGGGACGGTTCTCGCGATTCTCGCGACCCTCGCCGCGGTTCTCGCGGCCCTCGCCGCGGTTCTCGCGGTTCTCGCGGTCGCGACGACCACGGCGGCCGCGTTCACGGCGGGGGCGACGAGCCTCGGTGTCGTCGCCGTCGGGCAGCTCAATGTTCAGGACGGTCTCGACGACGGTCGTGTCGGGCTCCGGGGTGGGCTCGGTGCGCTCGGCGGCCGGCAGGGGCAGGTCGAGGGTGACGTGCGCGGGCTCGACGGCGCCCTGGCTCACCGCGCGGCGGCGGCGAGAGCGACGCGGAGCCTCGGCGGGCGCGTCGGAGGCGGGAGCCTGCTCAGCCGACTTGTCGGCGGCCGGCTTCTCGGCCTTGTCGGCCTTCTTCTTGGACGAGGCAGGGGCCGCCTCGCGGGGAGCCTTTTCCTGCGGGGTCGAGGCGCCGGCACCGTTGCTCAGCAGCTCGATCAGCTGGGGCTTACGAAGCTGGGAGATGCCCTTGAGGCCGCGGGAAGCGGCCAGAGCCTTCAGCTCAGGCAGCTTCATCGCCGACAGCGACGCGGTCGTCTCGGCGGAGGTTTCGTTGCTCACGAAGTGATCCTTACTGGAATGCGCCCACAGCGGGCGAGGTGATTGCTCAAGCACACGAAAAAGCTTGATCAGGAAGATACGCGAAAGAGGCGCATCGCGAAGGCCGAAGTCGAACAGTCGTCTCGACCTGAAAAGAATATAGCAAGACCGCCAGCCCGCTGTCGATTAGACGGCACGGATGGCGGTGCTTGCGCAGAAACTCACAGCGCGCAAACGCTCAGAATTCCACCTTTGACAGGCTTCCGCGGGTAATCTGCACGCCCTGGGGTGCCACCCCCATCGGGACGACTCGCCACCCGGCGGCTGCGGCGTCTCGGCGGATATCGGCGCCGACGGACTCCAGGGAGAGGACCGTGGGACCCGCGCCGGAGACGACGGCCGCGAAGCCAGCACCGCGCAGCCAGTCGACGAGTGCGAGGGAGGGTTCCATCGCGGCCCGACGCTGCTCCTGGTGCAGGCGATCGCGTGTGGCCTCCATGAGGAGCGAGTGCGGGTTCACTCCCCCGCTCACCTGTGCATTGCCCGAGAGGACGGCGGCCAGCAGAGCACCGCGGGCGACGTTGAAGCTCGCGTCGCCGTGGGGCACGGTAGCGGGCAGCGCGGCGCGCGCGGCAGCGGTGCGCAGCTCAAAGTCCGGGATGAAAGCGACCGGGTGAATGTCATCGGGCGGCGTCAGGCGTACGCTGCCAACCTCGGAAGTTTCCTCGTTCATCCAGGACACCGTCGCTCCGCCAAAGACAGCGGGAGCGACGTTGTCGGGGTGGCCCTCCATCTGAGAGCCAATCTCGAGGATCTCCTGGCGGCGAAGAACGTCCGCGTCTCCGATGAGCGCGCGCGCCAGCGTCACACCGGCGACGATCGCACTCGCAGAGGAACCCAGGCCTCGGGAATGGGGGATGCGATTCGTGCAGTGCATGCGCACACCCACCTGGGGCGCGCCGACGCGGTCGAGCGCGAGGCGCAGGGCGCGCACGACGAGGTTATCCTCGCCCTGCTCGACGTTTCCAGCTCCCTCACCCTCGACGACGACCGAGGTTGCCCCCGTCGTCGCGTGGACCGAGACCTCGTCCCACATGTCAAGGGCCAGGCCCATGGTGTCGAATCCGGGTCCGAGGTTCGCGCTGGTCGCGGGAACCTTTACCGCAACGAAATCATCACGCAGGCGCACGTCACTCACCCTCGACGCGGATCGTGGAGGTCACTTCGCGCACGGCGTCGGACACGGACAGCGCACGGGCGACGGCGCGCAGGTCGGCCTCGCGGGCACGGTGGCTGGTCACGACGATGACGCAGGCGCCGGGCACCTCGTCGTTGCGCTGGTGCACGGACTGGATGGAGACGCCGTGGCGGGCAAAAATGCCGGCGACATCGGACAGGACGCCCAGGCGATCCTCGACCTGCAGACGGATCTGGTAGCGCGTGTACGTCGAGCCGGGATCAAGGATCGGCAGGTGGGCGTAGACCGACTCGCGCGGGGCGTGCCCACCGAAGGCCCGGTGATGCGCCGCGGCGACGAGGTCCGACAGGACCGCCGAGGCAGTGGGAGCGCCGCCCGCGCCCTGGCCGTAGAACATGAGGCGTCCCGCGGCCTCGCCCTCGACGAGGATCGCGTTGAAGGCGCCGTCAACCGAAGCGAGAGGGTGATCGGAGGGGACCTGTGCGGGGTGGACGCGCATGGCGACGCCCTCGCGGCCGTCCTCGCCGATGCGACGCTCGGCGA
>CAUSHZ010000067.1:0-9331 GCA_963531605.1 uncultured Actinomyces sp.
CCCCTACCACAACACCTGGGACTAACCCCAGCAACACGAAATGTCCTATAACCCCAGATCTCCGGCCGCCGCGAGGTGCGTTGGCGGGCCGGGGTGCTTGTGGCCCCACGGGCACCGCAGCCAGGCCCGCCGGACCCTCCGGCACCCTCCACAGTGGGGCCTGGTGTGCTGGTGTGTGGCTCGGCGCGTTGCCTCGTTGTTCGGCCAGGCCCCGCAGGCCTCGCGGCGGCCTCCAATCGGTCGGGGTGTCTGTGTGTTGTCCGTCCAGGCCCTGCCACCGCCCACCTGCACCGCGGCAGGTTCCTCCGGCGCCCTCCACCCCAGTGGTGCTTGGTGCGCTGGCGTGTGGCTCGGCGTCGCGCCTCGAAGTTCAACGATGTCTGCCAACCAGCAATTTCGCATGCAATTCCCGTGAGCGCATGTCGGGGTTTGGGATCTAATCGTTGATATTCTGCGGTTTTTGAGCTTGTGTCGATTCATGCTGAGGGGGAATTGCATGCGATTTTGGAGGAAAGGGCCTGTCATCGCCGTCGGCACTGCGGCCTGGCCTTCCGTCGCCACTGTGGCTGGGCCGTGTATGTCTGCCCTCCAGACCGACGAAACCGGCTGCGTACGCGGATAGGTTATTGCGATATGGATAGGTTATGAGCATGCGGATAGCTTATTAACCTATCCGCATGCCGATAACCTATCCGCATCCGGACAACCTATCCACATAGGCCAAGGTGTGCTCCTCGCGCGCTCGCCGCATGAGCGGCGTTGGGATGTGTGCCCCCGTGCAACCGTCGTCAATCTGGCGCGATGGGGAGTTTGGCAGCATTAGAAGCTGGCTGTCGGCGTGTCGCCGGCGTGTCGGATCTCTAATGACGTCATTTCCCCCGTTTGGTGGTGGTGAGGCTGCGACGTGGGTCGGTGTGCTCGCCAAAGTGCAGACCACCTCGGTGAAAAACGCTGAAAATCGGGGTGTTGTGGGCGAGGTGGTCTGCGTTTTGGGCACAGCGGTGTCTGTCGTGGAGTGTTGGTTGTACGCGAACCTCTGACCATGCGCGTTAGGGGGCCCAGACCGCCACCTCACGGGTTAACGCGCGGAGGATGCGTTCGTGAAGTGTGTGCCTGAAGGGCTCGCAGGCCTCCCGGTGCCTGCCGCATCTCCAGGGATGTGACAGAGGCGGGACCCCGAAGGGTCCCGCCTCTCGTTGCGTGCGGTGGCTGCGCAGTCAGCGCCCGAGCCTCAGCTCGGCAACAACGGCCGCGGCGTCACGCAGGGTGTTCAGTTCTTCCACCAGCCCTTGACGGTGTCGATGGCCTGCGTGCCCAGGTCGGATAGCGCGGAGTGGGCGTTGACCAGGCCGGAGGATAGGCGGGCGGCCTGGAAGCGGGAGGCGACGTTCTCCCAGTTCACCAGGTTCCACCAGGCCTTGACGTAGTCGGCCTTGACGTTGAGGTAATCCAGGTAGAAGGCGTGCTCCCACATGTCGATCATGAGCAGCGGCACGGTCGCGACCGGGATGTTGCCCTGCTGGTCGGTCATCTGGTAGGTCACGAGGCGCTTGCCGACGGTGTCCCACGCGAGGACGGCCCAGCCGGAGCCCTGCAGGCCCAGGGCGGCGGCGGCGAACTGCGCCTGGAAGGACTCGAAGGAGCCGAAGAACTCGTCGATGGCGGCACCGAGCTCACCCTCGGGGCGCGAGGCGCCCTCGCCGGTCATGTTGGTCCAGAAGATGGAGTGGTTGGTGTGACCGCCCAGGTTGAAGGCCAGGTTCTTCTCCCACAGGTTGATCGCGGCGAAGTCGCCGGACTCGCGGGCGGCGGCCAGCTTCTCGAGGGCGGCGTTCGCGCCGGCCACGTAGTTGGCGTGGTGCTTGTCGTGGTGCAGCTCCATGATGCGGCCGGAGATGTGGGGCTCGAGGGCGGCGTAATCGTAGGGAAGTTCGGGCAGGGTGTAGACGGTCATGATGCTCCTCCTGGGCGTCGTCGTCGTTTTTCTGTTGACTCCAAGGGTAGTACTTAAGTCCCGCCTTGCGTAGGGGTTATGTGTCACCTTTCGCGCAGTGCGATCAACGACGAGGCCGGGGCTGATCCTCGCGACCACGCCCCGGCCTCGTGAAACGACAGACAATCAGGCCTTCGTGCGCGACCGACGCACGAGAGCGGACGCACCGACGACGATCCATGCGATAACGGCACCCAGGATGACGCCGAAGATGCCGGACAGGAGCGTCTCGACCAGCCAGGTCACGAAACCGCCCGCGCCAGACACTGCGTGCTCGGCGACCTCGAGGATGTGATGGAAGACCGGGACGCCGACCTTGGCGAGGTTCTCGATGACCAGGTGGCCGCCGACCCACAGCATCGCGACCGTGCCGACGACGCCGATCACGTTGAAGATGTGCGGCATGACGCGCACGATCGTGCGGCCGACGTTGTCGACGGGGCCGGGGCGGTTGTCCTCGGGCTCGAGGGCACCGCGCGCCAGGTGGAGGCCGAAATCGTCGGCCTTGACCAGCAGTGCGACGAGGCCGTACACGAAGAACGTCATGAAGAACGCGACCCCGATGAGGACGGCGACGCGCATGACGCCAGTCTCGCCCCCCAGGCCGGCCATCGACACGAGCATGATTTCGGCGCTGAGGATCAGGTCGGTGCGGGTCGCGGAGGACACGATGCTCTTTTCGAGCTCCTCGGCGGACGCAGCACCCCTCTCCTCGTGCCCCTCGTGGTGGCCGGGCAGCCAGCCGAGCTTCTCGAGGACCTTCTCCCCGCCCTCGAAGCACAGGTACGCGCCGCCCACGACCAGCAGGAATGGCAGAACCTGCGGGGCCAGCCACGTCAGCAGGAGCGCGATCGGCAGGATGATGAACAGCTTGTTGATGAGGGAACCGCGGGCGATCTTGCCGATGATGGGCAGCTCGCGCTCCGGGCTCAGGCCCGACACGTACTGAGGCGTCACCGCGGTGTCGTCGATGACGACGCCCACTGCCTTCGAGGAGGCCTTGACGGCGTTCGCCGCGACGTCGTCGATCGACGAGGCCGTGACCTTCGCGAGGGTCGCGATATCGTCGAGCAGTGCGACAAGTCCACCGGACATGGGGTTTCCTCCTCTGAGCCTGACGTCAGACTTCTGGTTGGGTACCCGCGCATTGTACGCGTGGGGATAGGCTTGAGTCATGACGACTTCCGTACCTGTCCCCGCCCTCGATCGTGACCTCATCGCGCGCCTGCGCTTCGACGTTATCGCGGCAAGCTGGACCACTGACACCCTTGAGACGCTGCTCAGTGACGGCGCCCTGTCCGCCCTCATGCGCGACTCGCGCCTGCCCGCCCTCGTCGAGCTCGCGGGCGCCACCGACCCGGCGGCTACCCTCACGCGCTTCTTCGTCCTCGGCCAGCCAGAGCGCGCCTCGGCCCTGGACGCGGCCCTGCTGACGCTGGGCGCATGCGGGCTGGGGTCCCTCGGCCTCGCGGCCACCATCGACGAGGCTGAGGCCGCCTCCGCGCTCGTCATGCCCCGTGCGGGCGGTGCGCCTAAGCGTGAACCCAAGGAGGAGTGTGAGGAGGCCTTGTCCCCGCAGGCCTCGAGCCTGCCGACGATGCGTAACCCCGACGAGGAATCGCCCGAACCCGAGGTCGAGGCGGACCCGTGGATGCGCGCCCTCTTCGACCTGCGACCCCACGCGGCCTCGCTGCCGGGCGGCGACCACGAGTGGTGGGTGGCCTCGGACCTGGCGGAGGTGCAGACCGGCAAGCCGCTGTCCGATGACCACGTGCTCGGCATCGGCGGCGCGACCCTGACGCTGCTGGAAATGACGGTGCGCGAGCACGTTGATTCGGCCCTCGATGTGGGTTGCGGCTGCGGCATCCAGGCCCTCTACCTGACCACGCACGCCGACCGCGTGGTGGCGACCGACCTGTCGTCGCGTGCGTGCGCGCTCACCCAGTTCAACGCCGCCCTCAACGAGGCCGTCATCGACGTCCGCGAGGGCTCCCTCTTCGAGCCGGTCGAGGGCGAGACCTTCGACCTCATCGTCACTAACCCGCCCTTCGTGATCACCCCGGACTCGGTGCGCGGCGCGGCCGGCCTGCTCGAGTATCGCGACGGCGGCATGGACCGCGACAACCTGATCCGCGCGGTCCTGCGCGGCGCGCCCGCGTGCATGAACGAGGGTGGCACCCTGCAGATGCTCGCCAACTGGGAGATCCCCGCCGACCGCAACCCGGACACGCAGTGGTCGTGGCGCGTGGATTCGTGGCTCGATGGGCTGCCGGTGGACGCGTGGGTCGTCCAGCGTGACGTCCTCGACCCGGCGCGCTACGTGGACATGTGGATCCGCGACTCGGGCGGCCAGCTCATGGCCCGCGCCGACTACGAGCGCGCCTTCACCTCCTGGCTGGCGGACTTCCGCAGCGCGGGCACGGGCGCGATCGGCATGGGATTCGTGGCGCTGCGCAGGCTCGACGAGGCCGAGGCCGCCTCGGGCGGCAAGCGCGCCTACGACCTGTCCCTCGATGGGCACGCCCCGCGCGGGCGCGACGTGGCGTGGGCGCTGGCCTCCCTGCGCGCCCCGGAGCTGTGGGAGGTGGCGCTGACGCGCGCCTCGGATGTGCGCGAGGAGCGCCACTACGTGCCGGGCAGCCCCGACCCGGAGCTGCTCATCATGCACCAGGGTGGGGGACTGGGCCGTTCCGTGCCCGTTTCCTCGTCCGTGTCCGCGGTCGTGGGAGCTTCCGACGGCGAGCTGACGGTCGGCCAGATCGCGGCGGCCGTCGCGATGCTCACTGAGGCCGACGTCGACGACGTGCGTGCCGAGATTGAGGCACCCCTGCGCGACCTGATCCGCTGGGGTTTCTTGACGTACTGAGCGTTGTTGTGTGCGTTGGCACCGCGGCTGCAGAGCAGCCGCGGCGCCTCGCTGTATCAGGCGGACTTTGTCGCGTCATTCCGGGTGTGTTGTCAGTGCGCGCGCCGGGGTGCGTGAGGCCGACTCCAGATGTGGGACCCCTGTGTTAGCCTGGCGCCACGATTCAGCGAAGGAGCGACAATGGAGTACGAGCTCGCATACCGCTACGCGGCTGCCTCGCGCCTGGATGAGGGTGCGGGGCTCGCGTTGGCCACTTCGGGAGGGTCCACCCCCGAGGGAGAGGCCGCGCATCCCTATTTTTTCTCGGGCTTCATGGAGCGTCCCGACGTGGTGGCCGCGGGTCTGCTCGCGGTCGCGCGCGTGGCGCGCACCCGCTTCTACGTGCCGCCCGGCATGGTCGTTGCGCCCGGCGGTGGCCTGACTCGTATTGGCATGCTCGACCCGGTTGTCACCAGCACGGCGGAGGGGCTGCGCTTCGAGTCTTTTAGCGTCTGCTGCGGCGTGTACGCGAGGCTCGACGTGGAGGCCTCGGCCCTGGACGCCACCCACTGCGCAGTTGGCGTGACCAACGTTGACGTGAACCAGCCGCTGCGCGCCGCCCTGGCGTCCCTGCGAGCGGGGGAACCCCTGCACCTGGGCGTGGGCGAAGAGGGGCTGACGGCCACAACCTTGGACGAGGAGGTCTCGGAGGAGAAGGTGCCGCTGTCCTTGCGCTGGCTCAAGGGCTTCGCGGAGACCCAGATGCTCAGCTCCGTGATGATGCCTCTCCACGCGCTGAACGCCGTGCAGGCCCGCGCGTTCATCCGGGGCCTGCCGAGGTCCAGCGCGACGGGCACGGTCATGTGGGCGGGGCGTGCTGTGCGCGGCCTGCGCCTGGGGACCAGGCCCACTCCGGGGGCAGCGTGCGTCGCCGGGCCCGAGCGCCTGCGCGTGTTCGAGCCGCTGGTCCACCACATGAGCAGTCTCGAGGCCTACGGTCCTCCCGTGGACGCAGGCAGCGAGCCGGTCGCCTCCCTGTGGGTCGCCCACATGCCCGGTGCGCGCCTCTCCATTGGGCTGAGCCCCGTCAAGTCGCGCGGTTTTTCCGGAGAGGGCGCGGTCCTGGCGTCCCTGGGGGACCCGCGCGTCGAGGAGGACGCCGACATGCTGTCCGCCCTGCTTTCGTTCGAGCCTCGCATCGACACGCAGGTCATGGCGACCCGCTCCGGACTGGCCCCCGACCGAGTGGCCGGCGGCCTGGCACTCCTGGCCTCAAGCGGGCAGGTTGGCTTCGACGTCACCGAGGGGGCCTATTTCCACCGGCCCCTGCCCGTGCGTCCCGACGCGCTCACCGCCATGCATCCGCGCCTGGCCGGGGCACGCGCGCTCATTGAGCGCGGCGCGGTTTCGCGGGAGGAGGGCGCGCGATTCCGCGTGTCCTCGGGCGCGAACCGCTACCGGGTGGAGGCGCCCGCCGACCCTTACGCCATCGGCGAGTACCGCTGCACCTGCCCGTGGTGGATGAAACACAGGGGCGGGCGGGGGCCATGCAAGCATGTCCTCGCCGTCTCCATCATGCTCAAGGAGGAATCGTGAGTTCCACGCAATGGCTGCCCGACACCCTGGACGAGTGCACTGACTTCTGGCGGCTGCACCTGTGGGTCACAGATCACCCAGGCGAGTGGACGCTCGACCAGGTCTACGCGCGCATGCTCGAGCTCAACGAGGGGCCGCCCACGCTCTATGACCTGGACGTCAGCTCCAGGGTCACCGGTGCCTGGCTCAAGGGGATCGGCTTCTTGCGCCTGGCTGAACTGCGCGGCGACCTGACCCTCGACCATGACGAGCGGTACCTAACGGCGCTGATCGCTCTCGAACCCGGGCTGCAGTTGCCCCTCATGCGCGCTGATAGGGAGCTGCGCGAGGAGCTGGTGTGGGGGATGCTGCGCCAGGAGGGCAACCGCGGCGTGTCGCTGTCCGCCTCCGACCGTTCTGCCTCCATGGGCTCGGAGCGGACGCCCGGCTGGTCGCGCACGCTTGCGGCCTGCGTCGACGAGGGTCTCATCGACCGGGATCGCCTGCTCGACGCCCTCCTCAACATGCTCGCTGCAGACCTGCCGTCTGGGCGCGCCGGGTGGTATTCGCGCACCCTGCGGATGCTGTCCATGACCCTCGACGAGGCCGAGGCGCGGCAGGCGACTCTGTGCGCCCTCATGTCCGCGCCCGTTGGGGCGACCGTGACGCTGGCGCTTCGCCACCTGAGTGCTCTCGCGCGCGCCGGGCGACTCGACGTGGGACTCTTCGCGCGCAGTTGTGAGGGCGCGCTCATGGGGTCCAAGGCAAACGCGCTCGCAGTCGTGAGAATCCTGCGCGGTGGCCTCGAGGTTTTGAGCCCCGGTGCCCTCGAACCCCTGTTGGCGATTGCGCTGTCTTTCTCGCACGCACAGGTGCAGGCTCTGGCCATTGAGCTGGCGGGTGACGCGCTGCGCTTGGGCCTCCTCGACTCCGCAGTGGTCGGCCGACTCCTGTCCGACGCGGACTTGGACCCGCTCGTCGTTGCCGCGCAGGAGCTCCTCGATCCTGGGCACACGGTGACCGACCAGGCCGACCCCGGCCTCGTGCATGGGGAGGCTCCCGGCGCGCAGGCACCCGCCGCCTTTCTGCCTCCGCCCCGGGAGGTGGCTGACCTGGTTCCCATGAGCGCCGACGACGTGAGCGGGAGGGTCGGCGTCCTGGCGCAGGGCGCGGAGATGGGGCTCGAGTATGAGGCGCTGCTCGCGTTCCTGGCATCCCCCGAGTTCGACTCGAGTGCGCTGGAATCGTTGCGCCCGCTTGTGCGGCGCCTGACCACGCGCAGATTCGGGTACGAGCGCATGCTCGGATCTCTCCTGCAGATAGCCCTCGATGGGGGAGGGGAGGGTGCGGAGAGCCTGCTGGCCTCTGGCGATGCCTGGTTGAAATCGGAAAATATGCCGACCCTTATGCGAGAGCGCATCATCGAAGTTGCGAGCCTGGTCGAGCGTGGACGGCGCTACCACCTCCTGGCCACGCCGACCGACGATCGCGGAGCCGTGAACCCGCTTGTCCTCGTGCGCCGTGCTTTGGACAACGGGGACGCCCCGCAGCTTCCAGCCGACCTCACCCAGGCGCTGCTGCGCGTGGACACCGAGCATCCTGACTGCGCCGCCGCGCTCGAGCTTGTGGAGGAGCGGGAGGCGGAGCTGCCCGCCGCGGCCCGCATCCGCCTCGCCCTCACGGGCGCTGTGCGCAGACGCGCCGAGAGCTACCTGTCTTCCCTCTCCGTGACGTGGGAGGGGCGCCCCGCCTATCATTCGCGCACCGGGGAGCCCAAGGTCGCGAGCGACGGATCGCCGGTCTATGCCTTCTATGTCCCGCGCGTCGTCGGCGCGGATACGGGCGCGACAGGCCCTGAGCTGGGTGCGCTTGCGGATATTGCGAGCGCCTCGGGTGATTTTACTGCCCACCGCTATCTCTACCCTGCGTCGGTGCGTCACTTTGCCATCTGCCTGCTCGCCTCGCAGTGGTATGTGCTTGACAGTACGCAGCTAACCATCGACTGCTACCGGGCCCTGTGTGAACACGGCGGACGCTGGGATTCGCTGTCTGCCCAGCTCCTCGGCCAGGCGATGGGCGAGCGCGAGGTCGAGTCGCGCGCCATCGGCGTCGAGACCCTCGCCTCCCTGGTCGCGCGCGGGGATCTCACCTTTGACGAGGCCGTGGCCGCTTTCGTGGCCGTGGCGCACACCGTGAAACTGAATCGGTGGGCGCAGGCTTTCGAAGACCTGGGGGACGTGGACCCCCGCCTCGCGTTGGACCTGGCGCTCGCACTGCTGCCCGGGCTTGAGTGCGGGCGTACGGGCATCGGGCAGCTGCTGGGTGTCGTCACCGCGCAGTATGCGCGGGCGCAGGCCGAGGGGTGGGCACCGACGCTCGGAGAGGAGATTATTGGCTGGCTTGGCCTTTTCCGAGGCTCCTCACAGGCAGCCAAGTACGCGCGCACTCTGAAGGAGATGGGCCAATGAGTGCGGACATGACGCTCTCCGCCCGCAGGGCGGCTCTTAAATGCCTCCTCGCATCCGGGCAGACCTCCATCGAGGCCTACGAGGAGGTGCTGGAGGGGGCCTCGGAGAAGGAGCGGCGATCCCTCTTCAAGTCTGTTCCCTTCGAGCGACTTATCCCGCCAGATGTCGAGCGGGATGAGGCCGTCCCCGAGGACGCGGTGTGCATGTGCGCGTTCCTGCGCGCCGCATTGGCCGGGAGCGATGATGCCGGCGACGACTACGGAGCCCGTTGGTCGGGTCGTAGCGGCGGTGACCCGCGCGAGGGAACGGACCTGGAGCGGCTGCTCGCCGCCCACCGGCGTGGTGCGTCCCAGCGCTCAAACGAGTGGCTCGAGGAGGCCGCCGGGAGTCCCGGCGGCATTAGCTTCTGGCATACCTACCGCTCCCTCCTGGCCGAGCGTGGAGCGCACC
>CAUSHZ010000068.1:0-9174 GCA_963531605.1 uncultured Actinomyces sp.
GCCACAGGCAAAACAGGGCGATGGCGGCGGGCACGAGCATGAGCCACCACAGCGCAGGGATGTCGACGATGAGAACGAGGCCAGAGATCGCGCCGCACAGGGCGCCGCACAGCGCGAGAGCGTTTCCGAGGCGCAGGGTCGCAAGTTTGGGGGACACGTGCTGGAATTCGACGCCGTCGGGAGACATGACGTCTGATGAGTTCTGGGATGACATGCTTCAATTCTTGCATATCTTTCCCGCGCCTTTTCTTGTCCTTTATCACTGCGCGACCAACCGAGGTGACGAAGCAAACAGGAGTAGCGCCATCACTCCCACCTACCTCACAGGAAACATTCAGACACATGGGCGACACTAGTTGCATGAGCACCCCGGGAACCGAAGCAAAACTGCTCGTCGTCGACGATGAGCCCAACATCCGCGATCTCCTCGCCTCCTCCCTGCGCTTCGCAGGCTTCGACGTCGTCACCGCCGAGGACGGAAGCGGCGCATTTCACGAAGCCCAGGCCTCGCGCCCCGACCTCATCGTCCTCGACGTCATGCTCCCCGACATGGACGGCTTCACCGTCACGCGCCGCCTGCGCGACGCCGGCATCACCACCCCGGTCCTCTTCCTCACCGCGCGCGACGACATGCGCGACAAGATCCAGGGCCTGACCGTCGGCGGCGACGACTACGTCACCAAGCCCTTCGGCCTCGAAGAGGTCGTCGCTCGCATCCGCGCCATCCTGCGCCGCACCATGGGCTCCGAAGAAGACGACGCACTCCTGCGCGTCGGAGACCTCGTCATCGACGAGGACGCCCACGAAGTCACGCGCGCCGGCGTCCCCATCGACCTGTCCCCCACCGAGTTCAAGCTCCTGCGCTACCTCGTCATCAACGCGGGTCGCGTCGTCTCCAAGATGCAGATCCTCGACCACGTATGGGAATACGACTGGGACGGCGAAGTCGCCATCGTCGAGTCCTACATCTCCTACCTGCGACGCAAGCTCGCCGTCGAAGGAGCCTCCGGCGAACTGATCCACACCAAGCGCGGAGTCGGCTACATCCTTCGCGCTGAGGACTGACGTGCGTCCCGGCCTCGCTCAACGCATCGAAGCATGGTGGGACTCCAAACCCCTCTCCTCCCAGCTCGTCACGCTCATCACCTCCCTGCTCGCCGTCGGACTCTCACTGTCCGGAACAGTCATGATCGGCCTCCTGCAGCGCCACCTCACCTCCCAAATCGACGACCAGCTCATCGCAACCGCCCACACACTGCAGATCTCTGCCTCCACAGCCACCTTCTCCGCCGACGGCCAAGGCGGCATCCCCACCCTCTACTACATTCACATCCGCAACACCGACGGGACCGACCGCTACTTCTACTCCGAGGACACCCTCAAAGTGTCGGGCAAGCCCAACCTTCCCGACCTCGTCGACACCTCCTCGGCCCCCATCTCCTCGTTCCAAACGCTCCCAATCACCGTCTCCTCATCGAAAGTGGGCCTCGGATGGCGCGCCCTCGTCGTCCCCGTGTATGAGCAGGACTCCGGACTGTTCTCCGGATACATGACGATCGCCCTGCCCCTGTCGGACATGCAGCACACCCTGCGCACCACTGCCTCGTACTTCGCGGTCGCCGGCTCAATCATCGTCCTCATCGGGGGCTGGACCGGGCGCGTCCTCGTGCGCCGAGCGCTCCTCCCCCTGCGTTCCATCGAATCCACCGCCGGAAAGATCGCCGCCGGCGACCTGACCAAGCGCGTCACCCCGCACCCGCCCACGACCGAGGTCGGCTCACTCTCACTCTCCCTCAACGCCATGCTCACCCAGGTCGAGCAATCCTTCGAAGCCCGCCAGGCCTCGGAACAAAAAATCAAGCGATTCGTCTCCGACGCCTCCCACGAGCTGCGCACCCCTCTCGCGGCGATCTCCGGATACTGCGAGCTCTACGCCATGGGCGGTGTGCCCGCCGAGCGCATCGAAGAAGTCATGGGGCGCATCGCTTCCGAATCCTCACGCATGGCCACGCTCGTCGAGGACCTCCTCACCCTCGCCCGCCTCGACGAAGGACGGCCCCTCGAGATCACCGAGATCGACCTCGTCAAGCTCGCAGACAACGCCGTCTTCGACCTCCAAGCCCTCGACCCCACGCGCACGGTCGGACTCACCGGCATCAACAGCCGCACTCCCCCGATGACGCTCATCGTCCCCGCGGACCGCGACCGCATCTCGCAGGTGTTCACCAACCTCATCGGCAACATCGTGCGCTACACACCCGAAGGCTCCCCCGTCGAAATCGCGCTCGGACGCAGCGGGGACACCGCCATCGTCGAACTGCGCGACCATGGGCCCGGCATCGACGAAACTGACCGTGGACGCGTCTTCGAACGCTTCTACCGCGCGGACACATCGCGCAACCGCAAGTCCGGCGGATCGGGCCTCGGCCTCGCGATCGTCTCCGGCATCCTCACAGCTCACAAGGGCAACGCCTCGCTCACCAAGACAAAAGGCGGCGGCCTCACCGTCCGCATCGAACTCCCCGCAGCGTGAAAGACGTAACGCACCGATCAGCACACACGGCTTTTTCGCTCAGTTTTCGCCATTTCTCGCCTGACAGTTTCACGAAATCCATCGGGAATTTCCCCGATTTTTTACCAACGAACGTGACCTTCGCGCAAAAGCGCACTAGCATTGCTCGGGTATTCCTCAGCAAGGAGAGTGGCCCATGGGTGCACAAGCACCTCAGTGGCTGCTGACGTCCTTCGTCGACGCCATGCAGCAAATCGGCGCAACCGCGACCGATACAGACCTCGAACATGAGGGCACGGACCTCATACAGCGGTGGAGCGCGCCCAACCGGCAGTTGCACAACCTGCGTCGGCTCATGAACACGCTCACCCACATTGATGAAATCTCGTCGTCCGCGCACGATCCCGACATCCTGCGCGTCGCCGCGTGGTACCACGGTGCCTTCCTCAACAAGGCGCTCGAGATCAAGCTCGGTGGATTCCAGGCGAACTTCGCCTCCACCCGATGCATCGATCACGCGCACAACCGCCTCACCAAGCTTGGCGTGCCAGAGGAGGTCGTCGCCCGCGTCGACGAGCTGATCGCGTTCCTCACGCGCCACCGCGCGCCTCGCACCGACTTCGACGCGCAGGTGCTCGTCGACGCGGACCTGGCGTGCCTGGCTTGCAGCCCGCAGGACTACAAGAAGCTTCGCACGTCGCTGCGCGCCGAACTCAGCGAGCTCGACGACCTGCAGTTCACCAAGGCCCGGATGGCGCTCGTCAAGAAGCTCCTGAGCTACGAGACGATCTACCAGTCCCCCCTCGGCTCCGCGTGGGAGGACATCGCCCGCGCAAACCTCGAGGTGGAGCTCACCCGCCTCGAGCGCGAGAAGGCACAGCTGTGCCAGGCAGCCCAGGCCGAGGACACGGACGACACCGAGGACACGGATGACACCGACGAGGTCGTGGAGGACTCCACGACGACGACCGGCACGCTGATCATCAAGCGCCGCTCGATCAAGAAACGCATCCCCGTCGCCTCACCGGACGACGAGGCCACGTCCACCGGCATCCTGCCTCGCAAGATCGAGGAAGACAGCAGCTCCGACGAGGACGAGGAGGCAACCTCCTCCCTCGAGTCCGCCGTCGAATCCCTGGACCTGCCCACATCCGACTGACGAGGCCGCAGCTGCTTTGTGTGCCCGTGGGCGGCGGCCCGCCCGCGGGCACCGCACGCTTTGCTGAGCTCTATCCACAGGCACTTCTCGGTGCGGCCAGTTATCCACAGGGCGTCAATTCTGCCTCGATCACGCGTCATGTCGCGCGTAACGTCGATGTCGACGGACCCACCCGGGGTCCCACAAAGGAGTGACATCATGACCGCATACGCCGTCGACGCCGAACAAATTGCTGCCGCATCCGCGCAGGCCTGCACGACCGCATCCACCATCCGCACCGAGGTGGACACGATGATGGCCCAGCTGCTCGCCCTTCAGGACACGTGGACCGGCGGGGCACAGGTGAACTTCCAGGCGACTATCACCCAGTGGCAGGGCATCCAGGCCCAGACACACGACGCCCTGGACGCGATCTCCTCGCAGATGCAGGTCGCGGCCTCCACCTACGCCGACGCAGAGACTCATTCCGCGTCCCTGTTCGCGGGGGTCTGACAACCGCGCCAGACGCCCTGTTCCCGCGAGGAGAGCACCGGCCTCGTATGAGGCCTGCGCGGACAGACAGAAACGCCTGGGGGCGGGACCCTCACGAGTCCCGCCCCCAGGCGGATCAGCTTAACGCCGAGCGGCTCAGTACATGCCGCCCATGCCAGCGCCAGCGTCGTCGCCACCGGCGGCCGGAGCCTCGGGCTTGTCGGCGACAACGGCCTCGGTCGTCAGGAACATGCCTGCGATCGACGCAGCGTTCTGCAGCGCGGAACGGGTGACCTTGACCGGGTCGGAGATGCCGGCGGCCATGAGGTCGGTGTACTCGCCGGTCGCGGCGTTCAGGCCGTGGCCGGGCTCCATGTGCGCAACGCGGTCGGCGACCACGCCACCCTCGACGCCCGCGTTCTCAGCGATCTGCTTGAGCGGGGCGGAGATGGCCAGGCGCACGATGTTGACGCCGGTCGCCTCGTCGCCGGTGAGGGCGTCGAGCTTGGGCAGCGCCACGGTGGCGGCCTGGATCAGGGCGACGCCGCCGCCGGCGACCAGGCCCTCTTCGGAAGCCGCGCGAGCGTTACGAACGGCGTCCTCGATGCGGTGCTTGCGCTCCTTGAGCTCGACCTCGGTGGCCGCGCCGGACTTGATGACGGCAACGCCGCCGGCCAGCTTGGCGAGGCGCTCCTGCAGCTTCTCGCGGTCGTAGTCGGAGTCGGTGTTCTCGATCTCCTGGCGGATCTGGCGCACGCGGGCATCCAGCATGTCCTTGTCGCCAGCGCCCTCGACGATGGTGGTCTCGTCCTTGGAGACGACGATCTTGCGGGCGCGGCCCAGCAGCTCGAGGTCAGCGTTCTCAAGGGAGAGGCCGACGGTCTCGGAGATGACCTGGCCGCCCGTCAGGATGGCCATGTCCTGCAGCATCGCCTTGCGGCGCTCACCGAAGCCGGGGGCCTTGACGGCCACGGACTTGAAGGTGCCGCGGATCTTGTTGACGACCAGCGTGGCGAGGGCTTCGCCCTCGACGTCCTCGGCGATGATCGCGAGGGGCTTGCCGGTCTGCATGACCTTCTCCAGGACGGGGACGATGTCCTTGACGTTGGAGATCTTGGAGTCCATGAGGAGGACGTAGGCGTCCTCGAGGACGGCTTCCTGGCGCTCCTGGTCGGTCACGAAGTAGGCCGACAGGTAGCCCTTGTCGAAGCGCATACCCTCGGTGGTCTCCAGGGTGGTGTCGAAGGAGTTGGTCTCCTCGACGGTGACGACGCCCTCGGCGCCGACCTTCTCGAAGGCCTCGGCGATGAGCTTGCCGATGGCGGGATCGTTGGCGGAGATGGAGGCCGTGGCAGCGATCTGCTCGGTGGTCTCGACGGGCTTGGCGTCGGCGTGCAGCTGCTCGACGATGGCCTCGACGGCCTGGTCGATGCCGCGCTTGAGGGCGATCGGGTTGGAGCCGGCGGCGACGTTACGCAGGCCCTCGTGGACCAGCGCCTGGGCCAGAACGGTCGCGGTGGTGGTGCCGTCACCTGCGACGTCGTCGGTCTTCTTGGCAACTTCCTTCACCAACTCGGCGCCGATGCGCTCGAACGGATCGTCGAGGTCGATTTCCTTAGCGACGGAGACGCCGTCCTTGGTGATCGTGGGGGCGCCCCACTTCTTGTCGAGCACGACGTTGCGGCCCTTGGGGCCAAGCGTCACCTTGACGGTGTCGGCCAGCAGGTTGAGGCCGTTCTCCATGCCACGACGGGCATCCTCATCAAACTTGATGATCTTGCTCATTGGAAATGTGTCCTTCCGCGATGCGGATCAGGTTCGATGCCCGCGACGGACGGCCACGTTTTTGAGGTGGCCTCATCGAACCGGTGGTCTTATCACTCTCCATGTCGGAGTGCTAACTATGATTTTGGCACTCACCACCCCAGAGTGCAAGGCGAGGTCACGGGGCCTGAGTCCGCTGCGCTCAGGGCGTAATGACCAACGATGGGGCCGGGCGGGCTCCGAGGCGACGCACCGAACGACGTAAGGCCGCCTAGCCTCGCGGGCGGCCGGACCCTCCGACACCCGGAACACCCACGGGTCCACAAGCAACACCATCAAGTGGGCGGGCCGCCGCCCACGGAGCAGCCCAGCCCAACGTCCAGGCAATGGACATATGAAACCCGTGCCCCCTCGACAGGCACTGGTTCAGGCCCGCATGAAACCACCATCGCCACTGCTCACCCATGAACAGCAACCGCTGAAACCGACGACACCTCTGCAACCACAAAACGTACTAAAAGCACCCTATTCTCGCCCACAAAGGCGACGGCGGTTTCAACCCCACACGAACACGAGCGAGCAAAGGCGACGCCGGTTTCAACCACACCCGGTACAAAACTCTCCGGCCGCCCGGCTCGACGGGCCCACCCGGTACAAAACTCTCCCTGCATACCCCTTCTCACCGCATGTGCGGTACAAAACTCTCCCAGCACGCCCCAAAACGCCGATTTTGGCCCATTTTTCGCACGCAGGGAGAACTTTGTACCGTTTCCGCCACCAACACGACGAGCAGGGCGAAAATAGTCACGCACCAACACCCCACCTCACCCCAACAACGCACCCCTCTCCAAATTTCGCATGCAATTCGATTGGGTGAAGTTTCAATAAAGTCTGAAAACGTTGCAATTCCAACGTTGTAAATTCATGGTTTGAAAGAGTCGTGGGGGAATTGCATGCGAAATTGAGGAGCTCAGCAGCAATGTGCGCGAGGGCCGCGGCAGGGCCTGTGGGCCAAAGCGGGGCCTGGCTGCGGTGCCCACGCGAGTTGGCGGGGCCTGGCCCAACAACGAGCCGACGCACCCAGCCACACGCCAGCACACCCAGCACCACAGGTGTGAAGGGCGCCGGAGGGCGCCAGAGGGCGCTGCCGCGGTGCCGGTGGGCGGCGGGGCCTGGCCGGACAACGAGTCGACGCGCCGAGCGAAGCTCGCGGCGCGGACGGCCGAAGCGGGCGGGCAGGCCGCGCGGCGGTCGGAGATCTGTCGGGCAACAAACAACAAGCAGAAAGACCGCCGCCCACGCACACACCAAGCAGACCGGCCCGCCGGACAGCACACGCGGCGCCCGCAACACCAGCAACACCACACAGCAGCCCGGTAGCCCAACACGCCGCGTAGGCGTAACAAAACCGCCCGGCCCCACAGGGGCCGGGCGGCTCAGCCAGTATCAGTGACTCATCGCAGGATCACGACGATGTCGGGGTCTCCGAGGCCGCTCTCCTGGCGAACGTCGGAAATGCCGAGCTTGGCGGCAACGTCCTTCGCGGTTCCCTCCATGCGGGGATCCTCGTAGAAGACGGTGGAGGTCTGCGTGGCCCAGCCGTCAGCGTTCGCGGCGGAAGTGCCCGCGTAGCCGGCCTGGTTGAGGATCTGAGCCTGCTGGCTGGCGAACCCCTGCGTGCCGGTTCCGTTGAGGACCTGGATGACAGCTCCATGGTCGGGCTCGGACGAAGCCGACGGGGAGGAGGAGCTGGCGGAAGGCGTGGGTTCAGCGGACGCGGTGGGCTCGACTGTGGGTGACGCAGAGGGAGCGGCAGCGCTCGGGGTGGTCGCGGCGGGGCTGGGCGCGTTGCTGACAGTGGCCTGCTGGCGCGACAGGGCGGTCGCCGCCGCCCATCCGAGGGCGGGAACGATCACGAGGATGGCCAGGAAAGGCCAGACGTTCTTCCATTTGGACGGCTTGGGGCGGTGCATGCCGACGGGCATATCTTCGCCGGCGCGGTCAAATTCATCCCTGGGGTACTGAGAACTCACGCGTTCAGACTATCGGAAAAGAGGGAGTGGGGCGCGGGTGGCGCGCGGGGAATGTGGCGTGGCCTGTGCGGCATTAGGCTGGTGCTATGAGTGAACACAATCCGCGCCCGCTGGCTGAGTTGATCGATCCGGGCTGGGCTCGGGCGCTGGCTCCGGTGGAGGGGCGCATCCACGAGTTGGGCGCAATGTTGGCTGCTGAGGTCGAGGAGGGCCGCGGCTACCTGCCTGCGGGCACGGATGTTCTCCGTGCTTTCACGTACCCGTTCGACAAGGTGAAGGTTCTCATCGTCGGGCAGGATCCGTATCCGACGCCGGGGCACGCGATGGGGCTGTCGTTTTCGGTGCACCCGGGCGTGTCGTTGCCCAAGTCGCTCATCAACATTTTCCGCGAGTTGAGCGAGGACATGGGTGTTCCCGCTCCGACGTCGGGCGACCTGACGCCGTGGAGCGAGCAGGGCGTGTGCCTGCTGAATCGCGTGTTGACGGTGCGCCCGGGTGCTCCCGCATCGCATCGAGGCCGGGGCTGGGAGGAGGTGACGCAGTGCGCGATTGACGCGCTGGTGTCCCGGAAGCGTTCGGATGGCTCGCGCGCTCCCCTCGTAGCGATTCTGTGGGGGAAGGACGCGCAGTCGCTCGCGCCGCGTCTGGGCGACACGCCGATTATTGCGTCCGCCCACCCGTCGCCGCTCTCTGCGTATCGAGGATTTTTTGGGTCGAAGCCGTTCTCGCGCGCGAATCAGCTGTTGGAGGCGCAGGGCGCGTCGGGCGTGGATTGGTCGCTCGGCGCTTCTCATTGACGAGGCCGGGGCACTTCTCCGGACCGGGTGACGGTTGTGGGTGGCTGCGGTGCCGCGATGAGGGACTCCGTGGAGCCGGCTATCGGACTCGAACCGATGACCTGCTGTTTACAAGACAGCTGCTCTACCAACTGAGCTAAGCCGGCGGCGGACACTAGTGTGCCACAGGTAGGGGCTCGTGCGCGCGGGCGGGCCGGATCGCCGTCGACAAGCGCGCACCGATGAGGTTCCCCATTGCGCGCTGCAGGGACCCGGCGTGCGCCTCCAGGACTTCCGCTGTGCGTCACAGATGTGAAGGTCACGGCGAACAAGTGAGGGGTGGGGGCGCCCCCCCGGGCCCCCCCCCCCCCGGGGGGGGCGCGGGGGGGGGGTTGGGGGGGGGCGGGGGGGGGGGGGTGGCCGGGGGCGGGGGGGGGGGGGGGGGGGGGGGCGGGGGGG
>CAUSHZ010000069.1:0-9029 GCA_963531605.1 uncultured Actinomyces sp.
TGGGCCATGGGCTCTGCCATGTCCTAACCTCCTCGATAATGTGTGCTCCCGCACTTGGATGTATCAGGGAGCCAAGCATGTGTTTGATCGTAATAGCTGCGAGCGCGATGAGCGCAATCACGATGATTGCGACGATGACCGCGCGAATAATCTGCCTGGATGCTGGGACGGGTGGTGCGACGACGCTGCGCGAGTACGCGGTCTTGGCCGCCGGACGGCTGCGTTGCGCGCTGCGAGCGTCGAGCTCGTGCCAGCGCGGTCCGCGCTGGCCCTTCTCGGGTCGCGGCTCGTAGACCGAGCGTCGCTGGCGCTTCGAGGGCGTGGCTGCGCGAGGCTGGGGAACGGTCCCGTACACGCGCGGCGTCGAGGCCGTGGCCGCTTTGTCGCGGCGAGGCGCATCGGAGCGGGTGGGCTGGGGAATGCGCGGGGCCGCCTGGCGGGCTGCCTGGCGCTTGGCTTCTTCGGCCTCGCGGCGCTCGCGAGCCTCGCGGCGCTCGCGGGCTTCTTGCAGCTCGCGCTGGCACTGTTCTTCCTCGCGGGCGACGGCTGCGCGGCGCTGCTCCTCGGCGGCGTCTTCAGCCTGGCGGGCGGCCTCTCGTTGGCGCAGTCGCTCGGCGAGAGCGGCTCGTCGGTCCTGCGGCTCGGACGGCAGAGGGGTCTTCGGTGCGGCGGTGTGCGCTGGTGCTGCGCCCGCCGGAGGAGCAGGGATCGGCGCGGGGCGCTGCGCGGGCGCCGAGGCCTGGGGGCGCTGAGCCTTCTCGCTGCTGGGCTGCGGGACCTGCTCGGAGCGAGCCGGAGCCGCGTGCCTCGGGATGGAACCCGTGGTCGGGCGGGCGACGGCGGCCTGCGCAGGCGCAGGAGCGGCAGGCGCGGATGCTGCCTGCGCGGGTGCCGGGACTGCCGCGTGGCGGCCGGTCGAGGTCAGCGATCGGACGGCACCCGACACCGCGGGCACCTGATCGCCGGTCGTCTCGGGGTGCAGGCGACGAACCCGGGTGGGCGCGGATACGGGGTGAGAGACCGGGGGAACCTCGGCCTCGTCGAGGATGCGCGGGACGGCGGCGTGACGACCCGTGATCGGGATCGGGGCCGAGGAGGGGGCGATCGTCGTCGCTTCGTCGAGGACGGGCAGCTTGGCGTGACGGCCTGTCGTCGCGCGCACCTTCGGAGTGAGGCCCGAGGGGGGCTGCAGCATCTCGTCGGGCAGCATGCGGCGCGTCAGGTGGCGTACGGGCGCGACGATCGGCACCGACGGCTGGACGGGCGTGCGCACTTCTTCGGGGCGCTGCGCGGCCTTCGGCAGGGGCAGCGGGCGAGGGGTCACGGAAACGCCCATCGCCTTGGCGGCGCTCGCGATTTCGCGCACCGCTGCGGATCCGGACTCGGGGCGTTTCGCGGGGTCCTTCTCCAGCAGGTGCAGGATCACGTCGGCCAGGGGCTCGGGCACGAAGTCCGGCAGCGGCGGAACGGGATCGTTGACGTGCGCGAAGGCGATGTCCACCTGGGTTTCGCCGGTGAACGGGCGTCGACCGGCCGCGGCCTCGTAGGCGATGACGCCCAGGGCGTAGAGGTCGCCGATGGGGGTGGCGGCCTCGCCCATGGCCTGCTCAGGCGGCAGGTACTGGGCGGTGCCCATGACCATGCCCGCAGCGGTCAGGTTGACCTGGCCCGTCGCGCGAGAGATGCCGAAGTCTGTCAGCTTCACCATGCCATCAGGGCGAACAATAATGTTCGCGGGCTTGATGTCGCGGTGCACGACGCCCGCGCGCGCGGCAGCGCCCAGCGCCATCGCGACCTGCACGAGGATCGGCATGAGGTACTCGGGCTCGATGCGGGAGCCGCCGCGCAGGTAATCCGTCAGCGGGTAGCCGTCGACGAGCTCCATGATGATCCAGCCGATGCCGTCTTCCTCGCCCGAATCCTGGGTGTTGGCGATGTTCGGGTGCGAGATCGACATCGAGTTACGGGCCTCGAGGCGCAGGCGCGACAGCGACAGCTCCTCGCCCGCCAGCTCGGGGCGCAGGACCTTCGCGGCGACGATGTGGCCGCTGACGCGGTCGCGGGCCTTCCACACCTCGCCCATGCCGCCCTGAGCGATCGGGGTGAGCAGCGTGTAGCGCCCCCCGAGCACCCGCCCGGCACCGGAAGTCATGCGTGGCGTACTCACTGCAGTCCCGCTTCCAGGAGAGCGCGGGCGATCGGGCCGGCCACGTCTCCGCCGTGCGGCGTGGGATCGTTGTCGTCGCCCTCGACCAGGACGGCGAAAGCGATGCGTGGGCTGTCCGCCGGGGCGAAACCGACGGCCCAGGCGTTCGCGCGGTCGCCGTTACCGGTCTCGGCGGTGCCGGTCTTTGCGGCCACGGCCACGTTCGGAAGCGCCATCGTCGTGCCGGTGCCGTACGGCTGGGAGACGACCGCTTCCATCATGGCGCGCAGCTTCGAGGCCGTCTCCGACGAGATCGGTCGACCGGCGTCGGTCGGGCTGTTCGTACGCACGACCTGGTTGTCGGCGTCCACGATCGAGTCGATGAGGTAGGGGGTCATCATCTGGCCGTCATTCGCGATGGTCTGGGCGACCTGCGCCATCTGCAGAGGCGTCGTCTGGACCGTGTACTGGCCGATCGAGCTCATCGCGAGCTGCGCGGCGTCCGCGTCGGCGGGGAAGACGGAGGGCGTCACCGTCAGCGGGATCTGCGACTCGCGGCCGAAACCGAAGCGGTTCGTCACGTCGACGAGCTGCTGGTTCGTCAGATGTTCGGAAGCCAGCACGAAGGTCGTGTTGCACGAGCGCGCGAAGGCCTCGGTGAGTGTCGGGTTGCCGTCGCCGCAGGTGGAGGACTCAATGTTGGAGACCTCGGTAGCCGTGCCCGGCAGGGTCGTGGAGACGGGCGAGGGCATGCGCATATCCGGGTCGGCGACGCCGTTTTCGATCAGGGCGATCGTCGTGAGGATCTTGAACGTCGAGCCGGGGGCGTAGCGCTGCGAGATAGCGCGGTTGAGCAGCGGGTTGTTCGGGTCCGAGGAGAGTGCGGAGAACGCCTCGGACACCGCGCCGGCGTCGGAGGAGGCCAGTTGGTTCGGGTCGAAGGTCGGCGACGAGTACATCGCCAGGACCGCGCCGGTCTTCGCGTCGAGGGCCACGACGGCACCCTTGCGGTTACCGAGGGCCTCGGCTGCGGCCTTCTGCATCTGCGAGTTCAGGGTGAGAGAGACGCCGCCGCCCTGACGGTTCTGACCCGTCAGGAGGTTGCGCAGGCGCTGTCCGAGCAGGGTCTGGGACTGGCCGTCCAGGACGTCCTCCTCGGTGGCCTCGATGCCCGTCGATGCGTTGCCCACCGACGAGAAGTAGCCTGTGACCGGCGCGTACAGCGGGCCCTCGGCGTAGGTGCGCACGTAGCGCTTCGAGTCTTCCTCGCGCTCCGAAGATGCGATCGCCGTCTTGTCGACGATGATCGGGCCGCGGTCGGTTTCGGCCGCGTGCAGGATCGTGCGCTGGTTGCGAGCGTCGGCGTTGAGCGAGGACGCGGAAATGAACTGCGTGTTCGTGATGCCCACACCCAGCAGGGCGAACATCAAGAGAACGATGATGAAGATCTTGCGGATCTGGTTATTCACGGCTCACTCACCCACTCCCACGGCAGGCTGGATGCCGGAGTTCCACGGCGCGGGGGTCGAGGCTGGGCGTCGCGCGGCGTCGGACACGCGGATCAGCAGCGCGACGGTGATCCACGAGGACACCATCGACGAGCCGCCCGCAGCCAGGAACGGGGCCGTCAGGCCGGTCAGCGGAATAATGCGCGTGATGCCGCCGAGCACCACGAAGAGCTGAATGGCCAGCGAGAAGCTCAGGCCGGTCGCCAGGAGCTTGCCGAAGCCGTCGCGCACCGTCAGCGCCGCGCGCAGGCCTCGCTGGATGAGGATCAGGTACAGGATCAGGATGGCGGCCATGCCGGTCAGGCCCAGCTCCTCCGCGAAGGAGGACAGGATGAAGTCCGAGTTCGCCAGCGGCACGAGCTGCGGGTAGCCCCGGCCCCAACCGGTGCCCATGAGGCCTCCGGAGGCCTGGCCAAACAGGCCCTGGACGAGCTGGTAGGACCCGCGGTCGTACACGTCGGGATCCAGGGCGTTGAGCCAGATGTTGAAGCGCGTCTGCACGTGGCTGAAAGAATTCACGGCGATCGCGACGGCGGGCACGAAGAGCGTGAAACCGATGACCAGCCACGACACGCGGTTCGTCGCCACGTACAGCATCGCAACGAACAGGCCGAAGAAGAGGAGCGAAGTACCCAGGTCGCGCTGCAGGACGAGGATCGCGATGCCGATCAGCCACACGACCATGATCGGGCCGAGGTCGCGGGCGCGCGGCAGGCGCATGCCCAGGAACTTGCGGCCGCCGATCGCCAGGTTGTCGCGGTTCGTCACGAGGTATCCGGCGAAGAAGATCGCCAGCGTGATCTTCACGAGCTCACCGGGCTGGACGGAGATGGGACCCAGGTGGATCCAGACGCGCGCGCCGAAGGTCTCCTGGCCCAGGCCGGGAATCATCGGCAGGAGCAGGAGGAAGAGCGACAGTGCGCCGAAGGTGTACGTGTAGCGTCGTAGCATGCGGTGGTCGCGCAGCGTGATCAAGATGATGGCCGCGATAACGATCGCGATGCCTACGAACAGTGCCTGGCGGAAGCCCACCACGGCCTCGTCCCTGCGCGCGTACGACAGGTCGAGGCGGTAGATCATCGCCAGTCCCAGGCCCGTCAGGGCGACTGCGACCGGCAGGATCACCGGGTCCGCGTAGGGGGCCAGGAAGTGCACGCCGACCTCGGCAATGATCGCGATCGCGACGAGCACGCCGACCTGCGTGAGAAGGTTCGCGGGGATCTCCCCCGTGTAGTTCAGCGAGGTCAGCACGTAGCCGGCGATGCCGACGGCCAGAGCCAGGCCCATGAGGGTCAGCTCCAGGAATCGGCGAGGCCGGGCGGGCGCGATCGATACGGTAGCCATTAGGAGGCGCCCCCGCTCTGCGCACCGGACTGGGCCCCGCCGGACTGCGGTGCGCCCGACTGGGGCGTCGGCGACGAGGGCGTGGCGGGCTGGGTGATCGAGTGACGCAGTCCGTCGATGTAGGAGTCGATGTCCGCGCGCGAGGAGCGCAGCACCGGGGTGTCGAGGCGCTGACGGTCCACGGGCGCGAGGTCGGACAGCGCGACGTTGGAGACCTCCACGGCGTGGGAGAGCTGCCACGGGCCGATCGACTGGGGGATGCCCTGGTATATGACGACGTAGCCGTCCTGGCCGATCGCGTAGTACTGGGTCTGCGTCCACTTCCACGACATCCACGACGCGGCGACCACGAGGACCGTCACGAGCGAGATAAACACGGGGGTCCACCACGAGGAACGGGGCTTGAGCTCGACGGGTGCGTCGTCCTCGTCGCTGGGGGTGCCCGAGGCCGAGGAGCCCAGGGCAGCGGCGCGCGCGGCCGCCCCTTCTCCGCCGCGCGACTTGGCGTTGCGGTCGATGGCCGCGGCGCCCACGATCTGCGGGGGAGCGGGCGGGAAGGTGCCGGCGGGGACAATGTCCGCGATGACGCACGTGATGTTGTCGGGGCCGCCGCCCAGGAGGGCCAGGCGGATGAGCTCTTCGGCGCACTCGCCCGGGTCCTTGAAGTCGGCCATGACCTGGCCGATGGTCTCGGGGGAGACGAGGCCGGACAGGCCGTCGGAGCACAGCATCCAGCGGTCGCCGACGACGGCCTCGCGGATCGTCTCGTCGGGGGCCACGTCGGCCTGCGCGTCGCCGAGGATCTTCAGGACGACGTTGCGGTTGGGGTGGTGCTCGGCTTCCTCGGGCGTGATCTGGCCGGTGTCGACCAGGTATTGCACGAAGGAGTGGTCGGTCGTGACCTGCGTGAGTGTGTCGCCGCGCAGCACGTAGGCGCGCGAGTCGCCGATGTGGACCATCGCGAGGCGGTTGCCGGAGCGCATGAGCGCGATGCAGGTGGTGCCCAGGCCCTCGAGGTCGCGGTCGCGGCTCGAGCGTTCGGTGAGCTCCTCGTGCGCGTCGAGGAGGGCCTCGCGCAGGAGGGGAAGCATCGAGTCGGCCGGGTGCGAGTCCGTGTCGAGGGGGACGAGGTGCGCGAGGGCCACCGAGGAGGCGATGTCGCCGCCCGCGGGGCCGCCCATGCCGTCGGCGAGGACCAGCAGGTTCGCGCCGGCGTAGCCGGAGTCCTGGTTGTTGGAACGAACGAGGCCCACGTCGGAGCGGGCGGCGTAGTGGAATTGAACCGCGTTTCCTGACATATCAACCCACCAATTCGAGAGTCGTCTGGCCGATGCGGATGACGTCACCGATCTTGAGCTGGCGCGGGGCGCTTAGGCGCTCGTCGTCGATGAAGGTGCCGTTACGGCTGGAGAGGTCTTCGATCCACCAGCCGTCAGACTGGGGGGTGAGTGCCGCGTGGCGGCTGGACGCGTACTCGTCTTCGAGCACGAGGGTGCACGCGGGTGAGCGGCCGATGACGATGGGGGCCTCGCCGAGGGGCAGCATGGTGCCGACGAGGGGGCCGCCGGTCACCAGGAGGTCCTTGGGGGCCAGCGGGTTCGTGGAGGTGCGCTTCTTGTCCTTGCGCTTCTCACGGGATGCTTTACGGCGTGACGTGGCCTTGTCGCGTCCCTTGCCGCGCGGGGTCACGACGGTGCCGAAGATGTCGCGTCGCAGCGTGTTGACGGCCGCGAGCACGAGGAGCCAGAGCAGCACCAGGAACCCGATGCGGAAAACGGTAAATGCGAGGTCTGTGGTCACTTCATTAAACTCCGCTCTGGTCTGGGTGGGTCCAGAAGAGGATCTTGGTGCGTCCGATGACGATCTGGTTGCCGTCGAGCAGGGTCGCTGCGTCGATGCGGTGGCCCTCCACGAAGGAGCCGTTGGTGGATCCGAGATCGGTGGCGATCACGCCGGTGGGGGTGATGCGCAGTTCGAGGTGGCGGCGCGAGACGCCCGAGTCGTTGACGACGATGTCGGCTTCGGAGCCGCGTCCGATGACGGTGACGGGCTCGGTGAGGAGCCACTTTTCGCCGTCGATGTCGATGATCGGGTGCTCGGGGGACGCGGACGAGGCCGTGGCGGGGGCCGCGGGTCCCCGGCGGTTTTCGGCGTCGACCTTGAGGGTGCCGCTGGGCTCGGAGGCGTCGGCGATGAACTCGATCGTGACGGGGCCGAGGAGGGAGTAGCTGTTCGCCGCGGCGTGTTCGGTGGCCTGCTGGGCGAACTCGTCGGCGAGGACGTCGAGGGATGCCTCGAGGGAGGTGAGGTCGGTGCGCGAGGCGTAGACCGAGAAGTGGTTCGCGGCAATGATGCGCGAGGCGGAGACTTCTTGGACGGATTCGTCCATGGCGCGGCGGATCGCCGTGGTGATGTCCACGGGCTTGATCCCCGACCGGAACACGCGCGAGAAGGCGCCGTTGACGCCTCTCTCGACGGCGCTCTCGAAGCGGTCGAAGATACTCATAGTCGTGCTCTCCTCATTCCCCCGCGCTGTGCGCGCGACGTACGGTGTGGGCGGAAGCGAGCCCGCTCCCAGTCACAGTTTAGCCGCCGCGCGAAGTGGCGTGGCCCCATCTGCCGGGATGTTCCCGATGAGCAAAGGCCCACGCGCTCGCGTCGAAGGCCTGTCATGGCAGGGAATACCTTGCCATGATGCGCCTGTGACATTTGGTGCATATGTTACACGTGTGATGATAAGTGTGTTGGAGCAAACAAAGTGCGAGGGGGCTTCTCGCTGCGACATGGTGAGTGTCGGATATTTGTCAGCGGCACCCATCGATGTGCATGTCCGAGTTCCTATGGAATTAACACGAAATTTATATACGTGCTTTGCGGCAATAGAACGAGCGCTAAACAGGGTAAAGGGTGGTACCTGTCACGACTTACCCATTAATTGACGGGAGCTGATAGGGTGGCTTAGTAACTATTACTAACTGGGGGAACTATGCACCATGACGAAGCTGTGAGCAGTGCTCGCCTGGCGGACACCGCTCCTCCGCGAGGACGATACGCGCCCGAGGCCTCCCTCCGCACCCGCGAGTCCAGGCCTCGTCGCTTTCTTACTCGTGCCCTGATCGTCGGGGCGCTCGCCGCCGCCTCGGCACTGCCCGCGCTCACCTCCGCGGTCGAGCCCGCCCACGCCGAGGCTCCCCTCGAGACGCCCGGCGTGACCACGACCTCGTTTAATCGCGCCGAGGGGCGTATCGGCGCCACCGTCATCAACAACACTGAAGGTGATCGCACCACCTTCGTGGATGACAAGGGGTACTTCGGTGTCGTGCGCGGACAGTCGCGCTACAACCCGAGCGACCCGAACCAGTCGTCGATCAAGCACACCAGCGGCACTCAGGTTCAGCCGTGGCTGAAAGCGTCGGTGGCTGAGAGTGGTGACTACTGGTCGTACATTGCCCGTGGCGAGGCCTACGATCACTTCCGTTACGGCAGGAGCTATAGGGGTGAGTATGATCCCAGCCGGATCTCTGCCTCCACAACGAGCGCCCTGGGCTACAAGCCCAACGATCCGGGAACGGTGACGCTGGGTGAGCCCTTCCTGATCGGGGCCGTGCGACACAACAACTTCCCCATCTTCACGGAGCAGGACTGGGTGCACTCCTCCTTTGACATTCGCATCGGCGACCTGGAGGAGTCCTTCCCCTTCGACCAGTTCGAGACGACGAACGACACGGAGACGACCGCGGTGCCCCGAGCCGGAGGTCCCTACGAGGAAACGACGTCCGTTCGTAACGGCTATGGCTGTTACCCCGGAGCTCCCTACAAGGCTCGCAAGCGCGGAGATAAGAGTAGGTGGTACTGCCATCGTTATGTCGGCGAGGGCAAGGGTAGTGTCGACATCTACAAGAATCCCAACCCGCCCGCTGCGAACAGGGAGCCGAGTACCTATCCCGAGAACGCGGGTATTCCTGGATCAACCCCTGACTCTGACGACATCCTGACGATCCGTAAGACCACGTCTGAGAAGACCGTCATGA
>CAUSHZ010000070.1:0-8887 GCA_963531605.1 uncultured Actinomyces sp.
CGAGCTGAGCAATGCGGCCCAGGATCGTCTGCTTTTCGGCCATGATGTTCTCCTTTGAGGTGGTGCGCGCTCGTGCGCGGTTTGGTGTGGTGCGCATGCGCGCGGGTTGTGAGCGAGACGTTGTTTCGCAGGATGAGAGGGCTACAGCGAGCCTGTAGCGGGGGAGGGGGGTGTTGTCACGGTGTGTGTTCCTCCCAACTAGCGCCCGGGGCTGCGAAGCGGATCAAGCGTGGCGTCCAGCTTGGCTTCAACAGAGCGAGCGTGCTCGAGTGCGTCGAGCGGATTATCGTTGTGAATAAGGGCCTCCTGAGCCCGCGTGATCGCCTCACGAGCATCAGTGATGAGGGGAGCGAGCAGGGTCCGGTCGGTCTGCAGGCGGTCAGCCTCCTCGATGTCTGAGGAGAGGGCTGCGATAGCGGCGCCGAGCCGATCCTCAATGTGGTCCAGGTCTTGTTTCGCCGTGAAGATAGCGTTCATCTCGTGGTAGGCCATGAGGAGCGCGCGCTCGGCAGTGTCGACGGCGGAGGTGGCCAGGTCGGCGTCCGTGTCGATGATTGCCTGGGCCGACTCAATGGCGTTGTGTGCCGAGGTGAGCAGTGACGCGGCCTTGTCGGGGTTGTCCTCGAGTGCAGCCAGTACCGTGCCGGGGTAGATGTTGGCAATTGTCGCCAGCTCCTCCCTCGAACGCTCTACGTCCGCCTGCTCTTCTGCCAGGCGTTCCTGAGCCTCGGCCAGACGGGTCGGCAGCGCGGTGCGTTCGGAACGCTTCGTGCTAAAGGGCGCCTGCGCGTCGCGCAGTAAACCCAGGTGTGTGTCGAGATCGCTGATGATCTGCGCCGCCAGGCTCTTTTTGTTCGCCGGGTTGTATGCCGTGCGGCACTGCTTGAGGAGGGAGTCCCCACGGGACAGGGCCTGCTTCGCCTCCTTGATGCGGTTGCGGAACTGTTCGGTCGCGGCGATGCCGAACTGTGCGCGGGCGTAGTCCCACTCTTTCTCGGCGTCGCGCACCTCCTGATCGGCTTGGGACAAGCGATCGTTCGCCTGCTGGGCCGCCCGCTCGGCATCTCGTCGTGCGGCTTCGTCTTCGCGCTCATCCCTGCGGCGCGACACGCGCCATGCTGCCGTTTCAATTTCTATGGCTTGTTTTTCTTCTTCTCGCTGCTTTGTCCACAGTTCGAAGAAAATACCGATCACAAAGAGGAAACCCACGCCGAGGAATGCGAGAACGGTCTTGATTTTGTCGTACTTGGTTTCCTTTGTCAGATCCTGGTTATATGCCTCGCGGCGGGAGGCAATTTCCTCGGCCGTGTAGTAGGAGTTGCGTAGGTCGCTGATGAAGGCTGTTGGGCCCGCAGCTGCTTCCTCGGGGGTGAGCGGGGTCGACTTGTATGCCCGACGGGCTGCCGATAGTGCACTCTTAATGTAACCTTCGGTCAACACATTGCCGCGTATCAACCGAGCCATCTCGTTGCCAACGCAGTAGACGTCCGTTCCGTCCTCATATCCGACAACGTAGAGGATGACCTTGTCGTTGTGCTCGATATTGGCGAGGGTGGACTGGCACCACTTCGCCGGTTCCTGGTCGGAAAAGTTGGGGACGATGACGATGTAGACGGGAACGGAATACTTGGAGTTGAGGGATTCTGCGTCAGTCTCTAATTGTGCACGCTGCTCGTCGCTCAGGAAGTTATCCGAATCGGTGACACGTGTGCTTGGCGTGAGCGGCTCGGTCGCGAACGCGGGCACGCCACCGACCAGCATCACTGCAGCCATGACGGCCGCGATGCCCAGGCGTCGAATCCGTGGCATGTGATCCTCCTTGGTGAGTGGCGAACAGATTAAGATACACCATTGTGGGTCGCAGTGTCTCTATAGTCGCGTGTCTTGTATCACACTCTAGTGGTGTAAGGCCAGTGTACGTGACGGTCGTGTGCGGGTGGAAATAAGTTCGCGTGAACCTCCCCTATCGTCGCCCTGGTGCCGCAAGTGCTCGGTTGGTGAGTGTGGTGGCCCTCGAAGCGGCTGCGCTCGCACGTAGGGGGTCTTCGTCAAGGGCCTTGTGCGCCTCGGTCATTGCCTGTTCGGCTTCGCTCATCAGCTTGTTCACGTCGAGGAGAGCCGAACCCTCGTGGTCCTTCAGGTACTTGCGAGCCCAAGCGAGGGCGGCATCAGCGTCGCGAATATGGCGCTGAGCGGTCTCTTTCGCCTTGCGCCTAGCTTCCTCCTGCGTCATGAGCGGAGCGAGGACCGCATCCATTCGGAGCTCTACGTCGCGAAGACTTTCGAGCGCGCCGAGGGGATCCTCGTCGCTGACCAGCGCGCGCTGTCCCCTGGCGATGGCGGCCTCGGCCTCGTTGAGAACGGGAGAGAAAGCGTCCGAGGAATCGAGCTGCTTCGCGTCCGACAGGGCGGCGGACACGGATCCGATGGAAGCGGCGAGTCTCTCGCGGAACGCGTCAAGATCGGTCTTCGCAGAGAAGATCGCATCCGTCTGTGCATTGGCCATGGCCAGTGCGCGCTGGGCGGTATCCAGCGCGGAGGCTGCTCGGGTGGCGTCGGTGTCGATATGCGCGCTCGCGGTCTCCAGCGCGCTCCGAGCGGACTCCAGCAGTTGTGTCGCGCGCTGGGGATTGTCCTGGAGGGAAGCGAGCATGGATTCGGTGTAGAGGCCCGCAATGCTGGAGAGCTCTTCCTTCGAGCGCTCCAGATCGGCGAGCTCCTCGACGAGACGTTCTCGAGCGTCGGCAAGCTGGACGGGAAGCGATGAGCGCTTCTCGCGCTGTGCGGCAAACTCCTTGCGAGCATCCTGCAGGGGTGCCAGGTTCTTGTCGAGATCCTCCGTGATTGTTGTGGCGAGGCGTCGCTTGGCATGGGAATCAGGAGTGTGCTCGATCTGTTTGTAAGTATCAAAGCCGCGCGCAATAGCCGCCTTCGCCGCCTCGAGGCGGCGTCCGTACTCTTCAGCCGCGGCGCTACCGAACTGGGCGCGAGCAAAGTTCCAGTCTTCTTCGGCGGCGCGCACCTGTTCCTCGGCCTCCGATAGGCGCCGCCGTGCATCTGCGGCTGCCCTCAGGGCGTCGCGCCGTACGGTGTCCACGATCGGGGTGGGTTCCTCATCCACAGTTGGGGGTTCGCCGTACTCGTATTCTCTCTGTTTGCGCACCCAAACCCACACGTTGGAGCCAACGACAATCACAATGAGCACGGATATGAAGATGTTAACGACGCGATTCCTCTTGTTTTCTTCCTTCTTTTGCTCCTCGCGCCTTTTCTCCTCCTCTTGCCGCCTCTTGCTGTTCTCGGCGGCGTTGCGTGCCCTGAAGTCGTAATCGCTGCGTAGAGAGTCGATGAACGCGCGAGAGCCCGCCACTGCCTCTTCAGGGGTCAGTGGGGTGGTTTTATGCTTGTAGTGGGCGGCGCGTAGCGCGCCGTCCAGCATCGGCCTGGTACTCGAATCTTTCGCTAGCTCCAAACCCGCGCAGGAGGCGTTCGTGCCGTTCTCATAGGCGACAACGTAGAGGATGCCCTGTTGTGCGGTGCGCGATTGCTTGAGGGCGGCCTTGCACCACGCTGTTGGCTCCTGGCCGGAGAAGTTGGGAATGATGGCGACGTCGATGTACGTGGTGTATGTGGAATAAAACGATGTCGCTGGGGTTTCAATAGTTTCGCGTTGCTTGTCGCTCAGAAAGCCGTCGGGGTCGGTGACGTGTCCGCTCGTGGTGAGCGGCTCGGTCGCGAACGCGGGCGCGCCGCCGACCAGCATCGCAACCATCATGATGGCTGCGAAGCCCAGGCGTCGGATCCGTGACACGGTGCCTCCTGCTCGTCGATGAAGCGATAAACCTCTGCTGCGTGGCCCGATGGCTCAGAAGCTACCGGAGGCGGAGGACCAGCCGCCCGAGCCCCAGTCGGAGCTGCTCGAGCTCGATCCCCAGTCGGAGCCGCCGCCGGAAGCGAAGGACCATCCAGACCCGGACGAGCTGGAGCCGCTGTGGAAGGGATCGAAGTCGTCTCGGTGGTGCGAACCGGAATTCGAGAACAGCGTCGACCACAGGAGGAAGTCGCCCAGGGACGATCCCGTGTAGGACCCGTTGCCCGTGGTGGGCTGTCCCCACGAGCCCCCGAAGTTCTGGATGGGGGTCGCCATGACGCTGTCGGCGAGGGCGCGCGCGTTCATTGCGTGCGTCGACGCGGCCTCGGGATCATCCTCGAGCGACCGGCGGGCGGTGCTCAGGGCGGTCTCAGCGTTGTTGAGGGTTGAACGCAGCTCCAGATCGATGGCTCCACGTCGGCCCTGCACGTAACGCTCGGCCTGGGAGACAGCGGAATCAGCGAGCGAAATCTGCGCCTCGGCGGCCTTGCGAGCCTTTTCGTAGGCCTCTTCCTTGGTGCGCAGCGGCTCGAGTGCCGCGTCCAGGGTGGCCTCGGACATGCGCAGGTGCTCGAGGGCCGCGAGCGGATCGCCCGTGTTCGCAAGGGCCGCCTGGGCCTCGGCGATGGCCGCGTGAGCGTCGGCCACCAACGGGTTGAACACCGCCGGATCCGTGTTCAGTTCGTTGACGTCGGTGATGTCCGAGGAAATCGAGCTGATCGCCGCGACGAGGCGATCGCGGATCGCGTCCAGGTCGGACTTCGCAGAGAAGATCGCGTCGGTCTGGTGGTTGGCCATCGTCAGGGCACGCAGGGCGGTGTCGAGGGCGCTCGCGGCATGGGCGCGGTCGGTGGGGGCAGACGCCTCCGCGGTGTCGAGCGCGCTGCGCGCCGACGTGAGGAGCGCCTCAGCCTGCTCGGGGTTGTCCTGGAGGGAGGCGAGCATCTGCGCAGGGTAGAGCGTCGAAATGCTGGACAGCTCGGACTTCGCGCGCTCCAGATCCGTCAGCTCCTCCGCGAGGCGTTCGCGGGCCTCGGCGATTCGCTCGGGGAGCGAGGCCTGCTCGGCGCGCTTGGTGGCGAACGACGCCTGGATGGTGCTCAGAGGGTTCATGTTGGCGCCCAGATCCCGCATGATCGCGGTGGCCAGGCGGAGCTGCTCGGCCGGGGCGGTCGCGGAGTTCATCTGCCCCTGGGCGCTAAAGCCGCGCGAGACAGCCGCCTTGCCGGCTTCGATGGCGCGGGCGAATTCGTCCGTGGAGTTCAGGCCGAACTGCGCGCGTGCGTAGTTGAGTTCGTCGGTCGCGGTGCGCACCTGCTCGTCCGCCGACAGGAGCTGCCGGTTTGCTTCCTGGGCGGCGCGGGCCGCGCTCTCGGCATCGACCTGTGCGGCCTGCAGGGCGGCGAGCCTGTTGCGACGCGACGAGCGAGCAACTCCGATGGCGATGGCAGTGACGCCGCCTACGAGGATCAGGAACATAAACAAGGGGCCCAAGAGTGAGCTGCCGTCGTCATCGGTCGCGCCGGGGTTGCTGGAGTAACTCGAGTTCGTGGAACTGGAACCCGAGTTGGACGTGCCGCTCACGAGGGTGTTGACGAATGCGTTGACCCCGTTGGCGACGGCGGAAGACGTCAGCGGATTGGGGGTCAGCTGCTTCTCGGAGGCACGCACGGCACCCTGGAGGGAGGAGCTAGATGGTCCGTTGAAGGAGCAGGCCGCGTCGCGGCGCTGGTCGTACGCGATGACGTAGACGACGGTGCCGTTGGTCAGGGAGGAACGCTGGACGGTCTGCTGGCACCACGACTCTGCGTCCGTGCCCGAGAAGTTGGCGACCACGACGACCTTGATGGGTTTGCCCGAGGAGGCGGCCCTGCTCGTCGCGGACTCGATCGTGGAGCGGTCGGCGCTGGAGAGCCATCCGTCGGGATCGGTGACCGAATCGCTGATGGTCATGGGTGACGCTGCGAGCGCGGGAAGGCCCAGCGCAAGCAGTATCGCTGTCAGAACAGCGATGAGGCTGAAACGGCGGATTCGTGTCACGGGGGCCTCCTGTGATGTGGCGAACAGGTCAACATACACCATGCGCGCCGTGTGCGTCTAGCGTGTGATGCACCGCGGCACCGGTGATAGTTTCCGTGGGGTCAGTCTACGTGACGAGGCTGGAGAAATGCGGGCAGTGGTGCTGTTCGCTACAGGCGTCGGCTCGTCTGCCGCGCGCGGGGGACGAGCGCCCTATGATAGGGAGAGCCCATAGGGGCATTCAGACTATTGAGAGAAGGAGGGGACCATGCCCACCGGTAAAGTGAGGTTCTTCGACGCTGATCGCGGTTTCGGCTTCATCGCAGGAGACGACGGCGCTGATGTCTTCCTCCACTCGTCCGCGCTTCCGGCCGACCACCCCAGCCCCCGAGTGGGTGCTCGCGTGGAGTATTCGGTGGCCGACGGGCGAAAGGGACCGCAGGCTCTGAGCGTGCGTTTCCTGAAGGAGACAGCTTCCGTTGCCCGAGCCAAGCGCCGCAAGCCGCAGGCGATGGTGCCCGTCGTTGAGGACCTGATTAAGCTCCTCGACTCCTCGAGCGCCGCGCTGCGCCGCGGTTCCTACCCGGACAACGCGACCAAGATCGCGAAGGTGCTGCGCGCCGTCGCAGAGGAATTTGATGCCTAAGACTAGTGCCCGCCTGCGGGCAGTGAAGAAGGACGCCGTCCTCGAGGGTGCCGTCGACGTCGCGCGCGCCGGTGCCGAGGCCGTTGCACACCCCCGTCCCGTCGGCGAGCACGTCGGCTTTGAGATGGTGTCGGAGCGTCTGGCTACCCACTACTTCGCGTCCACCGACGCGGGCTACGTGGGCTGGTGCTGGGCGGTGACCGTCGCCCGCGTGCCGCGCGGGCGCGTCGCCACTGTCTGTGAGGTCGACATGACTCCCCGCGAGGGTGCGCTGTTGGCCCCGGAGTGGGTGCCCTGGGAAGAGCGTCTGCGTCCCTCGGATATTTCTCGTGACGACGTCATGCCCTACAAGGCGGACGATGAGCGCCTCGAACAGGGATTCGAGGATACGAGTGAGGACCCCGATCTGCCGGTCGTGCGAGAGCTCGGCCTGGGGCGCCCGCGCGTGTTGTCGCAGGAGGGTATCGATCAGGCGGCCAAGCGGTGGTACGAGTCCGACCGTGGGCCCAAGTCCGGTCGCCGTCCGCGTAACACCTGCTCGTCGTGTGGTTTCCTCATGAAGATGAGTGGCGGCATGCGCACGATGTTTGGCGTGTGTGCGAACGAGTGGGCGACCGACGACGGCGCTGTGGTCTCTCTGGATCACACGTGCGGCTCCCACTCGGAGACCGACGTCCCCAAGAACGGTACCGCGTGGCCCGTGCGTCCCTCGCGCGTAAACGAGGGTGCTCTCGACGCCGAGCCGATGCCGCGCGCATCGGACGAGGCGCGCAAGGACGAGGCCACGGTCGACGAAGTGACGTCCGATGAGGCAGAAGCTCCGACAGGCGAGGAACAGGAAGCCTGACGTTTCCTTCCGCTATGAACTGACAGAAAGCACTCGGGACTCAGTCCCGGGTGCTTTCTCAGCAAGTGGGCAAATGGTGAGTTTGTTTGCGTGCGGGCGGCTGAGCAGGCACGATTATCCGGTGAGCACACAAGAAAAGACCGCCCCATCCCACGGCGGCTTCGCACAGTCACTTGATTCGTTCTTCCAGATCTCCAAGCGCGGCTCGACTATCAGTCACGAAATCCGCGGTGGATTCGTCACCTTCTTCGCGATGGCATACATCCTGGTCGTCAACCCGGCGATCCTGGGCAACGCCGTGCCCGAAGACGGCTCCATCACGACCCAGGGCATCGCAGCCGGCACCGCGCTCGTCGCGGGCATCATGACGATCCTCATGGGTGTTGTCGCGAACTACCCGCTGGCGCTCGCCGCAGGCCTTGGCCTCAACGCGGTCGTCGCCTTCACCCTCGTCCTCGGTGCAGGCCTCAACTACGGCGAGGCCATGGGCATTATCGCCTGGGAAGGCATCCTCATCTTCCTGCTCGTCCTCACGGGCTTCCGTGAGGCCGTTTTCCGTGCCGTCCCCGCCGCCCTCAAGACCGCCATCACGGTGGGCCTGGGCCTCTTCGTCGCCCTCATCGGCCTCGTGAACGCGGGCATCGTGCGCGCCGGCGCGACCCCCGTCCAGTTCGGTATCTCGGGCTCGCTCGACGGCTGGCCGGCCCTCGTCTTCGTGTTCGGCCTGTTCCTCATGATGATCCTCTACGTGCGCAAGGTGAAGGGCGCGGTCCTGATCTCGATCATCGCCTCCACGATCCTCGCCGTCATCGTTCAGGCCTTCGCCCACATCGATCGCATCTCCGAGACCAACCCGACCGGCTGGGGCCAGACCGTCCCCGAGCTCAAGGGCTCCCCGATCGCGGTTCCCGTGTTCGACACGCTCGGCAAGGTGGATCTCTTCGGCGGCTTCGGCAAGCTCGGCGTCGTCTCCGTGATCCTGCTGGTCTTCTCCCTCATGCTCGCAGACTTCTTCGACACGATGGGCACCATGGTGGCCGTCGGCGCCGAGGGTAATCTGCTTGACAAGGACGGCAACCCGCCCAAGACCCGCCAGATCCTGATTGTCGACTCGCTGGCCGCGGTGGCCGGCGGCGTCGGCGGCGTCTCCTCGAACACCTCCTACGTCGAGTCCGCCTCGGGCGTCGCCGAGGGTGCTCGCACCGGCCTGGCCTCCGTGGTCACCGGCATCCTGTTCCTGCTGTCGACCTTCCTGGCGCCCCTCGTCGAGCTGGTCCCGACCGAGGCCGCCTCCACGGCCCTCGTGTTCGTCGGCTTCCTCATGATGACCCAGGTGACCGGCATCGACTGGGATTCCCCGGAAGTTGCGATCCCCGCCTTCATGACGATCGCCTTCATGCCCTTCGGTTACTCCGTGTCCGTCGGCATTGGTGTGGGCTTCGTGACCTACGCGGTCATCCAGCTCGTCAAGGGCAAGGCCGCCAAGGTGCACCCGCTCATGTGG
>CAUSHZ010000071.1:0-8712 GCA_963531605.1 uncultured Actinomyces sp.
CCATATTTGTTTGGCGTCGCAATGCCGTACGCGAGCAACGGGTTTGCCTGCAGCAGAGGTTCTATGACGGTTCCAAGCCAGTCCTCGCGGAGCCCTGAACGAGTCGCTAGATCATGGAGTGCAGCGAGAATCTGATAGGCCGAGTGTTTGTCGAAGGCTCGATACGTGCGCTGTATTCTGCGCTTGGTGTTCTTCTGTATTGCCGGCTCATCTGTCACGGCAGTGTTCCAGAGTCTGCCGTAGTGCGAGCACCGATTGCGCAAGTAGACAAAAGAACGGACTTGCGAGGGAAGAACAGCGCGTGAAGTATTCAGCGACTCTGCCATGTCATCAAGAACTCCAGACTCCCCGGATGCCGTGATCATACGAGACAAGCAGCCAAAGCTGAGGGCTTCGACAGCCACCCATATCGGCATCCTGTCATAGGCTTCAGGCTTATATCGTGCCCCCTGTTTAATCTCGTCGCGGTAGTGCGCAACAAATTGATCATTACTACGGTCCAGGTCAGACAAAATACGCTCTTCTACTGGATCGATTTTTTCCGATGGAGGCCGAGTAAAACCCAATCCATGAGCAAAGGAACCAACAGGCCCAACACAAGTCCCATAGTGGTAGGCAAATCGCGTTCTCAGAACGATTTCACACGTGGCCAGTAAACGTTTACAAGCATCCGCAAGCTCCTGCTCTGCCTCATACAGACTGTATATCCTGCTAAAGCTGGTGCCCACGATGAAGTCGTCGTCACCGTAGTCTGGGTCTTTCTGCCAGTAACGGAAATACCCCGAAAGCCTGTAGTAGCTCACACAAGACAAAACTCGAGCAGCAGCGCTTTCATCCTCGATCCGCATACCGCGTCGTGCGAGCAAATCCAGCTGCTCATCGTAGCTCAGCCAATTTTTCTGCATCGTCAGCATCCTCGCTGATAAAAATGGCCCCGGTCATTTGTGCATTGCTGAAGCAAGAGGCCTGACCGGGGATCTGTTACCTGAAGATTACATCACCCCTCCACTATGAGCAAGTACGTGCTGAACGATCTCGGGTTAGACGCGACACAGCGCAAATCGACGCCAGAGAACAGGTAGCTGATACCGACCGATGCACGATTGTCCTGGCAGGACGCTACCCGAGAATCGGAAAGCCCCGGGCCACTCGGCCCGGGGCTTTCGCCTTACACCCGCACGCTCACGCGGTCTCGGGGAACGTGGAGGTGTCGATGACGTAGCGGTAGCGCACGCGCGAATCCACGATGTTGTCGTAAGCCTGCGTGATGTCCTCGCCACTGATCATCTCGACCTGCGGGATGACGCCGTGGGCGGCGCAGAAGTCGAGCATCTCCTGAGTTTCGGCGATGCCGCCGATCTGGGAGCCCGCGAAGGACTTGCCACCGTTGACGAAGGCGCGCAGCGGCAGGGAGACGGGCTCGGTGGGCAGACCCACGTCCACGAAGACGCCGTAGGGGCGCAGTGCCGCCATGTAGCCGGCGTAGTCGAGGCCGTCGGCGGACACCGTGCACAGGATCAGGTCAAAGGAGCCACGCAGGGACTCGAGCACGCCCTCCTCGCTGGTGGCGTAGAAGTGGTCGGCGCCGAAGCGGCGGGCGTCGGCCTCCTTAGAGCGGCCGTGGGAGATGACGGAGACGTCGGCGCCCATGGCCTTGGCGATCTGCACGCCCACGTGTCCGAGGCCGCCCATGCCGAGGATAGCCACGCGCGAGCCGGGGCCCACGTTGTAGTGCTTGAGGGGCGAGTAGGTGGTGATGCCGGCGCACAGGAGGGGCGCGCAGGCCGCAAAATCCAGTTCGGACGGGATGTGGAGCGCGAAGTCCTCACGCACGGTGAAGCCGCGCGAGTAGCCGCCGGTCGTCGGGTTGCCCTCGGCGTCGGCGCGGTAGGTCCACAGGGTGCCGGGCGTCGAGGTGCACCACTGCTCGTAGTCGGATTCGCACATCTCGCACGTGCCGCAGGAGCCAACCATGCAGCCCACGCCCACGCGGTCCCCCACCTTGAACTTGGTGACGCCGGGGCCAACCTTGGCGACGGTGCCGACGAACTCGTGGCCGGGCACGAGCGGGTACGACACGGGACCCCACTCGCCGCGGGCAGCGTGGATGTCGGAGTGGCAGATGCCCGCGTAGGCGACGTCGAAGTAGATCTCCCCCTCGCCGGGTTCGCGGATATCGATCTGCAGGGGGTGGAACTGGGTGGTTGCATCGTCGCATCCATAGGCGATCACGCTGGGCATGACAACTCCTTTGTCCGGTCAATTGGATTGCTACAAGCATACTCCAGAAGCAAAAACCCCGGCGCATAAGCGCCGGGGTGATGGGGTGGCTGACGGGACTCGAACCCGCGACGTCCTGGACCACAACCAGGTGCTCTACCAACTGAACTACAGCCACCATCGCGTCGCCGTGAAGGCAACGGGTAGAGCTTAGCACTACCCACCCGAGCTTGGAAACTCGAGCACTGCCCTCACGGCGGTGGCGTGCGTCACCAGTGGGCGCGAGCGGAGATCGCGTCGGCGAAGTTGCCGAGTGCGCCCGGAGTGGCAGCCAGGTACAGGTCGGCGTCCACGAGGGAGACCTCCATGACCAGGAAAGAACCCTTGCCGTCGGGGACCAGGTCCACGCGGTTGAAGAGGAACTGCTCGTCGTGGCCCAGGCGCGAGCGCACGTAGCCGTGCAGGACGCGGCGGATCTCCTCGCCCCACTTCCACGCGACGGAGTCGGCGGCCTCGGCGGTCACCACGGCCTCGTGCATGGAGGGATCGCTGACCGACGCGGGGTGCAGGGCGGAGCGCTTCTCAACGGCGTGGGAGACCAGGCCGTTGAAGAAGACGAGCGAGATCTCGCCGTGCAGGTCGATCTCCTCGACGTAGCGCTGGATCATGACGGAGCGCCCCTCGCCGAGCAGGCCCTGGACCTGACGCATGGCGGCCTGGCGCTGGTGCGTGTCAACGGTCGTGTAGCGGCCGATGTCGCGCACACCGGAGGACACCGCGGGCTTGACGACGAACTCGCCGAAGGCCGGGAAGCGCGTGTGAATCTGGTGCTTGGACAGGTTCTGCTCGGGCTCCAGCCAGTTCGTGGGAATCGTGGGCATGCCCAGGGCGGCCAGTTCCTTGAGGTAATGCTTGTCCGTGTTCCAGTTCAGCACGTCCGCGGAGTTCTGCACGCGACGCAGCTGCTTCGTCCACTCCAGGAACGCGGCGCGGTCGCTCGCGTAGTCGGACACGGAGCGCACGACGACCATGCCGGCCTCGGACCAGTCGACGTCGGGGTCGTTCCACACCTTGATCTCGGGGTCACACCCGCGCGCCGCCAGCTCGTCAAGCAGACCTTCCTCGCCTTTGAAGAGGTTGGGCATGGACTTGCAGGTCACCAGGGTGACTTTGGGATGGGCCGTCATAGTGTTCTTTCTGTCGGGAATGAAGGACGAACGAGGTCGTGGCTGGGAACTCACCGCAAGCCGAGCGGGCGCTGCGCGGCCTCGGTCAGCAGCTCGGTCAGCAGGTCCGGGTAGGACAGGCCTGCGGCGGCCCACATCTGTGGGTACATCGAGATGGGCGTGAAACCGGGCATCGTGTTCACTTCGTTGATGATGACGGTGTCACTGGCCTCGTCGAGGAAGAAGTCGACGCGCGCCAGGCCCTCACACTCGAGGGCGTCGAAGGCTCGCCACGCGGTCTCGCGGATGCGATCGGCGTATTCGGGGGCAACGTCGGCCGGGCAGGACAGGCCGACGACGTCGTCCACGTACTTGTGCTCGTAGTCGTAGAACTCGCCCTCGGGGACGACGATCTCACCCAGGGGCGCGGTGCCGCTGCGCCAGTCAGAGCGCGAGCCGAGGACGCCGCATTCGACCTCGCGGCCGGAAATGGAGGCCTCGACGATGATGCGCGGGTCGTGGTTTGCGGCTTCCTTGATGGCCACGGGCAGGTCCTCGCGGCAGGTGACGCGCGAGATGCCGACGGAGGAGCCGGCGCGGCAGGGCTTGACGAAGACGGGGAAGCCGAGGCGCTCGATGCGGTCCATGCAGGCGGTGGCGTCGGCGTCCCACTGACGCGCCGTGACCAGCTCCCACTGGCCCACGTCGATGCCGGCGGCGGCCAGCACGGTCTTGGTGAGGTGCTTGTCCATGGACACGGCCGAGGAGGTCACACCGCAGCCCACGTAGCGCACGCCGGCCATCTCGAAGAGGCCCTGAATGGTGCCGTCCTCGCCGTAGGGGCCGTGCAGGAGCGGGAACACGATGTCCACGTGGCCCAGGTCCTCCACGCCGACAACGCGCGAGTCCGGTGCATCCGGGTCGCCCTCGTAGGTGAGCTCGACGAGATTGCCCTCGCCCGGGGTCAAGGCGACGCGGGTCGATCCGGCGGTGACGGATTGGCCTTTCCCATCCTTGAACTCCAGCGCCGACGGATCATCGGCGACGCGCACCCACTGGCCGTCGCGCGTGATACCCAGCGGGATCACGTCCCACTTGGTGCGGTCGATAGCGGTCAGGATACCGGCGGCCGTCGAGCACGAAATCTCATGCTCGGAGGAGCGTCCACCGAAGACAATGAGGACGCGAGGACGAGAAATTGCAGTCATGGGTCCAAGACTACCGCGCGGGAGGCATCTGGTGCCCGCGTGCGCGGGGTTTAGACCAGCTCGATCTTCCAGCCGTCCATCTTCTGCGGGCGAGCCAGCAGCATGCGGCCCATGTCCTCGATGCTCGCGCGTCCCTCGACGACCTCGACGACGGCACCCGTAATCGGCATGTCGACGCCGACGGAGGCCGCGACCTGAAGGATCGGCGAGGCCGACGCGACGCCCTCGACGACGCCCGGGGACAGCGCCAGGGCCTCGGTCAGTCCCATGCCGGAGCCGAGGCGGTGTCCGAGGGAGAAGTTGCGCGACAGGCGCGAGGAGCAGGTGGCCACGAGGTCGCCGATGCCGGACAGGCCGGCGAAGGTCGCGGGGTCCGCACCGAGCGCTGTGCCCAGGCGCGTCATCTCGGCCAGGCCGCGGGTGATGAGGGTCGAGCGCGTGTTAATGCCCAGGCCCATGCCCTCGGCGGCACCGATGGCGACCGCGATGACGTTCTTCGTCGCGCCCGCCATCTCCGTGCCCACGACGTCGGTGGACACGTAGGGGCGGAAGTAGGAGTTGTGGCAGGCCTTCGCGATCTCCTTGGCCAGCTCCACGTCGGTTGCAGCCACGACCGTCGCCGTGGGCTGGCGCTCCGCGATCTCGCGCGAGAGGTTCGGGCCGGACAGGACGGCGATGCGGCCACTCGGCACACCCGAGGCCTCGGCGATGATCTCGTCGACACGCTTGAGGGAGCCGAGCTCCAGGCCCTTGGCCAGGGACAGCAGGGCGACGTCGGGGGCGAATGACTCGCGCGCGGCGCTCAGGGTCGCGCGCACGGCCTTGACGGGCACGGCCACGACGACAAACTCGCGGCCGGCGACGGCCTCGGCGATATCGGTGGTCGCGCTGATGCGCTCCGACAGGGCGATCCCCGGCAGGTACGTCGGGTTCTCTCCCCCGTTGATGAACGAGATCGTGTCGGCGTTACGCCCCCACATCGTCACGCTCACGCCCGCGTCGGCGAGCACCTGCGCGAACGTCGTTCCCCACGCGCCCGTTCCCAGGACCGCTGCTGTTGTCATACTCATCGAGACCTCCCTGTCGAGGCCATTCTACTAGGATTGAAACAACCGACCCTACCCGGAGGAACTGTGTCTCATCGCCCCGCCCTCGCCGCGAGCGCGGCCGTCTCGCTGCTCCTGCTGGGTGCGTGCGCTCCCAGAACCCCAACGGACGCGCCTCAGTCAGCCGGGGCCTCGTCGAGCGCCTCCCACTCCCCCGCGGCATCCGCGAGCGCGAGCGAGGTTCCGGAGACGACGCCGGAGCCGGAGCCGGGTTTGGATGCGACCAAGCCGATCAATGCCGACAACTGGATGTCGAGCGTGGAGGGGTTGCCTCCGGTGCGCTCGGATGACCCGGACAAGGCGCTGGCGCTGACGGGGATTCGCGCGGCGACGCACGAGGGGTTCACACGGGTCGTGCTGGAGTTTTCGGGCGAGGGAACGCCCGGGGTGTGGCGCGGAGCGTGGACGGATGAGGCCGTCGAGCAGGGCCGAGGCCTGCCCATCCAGGTCGAGGGCGAGGCGCTCCTGGATCTGGTCATCGACGGCACGCCGATGACGGCGAGCGAGAACCCCTACCCGAGCGGCACGCACACGCGCGCCGGCGACCTGGACGTCGTCTCGGACGGTACCTTCGAGGACAACACGCACGTCGTCATCGGGGCACCTGCCCCGCGCCAATTCCAGATCGGATTCTTGTCCAACCCGGTGCGCATGGTCGTCGATATCCGCGATTAGCCCTTTTTGCGGGCTTTCTTGGCCTTCTTGGCCTTCTTCGCGAGCTCTTCTTCCCACCAGGGGCCGGCCTGCGTGGCGGGGTCCCACACCCGCTCGGGGACGGGAAGCCCGCGCAGCTTGCCCACGCCCGCGCGCACGGCGTCGCTGATGCGCTTGGTCGCCTCGGTAACGGCCTCGTGATCCTCCGAGCCGGCGGGGCTCATGAGGTCCGACAGGTCGACGGGCTCGCCGAAGTGGTAGGCGACGCGTCGGCCCGGGCGCATGTCGATACCCTTGGCGTTGTAGGGGGCCATGATGTCCTGCGGGCCCCACTGCGAGACGGGGATGACGGGCACGCCCGTATCGAGGGCCAGTCGGGCGGCGCCGGACTTGAACTCCATCGGCCACTGGTCGGGGTCGCGCGTGAGAGTGCCCTCCGGGAAGATGCCGACGACCTCTCCGGCTTTCAGGGCCTCGCGGGTGGGTGCCAGGACGGCCGAGGGGTTGGAGTCGCGGTTGACGGGGATCAGGCCCATGCCCTTGATGATCCAGCCAAACACGGGCACGGAGAACATCGACTTCTTCGCCAGGAAGCGCACGGCGGTGTCGCGCTTCATGAAGTACCAGCACAGGCACAGCGGATCGACGTTGGACAGGTGGTTGGGCACCAGGAGGAAGCCTCCCTCGGCGGGGAGGTTCTCTTCGCCCGTCACGGAGAACTTGATCCAGGGGGTCATGATGGGCGTCAGGACGCCCTTTGCGAAGGTGTAAAAGCCGGAGACAGCACTCATGGCTTCATTCTACGGGGACCGCTCGCTGGGCGCGCTGGCCCACACGGACCTCACACGAGGACGGACACGACCCCGGGGGCGACGTCCACCGTAAAGGGGATCGACGCGATGCGGTCCCCATCCGCCATAGCGACCACGCCGGCGGGGGCAGCGAAGGAGACGACGCGAGCGCTTTCCACCTCGATAGCCGGGTGCGCCTTCGCGCGACCGGCGACGACGCGGGCGAGCACGGGCAGGGCACGAGAGAGAGGCAGGGGTCCCACGTGGCACACCTCGAGGACGCCGTCGCTCATGTCGGAGGATTCCACCAGGGTGATGCCGCCGCCGAAACGCCCGGAATTGGACACCGACGCGATCCAGCCGCTCATGTTGCGCTCAACGCCGTCCACAGTGGCCACGATCTCGGTGGGTTCATGCGAGGCCAGGGCCGCGAAGGCCCCGTACCCGTAGGCCAGCGGTCCAGACGTCAGCGAAGACTCATTCGCGAGGATGTTCGCGCGCGCGTCCAGGCCGATCGAGACGATGCCGAGAGCCAGGCGCACGCCGTCGCGCGAACGCACCCACATGCCGTCCAGGGGACGCACCCGGGAGGCCAGCCACTCCGAGGAGTCGGCCCCGGCCTCGTCGGAAGAAAAACCCAGCGGAGCCAGGGAACGGGCGCGCACCAGCGGGTCCGTGCCGATGCCCAGCGCGCGGCACAGGTCGTTGCCACGCCCGCCCGGCAGGGGAACGAAGATCGCGTCGGACTCATGGCACCCGCGCGCCACGGCACCCAGGTACCCGTCCCCGCCCAGGGCCGCGACGAACGAGCCGGACGCGACCTCGCCGGCGATCGCCGCCGGGTCGTCGCCAGGTGTCGTCAGGCGAACCGCGACCTCCCAGCCGCCGCCGCGCAGGATGCGCACGATGCGCGGCCCCAGGCGTACGCTGCGCCCGCCCGCCGACATCGACGAGACGAGCAACAAAATGCTGCGGCGCACGCCCGATGCGGCCATGATCTCAGGCGTCCAGGTAGCGCACGCGAGCGTCCAGCTGGTGGAGCTTGCGCGTGAAGTGCTCGTAGCCGCGCGAAATCACGTCGATGCCCGACACGGTGGACGTGCCCGACGCAGCCAGAGCCGCGATCAGGTGGGAGAAGCCACCGCGCAGGTCCGGAACCTCGATATCCGCGCTGTGCAGCGGGGTCGGGCCCGAGATGACCGCCGAGTGGTAGTAGTTCTTCTGGCCAAAGCGGCAGGGCGTTCCACCCAGGCACTCGCGGTAGACCTGGATGTTCGCACCCATCTTGCGCAGTGCCTCGGTGAAGCCGAAACGGTTCTCGTACACGGTCTCGTGCACGATCGACAGGCCCTCGGCCTGGGTGAGTGCCACGACGAGGGGCTGCTGCCAGTCCGTCATGAAGCCCGGGTGCACGGCCGTCTCCAGGGCGATCGAGTGCAGCGGCTCACCCGGGTGGTAGAAGCGGATGCCATCGGCGTCGATATCGAAGGCGCCACCCACCTTGCGGAAGGTGTTGAGGAACGTCGTCATGTCGGGCTGGTGAGCGCCGCGCACGTAGATGTCGCCG
>CAUSHZ010000072.1:0-8690 GCA_963531605.1 uncultured Actinomyces sp.
GAGCAGATCACACCGATCACAACGATCAAGCGACACACAGCAGCAGCAGGTAGGGCCAGACACCGCCCGAGGTCCTTGAAGACAGCGGGGGAACAAGTCCGCTCATCACCTGGGACCTCGACCTCTACCCGCAACCCCCAACCAACACCCACTCACCCACACTCAACTCGGAAGAGCCACAAAAGCGCGTTCACCGGATCACCCGGCAACAGCCGCAGGAGAACGAAAATCGCCACGAGGGCTGCCGATCCCGTAAGGATCAGCAGCCCCGTGCGCCGCAGCAGGTAACAAGTCATCAGTTCTTGGAGATGCCCGAGACGAAGAACTGCGAGTTCAGTCCGTTGACGCCGTAGCCCGACACGTTGGAACGCGCGACGACGATCTGCGGGTAGAGGTAGAGCCAGGCGCTGGCCGCGTCCGCCGCGATCTGCTCGTTGGCGGCGCGCAGCTTCTCGGTCTGCTCATCCTCGGTGGAGGCCTGCTCGGCCTCGTCGATGAGGGCGGTCACGGCCTCGTTGATGTGGCAATTCGGATGAGTCGGGTGGGAGCGACGCCGAAAGTCGTGCTCAGCGCCGTCCGAGTTATCCTCGCCGCGCGGGCCTCTCGCCGATTTCCTGCTGGAGCCGCACAAGGTATCCGTCGGGGTCCTGGATGAGGAACTGCCGGACGCCGATCTCTACATCGCCCGCCCGGTACCACTTCTCTTCGGGTTCAACAAAGATCGGCCACTGCGCCTGCGTGAGGCGCTCCCACGCGGCGTCCAGAGGCGCAACCTGGATCTCGAGGTTGATCCCGCGACCGAGTGGGGCCTCAAGCGTGCCGGTCGCCCATGTCCTGCCTTGGTTGATCTGGTCGAGCATCAGGTGCGCGCTGCCTAAAACGAGGTATCCGAATCCCTCTTCCGGCCTTTCATACCGCAGGGAAAACCCGATGAGGTCGCACCAGAATCGTTTGGAGGCCTCGTAGTCCGTGACGGCAAGTTCTGGAACGAGGCCAGGTTCGCTGCTCATTGCTTCACTCTAGCAACCTCATACGGGTCTGTGTCCGGGAGATGCACAGACCGTTAGCGCCGAGAGGCCTTGCGGATCAGCCAGTCGGCGCCCGCGAAGAGCGCCATGAAGAGCAGGGCGCCGATCAGGATCGCGACGATGTTGATGGCGACCTGCGCGTAGCCGATGCGCCACACGTTCACGAAGCCGTAGGGGTACTGGTGCGTGAAGGAGCCTCGCACGAGCGTGTACGCCACCCATGCGACCGGTATCAGCAGGGCGCGCCCCAGCGTCGCCCACGAGATGCCGCCGCGCGGTCCCGCGAGCGCGGCCGTCCCCACGAAGGCAGCAGGGACGACGATGTGCTGGAGCGGGTTGGTGACGAGCGCAAAGCCGGAGAGGACCTCGTAGGGGCCGATGAGGGCCGCATAAACGATGGCGGTCACCGTGATCATCATGAGCGCGCACAGGTGCGTCGCCCTCCCCCACGCCCCGACGCGGCCTCGGCGCGCGAGGAGGGTCGAGATGATCGCAACCATGATGTTGGACAGCTCGGTGAAGTAGGACAGGCAATTGATGAGACGCTCGGGGGCGCCCGCCCAGCCGTGGGCGGCACCCGCGAAGAGGCCCTCCTCGACGTAGGTCGGCGCAGCGTAGCCATCGAAGGCCGTAATGATGAGGGTGGCGGCGACGCCCGCCCAGGCGAGGGCAGCGACCACCCAGTACGCACAGCGCCCGCGGCGGCTCAGTTCAGTCATGTCAGTTGTCATCGTTCTCCCTCAACGCCTCTGCCGCAGAGCCATAGCGCACAGCAGAAATACGCCCAGTAGCAATCTCGCGAGCCTCTCGCATGGCCGCCTCAGTCTCTTCGCTGTACCGCAGATCTGCAGACACGATCACAGTCTCCTCGTTCATCCACTCTCACCTCACTCACCCGGGTGCGCTCATTGTACGTCGAGCGATCTACGCGCTAATACGGACCGCGTCACGGCATCGGATCGGCACGAGTCATGGACGCGAGGTAGCGCTTCCCAGTAGGGTTCCTCAACAATGTCGCACGTAATTCGTTATTCGGATCGGCGCTGAGAGATCAGAAACCGCATGATTTCAACACCTCTCCTTCAAAGACTGAAGGAACGGCCGGGGAATTACGTGCGAAATTTTGGGGGCGCGGGAGTATCGGTGGCTGGAACGAAGACCAGGCAGGAGCCTGGGACAACGACTGAAACAGGACGAGGCCGGGTCAGACCTGTGCGAGGTCCGTGACCTCGGCGTCCGTCAGCTCGACGAGGTCGAGGGGGCTCAGCTCGACGCTGAGGCCTCGGCGCCCGCCCGAGACGATCATGGTCTCGTGATCCAGGCAGGAGGAGTCGATGAACAGCCGGTGCGCAGTGGTCTGCCCGAGCGGGCTGATGCCCCCCACGACGTAGCCGGTGCGCCGCTGTGCGACAGCCGGGTCGGCCATAGCGGCGCTTTTTGCGCCGGCGGCCTTGGCAATCAGCTTCATGGACAGGTGGGCCAGCGCGGGCACGCAGCCGACGACAAACTCGCCGGTGGGCTCCAGGCGCACCATGAGCGTCTTGAAAGCCTGGGTGGGGTCGATGCCCAGCTTCTCGACGGTCTCCTCGCCGAACGCGCGGGCGGCCGGGTCGTGCTCGTACTCGTGGACGGTAAAAGCAACGCCGGCCGCCGTGAGCGCCTCGATGGCGCGGGTGGGGCCACCGCCGTGATCCTTGCTGTGTTTACGAGCCATGACCCCAGTGTAGGACGCGTCAGAGGATGGACGCGGTGGGGTCGTCGATGACGGCCTTGCCGAAGGGGAAGCAGGTGATCGGGATCATCTTGAGGTTCGCGATGGCCAGCGGAATGCCGACGATCGTCACAGCCTGGGCAGCCGCGGTGGTCACGTGACCGATGGCGAGCCACAGGCCCGCGACCAGGAACCACACGATGTTCATGAGGCCAGAGCCCGCGCCCACGCCCGGCTTGTCGATAACGCGCTTACCGAAGGGCCACAGCACGTATCCGGCGATGCGGAAGCATGCCACGCCCGCGGGGATCGTGACGACAAAGATGCAGGCGACGACACCCGCGAGGAGGTAGCCGAGGAAGAGCGGCAGGCCTCCGAAGAGGAACCAGATGATGTTGAGCAGGGTACGCATTGCGTGTCCTTTCCTTGATCTGTGAACATTCTAGTCTGCCACACCTCGCGTTTCAGGTTCCCCTGAGTGGCCCCTGATTGGCCCCTGAAAGTTTCTCCGCGCGTACCATGAGGGCATGAGTATTCCCGAGGCCATCGCCGCTGCCCGCGACCGCATTGACCGCGCGACGTCCGCGTGTGGCCGCACCGATTCGGTGCATCTGGAGCTGGCGGTCAAGACGCGCACGCCCGAGGAGTGCCGCGAAGCCGCCGCCGCCCTGAGCGAGGCGGGCCTGCCGATCCTACTCGGCCACAACCGCGTCCAGGAGGCACGCGCGACGGTGGAGGCAATCCGAGAGGTGCCCGGCGCGCGCATCCACCTGATCGGACCTCTACAGTCCAACAAGATCAACCATGCGCTGTCCTGCGTGGACGCGATCGAGTCGCTAGACTCACCCGCCCTGGCCTCGAAGATCGACGCGCGTGCAACCGGCACGCTCCCGGTGTTCGTCGAGGTGAATGTCTCGGGCGAGGCCACGAAGCACGGCTGCGCCCCCTCCGATGTCGCTGCACTGATCGACACGGTCGAGGCCTCGGCGCACCTGCAGCTCGCGGGCTTCATGACGGTGGGCCTGAACTCCCCCGTCGAGGCCGACGTGCGCGCCGCGTACGCGCAGCTGCGCGGCATCAGGGACGAGGCCTCGGCGCGCCTGGGCATTAACGAGTCTGACCTTGCGCTGTCGATGGGCATGAGCCGCGACCTGGAGTGGGCTATCGCCGAGGGCGCGACGATCGTGCGCCTGGGAACGGCGATTTTCGGTGCCCGCCACCTCTGACAAGACCGCTCATCCACGCCCGCGTCACACCCGTTAGGATTGACAGCATGATGAGCGTTCTTGCTGGACTATCAGCGTCGATACTGGCACTCGCACCGATCACCAACCCGATCGGCGCTCTTGCCGGTTTCGCTGGCCTGACCGCGTCCGACGATCCGGCAGCAGTGCGCTCCCAGGCGTGGAAGACCGGCATCTACGTGTTCGCGATCCTGACGGCCTTTACACTCTGCGGCTCGCTCATCATGCGCTTCTTCGGCTTCGACCTGCCCTCCCTGCAGATCGCTGGCGGCCTGGTCGTCGCGCACTCGGGTTTCTCGATGCTGGAAAACAAGCGCCGTGCCACCCACGAGGAGGCCCAGCACGCGACCTCCAAGCCGGACGTGTCCTTCTCCCCCATGGCACTCCCCCTCATCGCGGGGCCCGGCTCAATCGGCGTCGTCATCGCGCTGGCCGCCCGCAACACGGCCATCGGTTTTCATGTCGGCATCGTCCTGGGAATCGCGGTAACTGCCGCCGTCATCGCGCTGCTGCTGCGCTACGGTACGCCCTGGATCGACAAGCTCGGAGCTACCGGCGTCGGCGCGATCGTACGAATTATGGGCTTCCTTATCCTGGTCATCGGCGTCGAACTCATCATCCACGGGGTGCGCGCACTCCAGCTCTTCTAAGACCGCCCGCTGTTAAACGCGAAAGCCCGCCCCGGCCTCGTTGCGCGCCACGCCCCAATGTCGCACGTAATTCCCCTCCGACCCATTCCGTGAATTGTCTTGTATCGTTGCTATTTCAAGGGTGGATACTGAAAAACATAAAAGGTTGACGTGGGAATTACGTGCGACTTTTCTGAGGAACCACAAAAACGCGAAGGCCCGCCCCGGCCTCGTTGAAACGACGCCGAAGCGGGCCACGAATGCGGGACGCTCAGGGGATGCGGTGCACCCACTCCTCGCGCGCGAACTTCGTCTCGCAGCGCTTGCGTGCGACCTCGAGGTCCGCCTCGGTGATGGTGCCGACGCTCGCGTTGTACTTCTCCTTGAAGTGGTCGAAGAACACCTGGAGGATCTCCTCGCGGGGAAGGCCGGTCTGGGAGCGCATGGGGTCCACGCGCTTGACGGCGCTGCGGGTGCCCTTGTCGCGGATCTTCTCCATGCCGATGCGCAGGACTTCGTTCATCTTGATGGCGTCGATGTCGTAGGCCATGGTCACGTGGTGGACCATGTAGCCGTTGGCCCAGCGCTTCTGCGCGGCGCCGCCGATCTTGCCGAACTCGGAGGCGATGTCGTTGAGCGGCACGTACTTGGCCTTGATGCCCAGCTTTTCGAGGACCTCCATGACCCACTGATCGAGGTAGGGGTAGGCCTGCTCGAAGCTCATTCCCTCCACGAGGGCGGTGGGGATGACGAGCGAGTAGGTGATGCAGTTGCCGGGCTCCATGAACATGGCGCCGCCGCCGGTGACGCGCCGCGACACGGTGATGCCGTAGCGATCCACGCCGTCCTGCTGGATTTCGTTCTGGTAGGACTGGAAGGAGCCGATGACGACCTGGGGGCCGTTCCACTCCCACAGGCGCATGAAGGGCTTGCGGCGCCCCGCGGCGACGTCTTCGACCAGGGTTTCGTCCATGGCGACGTTGATCATCGGGTCGACGACGGGGCCGTGGATGACGTCGAAGTCGATGTCGTCCCACGACAGGGCGGCGCCCAGCGCGCGGCGTACGGCGATGCCGACGGCCTCGGGGGTCACGCCCATGAGGGTGTCGCCCTCGTGGAGGGCCCCCTCCACGCGCGCGGCCAGATCCTTGGCGCTCGACGAGGCCGGGGCCCCTTCGAGGGACGCGGTGATCCGGGTGAGCGCGTCGTCAGGGTCGAGGAAGAAGTCGCCCGACACGCTCACGCGCGCGAGGCGGTCCTCCTCCACGTCGGTGTCGACGACGACGAGCTTTCCTCCGGGGACTTTGTACTCTCCATGCATGCCCACGATTGTAGGCGCTCTCCTCACGCCCAGTCGGGCAGGACGCGCACGCCGCCCTTGTCGGCGGAGGCGGCGAGCATGCCGTAGACGCGCAGGGCGTCGGAGACCTGACGGGCGCGAGGCTTGGAGGGCTTCCACGGGGCGGCGCCCTTTTCGGCGCGGCGGCGCTCGAGTTCCTCGTCGCTCACATTGGCGCGCAGGACGCGGTTGTTGACGTCGATTTCGATCTCGTCGCCGGTGCGCACGAGGCCGATCGCGCCGCCGGCCGCGGCCTCGGGCGAGATGTGACCGATGGAGATGCCGGACGTGCCGCCGGAGAAGCGGCCGTCGGTGATGAGCGCGCACTTCTTGCCCAGGCCCAGGCCCTTGAGGTAGGAGGTCGGGTAGAGCATTTCCTGCATGCCGGGGCCGCCCTTGGGGCCCTCGTACTGGATGACGACGACGTCGCCTTCGGTGACTTGCTTGGTGAGGATGGCCTCGACGGCTTCCTCCTGGGATTCGACGACGAAGGCCTTGCCGACGAAGTGGAAGAGGGACTCGTCGATGCCGGCGGACTTGATGATCGCGCCGTTGGCGGCGATGTTGCCGTAGAGGACCGCCAGGCCGCCGTCCTTCGTGTAGGCGTGCTCGACGGAGCGGATGCAGCCGGCCTCAGAGTCGGTGTCGAGGGACTCGAAGAGGTTGGCGGTCGAGAAGGCCTGGGTGGTGCGCACGCCGCCGGGGGCGGCGAGGAAACGGTGCGTGGCCTCGTCGGTGGCGCTCCCGCCGCGCACGTCCCACGCGCCCAGCCAGTCGGAGAGGCTGTCGGAGTGGACGGAGTGCACGTCGCGGTTGAGCAGGCCGGCGCGGTCGAGTTCGCCGAGCAGGGCGGGGATGCCGCCGGCGCGGTGGACGTGCTCGATGTGGTAGGTCGTGGAGTTGGGGGCCACCTTGCACAGGCAGGGCACGCGGCGCGAGATCGCGTCGATGTCGTCGAGCGTGAAGTCGACGCCGGCCTCGTTGGCGATGGCGAGGATGTGCAGGACGGTGTTGGTGGAGCCTCCCATGGCCACGTCCAGGCTCATGGCGTTCTCGAAGGCGGCCTTGGTGGCGATGGAGCGCGGCAGGACGGAGTCGTCCTCGTTGTCGTAGTAGGCGCGGCACATGTCGACGATGCGCGTGCCGGCCTCGGTGAAGAGCTTCTTGCGTTCGATCTGGGTGGCCAGGGTGGTGCCGTTGCCGGGCAGGGCCAGGCCGATGGCCTCGTTGAGGCAGTTCATGGAGTTCGCGGTGAACATGCCGGCGCAGGAGCCACAGGTGGGGCACGCGTTGGCTTCGATGCTGGCCAGCTGGTTGTCGCTGACGGAGTCGTCGACGGCCATGACCATGGCGTCGATGAGGTCGAGGCGGTGCTCGACGACGCCGTCGACGGCGGCGCCGGATTCCATGGGGCCGCCGGAGACGAAGATGGTGGGGATGTTCAGGCGCATGGCGGCCAGGAGCATGCCGGGGGTGATCTTGTCGCAGTTGGAGATGCACACGAGGGCGTCGGCGCGGTGCGCGTTCACCATGGTTTCGACGCAGTCGGCGATGAGGTCGCGGCTGGGCAGGGAGTAGAGCATGCCGTCGTGGCCCATGGCGATGCCGTCGTCGACGGCGATCGTGTTGAATTCCTTGGCGACGCCGCCGGCCGCTTCGATGGCTCCGGCGACGAGGTCGCCCATGTTCTTCAGGTGCACGTGGCCGGGGACGAACTGGGTGTAGGAGTTGGCGATGGCGATGATCGGCTTGCCGAAGTCGCCGTCCGTCATGCCGGTGGCGCGCCACAGGGCGCGTGCTCCGGCCATGTTGCGGCCTTGGGTGGATGTTGCCGAGCGCAGCGGGCGACTCATGATGTGCCTTTCTTTTGCCTTGTAATGACTCCACAGTAGGAGTGTGAGCGCTGCGTTTCCGTGCGGGTTTCGTCTCATGGACGAGGCCGGGTCAGGTGCGGGTGGTTTTCGCTCGGTATTTCGGGAGCTATGGTGAGTGGGTCGCAGTGTCAGTGGGTGGACGCTTGCGGGCGCGAATGCAAGGAAAACGCAAGGGGTGCGTGCGTGAATTAGTGCCGTATCGAGAGAGTGGTTGATCGCATTGGTCACGCTTCGGACATTCGGCCTCGTTCTCGACGCGCGAAACGTAGGCTGAGGGCACAGTGAAGAGAAAGGACTGCGATGACCATTCGCACCACTCATGTTGGTTCCCTGCCCCGTACCCCCGAGCTGCTCAAGGCGAACGCCGCGCACCGCGCGGGCGAGCTGAGCGACGCTGATTTCACGTCGCTGCTGCAGGCCGAGGTTGACGGCGTTGTGAAGCGTCAGGCTGAGATTGGCCTGGATATCGTCAACGATGGCGAGTACGGTCACGCGATGCTCGACACGGTTGATTACGGCGCGTGGTGGACGTATTCCTTCTCTCGTTTCGGCGGGCTGTCCTTTGAGGACGTGCAGCGTTTTGATGTGCGTCCCCCGGCTGGCCGCGACGGTCGCCTGTCTTTCTCGTCGTTCGCTGAGCGCCGCGACTGGCAGCGTTTCGCGGACGCGTACGCGGACCCGGATTCGGGTATTCACATTGCGAACCGCAACCCGATCGCGTTCCCGACGATCACGGGTGAGCTGACCTATATCGGTGCCGAGGCCGTGGAGCGCGATATTGCGGGTACGAAGCACGCGCTGGAGGCGGCGGGCAAGCCCGTGTCGGATGGTTTCGTGGCGGCGATTTCGCCGGGTTCGGCGGCTC
>CAUSHZ010000073.1:0-8682 GCA_963531605.1 uncultured Actinomyces sp.
CCGCTCACTTCCTGTGGGCGGGGGAGAGGACGCGCGACGAGGAGGGCGCTCACATCGAGCTGCTGTCGCGTGTTCGCAACCCGATTGGGGTCAAGCTCGGCCCGTCGACCACGCCGGATCAGATGCTCATCCTCATTGATCGCCTCAACCCGGATGGTGAGGAGGGACGCCTGTCGTTCATCACGCGCATGGGGGCGGAGCGCATCCGCGAGGTGCTTCCGCCGCTGTTGGAGGCTGCTCGGATCGACGGTCGTCCCGTCACGTGGATGACGGATCCGATGCACGGCAACACCATTACGTCGTCGACCGGCTACAAGACGCGTCGCTTCGAGACGGTCATGGATGAGGTACGTGGCTTCTTCGAGGCTCACGAGGCCGCGGGAACAGTTCCCGGTGGCCTGCACGTCGAGCTCACCGGTGATGACGTCACCGAGGTGATTGGCGGCAGTGAGCACATCGATGACGAGTCGTTGCGCGACCGTTACGAGACGCTCGTGGATCCGCGCTTGAACCACCAGCAGAGCCTGGAGATGGCCTTCCAGGTCGCCCAGTACCTGGCGAAGGGTTCCTCCCACGTGGAGTGAGCTGTCCCTACAAAAGTTCCCCGGCCTCGTTCATCATGGACGAGGCCGGGAAACTTTTGTGGTGCGAATGGCGAGGGGCGCGACGTCAGACGATCGTGATCGTCACGACGCTGCCCTTTTTCAGCATTGTTCCGGCGGCGGGGTCGGTCTGTCGGACGGTTCCGAAGAAGCCACCGAGGATTGCTTCCTCCTGCACGGTGAAGCCGGCTGCCTCCAGGGCAGCGCGGGCATCCTGGCGTTGGCGGCCGACGACGTCGGGCACAGCGACCTTCTCGGGTCCCTTCGACACCGTGTAGGCGACGGTGTCGCCGCGGTGCAAGATCGTGCCCTCATTGGTCTGCTGCGAGATAACATGGCCCTCGGCGACCGTGTCGGAGAACGCCTCCGTCGGCGTCGCCACGAGGCCAAGGCCCTCGATGGCGCTCTTCGCGGCATCGGCGCTCATCCCGTTCAGCGACGGTACAGTGAGGGGCTCACGGCCCTTCGACAGCACCACATCGACGGCACTGTCGTGTGCCAGCTGTGAACCAGAGGCCGCGGACTGCGAGATGACCTGTCCCTGTGGAACGTCCTCGGAGTATGCGTCGGTGATGGCCCCCAGTGCGAGGCCAGCATCTGTGAGCGCCTTGCGTGCGTCGTCCTGGTTCTTACCGACGACGTCCGGGACCGTCTTCATGTCCACGCCCTTGGAGACGTGGAGTTGGACCTCCGCGCGCTTGTGGACGGGCTCGCCGCCTGAGGGATCAGAGCGAGTAATCGACCCGGCTGCGACGTCGTCAGAGAATTCCTCCTCAACGGACGACGCAAGTCCCATTGCGTTCAGCTCGGCCTGAACCTCCGCGAGGGGACGACCATTCGTCGCGGGCATGGTCAGGTAGGAGCCGGGACCGTATTCGGTCCACCACCAGCGCCCACCGACGACTGCGGCTGCGAGGAGCAGAACGACCAGGGTGGCCCACAGGGCGGCACGCCTGTACGTCTTGGTGCCGGTCGTCTCCGAAGCCGCCGGAAGTGGGGCCGACGTATGGACAGTGGCGACCGTCGACGGTGCCGGTAGGGGCAGAGGCCTCGTAAACTGAGCCGAGATCAGCTCGGTGTTGAGCGCGCTTGTTTCTGAGGCGTCTGCCCGGTCGGCCGGCGCGATGTCCGCGCGGCGGTTGGCCAGCTCCGAGGGAATGGCAGCAGCAGCGCGAGTGACGAGGTCGATCGCGTCCGATGCGTCGGCGGGGCGCGAGGCGGGGTCGCGGGCGGTCAGAGCGGCGACGAGATCGTCGATCTCTCGGGGGATCCACGGCTGGGCCTCCGACGGGCTGGGCACGTCGTCGGAGACGTGATGCGTCGCGATCTGCAGAGGCGATTCACCCGCCCAGGGGACGGAGCCCGTGAGCATTTCGTAGAGCATGATGCCGACCGAATAGATGTCCGAGCGGGCATCGGCCTGAGCGGTCGTCGCAATCTCCGGGGCGATGTACGCAACCGTGCCGAGCATGTTGCCCGTCGAGGACATCGAGACTTCGGAGGCAGCGCGCGCCAGACCGAAGTCGGTCACCTTCGCCGGACCGTCGTTTGGAACGAGAATGTTCTCGGGCTTGACGTCGCGGTGAATAACGCCGACGCGGTGAGCGGCGCGCAGTGCCTCAAGAATGTCGGTCGTGTAGCGCAGTGCCTGCGGGATCGTGAAAGCACCCTGCGCGCGCAGAAGCTGGCGCAGATTCGTGCCGTCGATGAGCTCCATGACGAGGAACCCCTGGCCCGTGACCACGCCCTGATCAAACACAGAGACGACGCCGGGATGAACGATGCGTGCGGCGGAGCGCGCCTCGCGGCGGAAGCGGGCAACGAAATCCTGCGAGTCCGCCAGGTGCGGGTGCATGACCTTGAGCGCGACGGGGCGATCAAGGCGTTCATCTTGAGCGATGTAGACGGTGGCCATGCCGCCACGCGCCAGCCTGCGCGTCACCCGGTACCGTTCGTCAACGAGGAGGCCGATCAACGGGTCCGTCTGGTCGAATGTCTGTTCATCGCTCACTTGCTCGATTCTATGGGAGTTTTCGCGAAATCACTGGAAGTGCCCACGTCGGTGCGGCGCATGAATGGGGTAGTCTTGCGCTCATGACCAGTGTTGATATCACCGTGCTTCCCACCGTCGAGGTCTGCCGTCTCCTCGGCATCGAGGAACGCCGCCTCAAGCAGCTGATCCGCGACCGCGAACTCATCGAAGTGCGCGACGGCAGTGGGGCGCGCGGCGTGCCGCAGGACGTGATCGTCAAGGGTGACAATGGCTGGGAGCCGCTTCCGTCCCTGCAGGGCACGCTGACGCTGCTTGCCGATGATGGCTTCACGGCCGAAGAAGCGGTGGCGTGGCTGTACACCGTTCAGGACGAGCTGGGTGAGCGTCCCATCGACGCGCTGACGTCGGGCCGCCACCACCGAGTCAATCGCATCGCCTCGACGCTGGCCTTCTGAGGCCAGGCGGCCTTCTCAGGCCCGCCTGGCGGTCAGGATCGAGCACAGCTCGCGCAGCATAGCGCGAGCATTCTCATCGAATTCGCTCGCTTCGAGAGCGGCGTCTCCGTCGGCCACGAGGCGCGCAATCTCGGCCTCGTGGGCGGCGCGTCCGTTGCGTTCCACGATGTCGGTAGCAGTCGCGATCTGCTGCGCCGAGGCCTCGGCCACCCCGAGAACGTCGGTGAGGGCGCGTCGCTCGGCGGGGGTGGAGGCTTCCCACGTGAGTGCCAGGAGTGCAGTGCGCTTCCCTTCACGCAGGTCGTCGCCGGCGGGCTTGCCGGTCACTGCCGGGTCTCCGAAGACACCGAGATCATCATCGCGCAGCTGGAAGGCCAGGCCCCACGGCGTCAGAATCGTCTCGAGGACATCGAGCAGGCCGGCGACGTGATCGAACGATGGCGCTGCGCAGATCGCTCCGAGGAGTGCCGGGTGGACGACCGAGTAGTGAGCTGACTTGTGCAGTGCCACCTCCAGCGAGTCGCTCATGCTGAGTGCATCCGTGCGCTCTGGGTCAAGCGGGCTCTGCTCGGCGGAGATGTCGAGGTACTGCCCCAGTGCGACCTCCGCGTGCATGTCGGCGAATCGGCGGGCAAAAGCGCGGGCGCAGTCCTCGGGCAGCGTCAGGGCCTGCTCGTCTGCGGCAGCCGTTGCCGCCGAAAAGAGGAAGTCGCCGACCAAGATAGCGCTGTGCCGACCGAAATCCGTCGACGATCCGATCCACGACTGCGCGGCGTGGTGATCCGCGAGCGTGCGGTGAGGGGTGGGCATGCCGCGGCGTTCGTCCGCCTTGTCGATGATGTCGTCGTGGACGAGGGCGCTCGCCTGATAGAGCTCCAGTGCCGCGCTGAGATGGGGGAGCGACACTTCCTCGATGGGAGTTGCGGAACTGAGCGCGTAGCCCACGTGCGCCATGAGGGCACGGAATCGCTTCCCCCCGGAGACCGACGCAAGGACAGCGCGAGAGAACTCCTCGGATCGGCCGGAACCTCCTGCGCGGGCGAGGAGATGGGCGAGGCTGGTGGCCGTCGCCTCGTCGATTGATGGACGCAGCGTTGCGAAACTGTCGCTCAGAGTCATACGCCCACTCTAACTGAGGTTCGAGTGAGCGGGTGCGCCCAAGGCGGGGGATCCTCACACCTACCGTCAGGAAAACTAAACGGCAAGGCACTAGACTTGGCGCTGGTATGCCGATTTGCGATCGGCTCCGTTGTGCATGCCCATCAATGAAAGGGACCCGTGTGAGTGCATCTCGCGCTTCGGCAAAGGACTCCGCGACGACTGAGGAAACCACGGAGGTGAAGACCCCCGCGAAGAAGACTACGCGCGCCAAGAAGGCTGCTGGCGCGGTCGACGCGGTGAACTCTCCCGCCGAGGAGAAGAAGTCTGCCGCGAAGAAAGCCCCGGCGAAGAAGGCTCCCGCGAAGAAGGCTGCTGGCGCCGCAGAGGCCGCCGAGAAGGCACCTGCGAAGAAGGCGGCTGCTAAGAAGACGACGAAGAAGGCCGCCGGCGCAGCGCAGGCCTCCGAGAAGGCGCCCGCGAAGAAGGCGCCTGCGAAGAAGGCGGCTGCTAAGAAGACGACGAAGAAGGCCGCCGCCGAAGGGGAGGGCGCGAAGAAGCCCGCCGCGAAGAAGACGCGCGGTCGCAAGAAGAAGGAAGAAGCCATCGTCGAGGAGGTCGTCGAGGAACTCGATGACACGGTTGACGTAGAGTTCGAGCCGACTGGTGAGGACCTTGAGGACCCCGAACTCGAGCCCGACACCGTCGGCGACGAAGCCGACGCAGAGGATGAAGCGGACGAAGAGGATCCGAAGCTCGCTGAGGGCGCCGCACTTCGTGAACGTACGAACGATGGTATCCACGTGAAGGGTAGCTTCGTCGTCTCCGATTCCGATGAGACCGACGAGCCCGTCCAGCAGGTGACGGTTGCCGGTGCAACGGCTGACCCGGTGAAGGACTACCTCAAGCAGATCGGTAAGGTCTCGCTTCTGAATGCGGAGCAGGAAGTGGACCTCGCCCGGCGTATCGAAGCCGGCCTCTACGCCGAGTACAAGCTGAAGAACCAGGCTGACGAGATGACCAGCCGCGAGCGTCGCGAGCTGCACTTCCTCGCTCAGGACGGTCAGCAGGCGAAGAACCACCTGCTCGAGGCGAACCTTCGACTCGTTGTGTCGCTGGCCAAGCGCTACACCGGCCGCGGTATGCAGTTCCTGGACCTGATCCAGGAAGGCAACCTGGGCCTCATCCGCGCCGTCGAAAAGTTCGACTACACGAAGGGCTACAAGTTCTCGACCTACGCCACCTGGTGGATTCGTCAGGCGATCACCCGCGCGATGGCGGACCAGGCGCGTACGATCCGCATCCCGGTGCACATGGTCGAGGTCATCAACAAGCTTGCGCGTGTCCAGCGCCAGATGCTCCAGGACCTGGGTCGCGAACCTACCCCCGAGGAACTGGCGAAGGAACTCGACATGACCGCTGAGAAGGTCGTGGAGGTTCAGAAGTATGGTCGCGAGCCGATTTCGCTGCACACGCCTCTCGGCGAGGACGGCGACTCCGAGTTCGGTGACCTCATCGAGGACTCCGAGGCCATCGTTCCCGCAGACGCCGTGTCCTTCACCCTGCTGCAGGAACAGCTCCACCACGTCCTGGACACGCTGTCTGAGCGTGAAGCCGGCGTTGTGTCGATGCGTTTTGGCCTGGGTGACGGCCAGCCGAAGACTCTCGACGAGATCGGCAAGGTCTACGGCGTGACGCGCGAGCGCATCCGTCAGATCGAGTCCAAGACGATGTCGAAGCTGCGCCACCCCTCGCGTTCGCAGGTTCTGCGCGACTACCTCGACTGACGCGGAATCGACACCTCCGAGGGCCGGGAACGATTGTTCCCGGCCCTCGTGACAACATCGTCACAATGCGCGTGTGTGCGGGTGGCATCGTCGCGTATTGAGGTTCTCGTAAGGCAGGATAATCACATGCTTGAGGGTGCACTGATTCTTGTTTTGACCGTCGTTTTGGTCCTCGTCGTCGCAGGTGGCGTCGTCGCCGTCGTGGCGCTGTCTCGCCGCAGCGCGGACGAGTGGAAGGGCGTCATCAAGCGAGAGAGCGAGGAGATTGCCGATGAGGTGAAGACCCATCACTCGCTGCCCAAGCGTGCCTCCTCGTCGCCCGACGGGCCCGTGGTTCCGCGTACGGCGTCCCTGCAGTCGCTCCTGCAAAGCGCTGAGTCGAAGAGCGCCTACTTCGACGCTGACCGTCTGCCCGGCATCGACCGCCTCGAAACGGTGACTGATCGCGTGAGCGTGCGCTTCGACCGTGGCCGCCGCAGCGCTGACGGAGGTGGGGACTCCGCGGCGGAGTCAACGCAGCCGTAAGACAGTGATGCCGCACTCAGGTTTTCTGTCACAAGCGTCCATAGGGGATAATGACCCTATGGACGCTTTTATTTCCACCCTCCAATCGCCGTGGGCAGTCGTTATCGCTCTGGCGGTCGCCGTACTTATCGGCGTTGTTATTCGCTTGGTCGTGAGTTCGCGTCGCCGTTCCTCGCAGGACGTGACCCCTCAACCTCAGGCTCAGGCTCCGCTCGAGGCACGTTCCGACACGCCTGCCGAGGCGTCGCTTGATGACACGGACCAGCCTCGAGCGGGTCCGGCAGATGCCGTTGAGCCCACGCCTGACCAGAGCCCTGAGGCTCCCGCAACCCCGGCCTCGTCCATCGAGCGCCCCGAACCCGTGCGTGGGCGCATGGAGCGCCTGCGCGAACGTCTCGCGTCTTCCGGCTCGCTGGGTCGTGCGATTCTCGGCGTTCTCAGCCGCGGCCAGCTCGGTGCCGCCGACTGGGAGGAGATCGAGGAGTCTCTCCTCATCGCCGACCTCGGCCTTGAGGCCACTGACACGCTGATGGAAGCCCTCAAGCGTCGCGTCGCGGTCGAGTCGGTGACGGACGAAGCGCGCATCCGCGAGATCCTTCGCGAGGAGCTCCTGGCCCTCGTCGATCCCTCGATGGATCGCTCTCTCAACCTTGAGCGCCCCGAGGTCGACGGCTCTGCTAAGCCCGCCGTCGTCCTGATGGTCGGTGTGAACGGCACAGGAAAGACCACGACTGTCGGCAAGCTCGCGCGCATCCTCGTTGCGGAAGACAAGTCTGTGATCCTGGGTGCCGCCGATACCTTCCGTGCCGCCGCCGCCGACCAGCTGGCCACGTGGGGTGAGCGAGTCGGCGTCGATGTCGTGCGCAGCGACCGCGAGGGTGCCGACCCGGCCTCCGTTGCTTTTGAAGCCGTGCGTGAGGGCGTCGAGCGTGACGTCGACGTCGTTCTCGTCGACACTGCGGGACGCCTGCAGAACAAGTCCACGCTGATGGACGAGCTCGGCAAGATCAAACGCGTCATGACCAAGCAGGCACCGGTCTCCGAGGTCCTTCTGGTGCTTGATGCCACTACCGGCCAGAACGGCATGAAGCAGGCCGAGGTCTTCGCGGAGGCCACCGGCGTGACTGGCATCGTTCTGACGAAGCTCGACGGGTCCGCCAAGGGTGGCATCGTCGTCTCCGTCCAGCGTGCGCTGGGCGTTCCGGTGAAGTTCGTTGGCCTCGGCGAGGGCGCCGACGATCTGGCACCCTTTGATCCGCAGGGCTTCGTCGACGCGATTGTGGGTTCCGCGCAGGGCTGAACCCCACCACCATGACGCGTACCTCGGCCCCGGTGAGGCGACTCCCGGGGCCGAGGTGCGCTAACCTGTGCCTAGTACAGCCGCCATCTTGGGAGTAAACACGTGTTTGGAAACCTGTCAGATCGCCTGACCCAGTCCTTCCGCAGCCTGCGCAGCCGCGGCGTCCTGACCGAGTCGGACGTCGATCGCGCGATTTCCGACATTCGTCGCGCCCTCATCGACGCGGACGTTGCGCTCCCCGTCGTTCGCCAGTTCACCACGCAGGTGCGCGAAAAGGCCTATGGTGCGGCCCGCTCGAAGGCTCTCAACCCGGGGCAACAGGTTGTCTCCATCGTGCACGAGGAGCTCGTCGAGATCCTCGGTGGTGCCACGCGCGAGCTGACCTTCGCCCAGTCCGGCCCCACCGTCTTTATGCTCGCCGGCCTCCAGGGTGCCGGTAAGACCGCCCTCGCCGGAAAGCTGGGTAAGTGGCTGCGCGAGGAGGGCAAGACCGTCCTGCTCGTCGCCTCCGACCTCCAGCGCCCCAATGCCGTCCAGCAGCTTCAGGTTGTCGGCGAGCGCGCCGGCGTCAAGGTGTGGGCGCCCGAGCCTGGCAATGGCGTTGGCAACCCCGTCGAGGTCGCGAGGAGCGGCGTCGAGTTTGCCCGCCAGAGCGGCATCAACGTGGTCATCGTCGATACGGCCGGCCGTCTCGGTGTCGACCAGGAGATGATGGACCAGGCGATCGCGATCCGCGACGCCGTCAACCCCCACGAGATCATGTTCGTCCTCGACGCCATGGTCGGTCAGGACGCCGTCTCCACGTCGACGGCGTTCCGTGACGGCGTCGGCTTCACGGGCGTCGTCCTGTCCAAGCTGGACGGCGACGCGCGCGGTGGTGCCGCGCTGTCCGTGCGCGGCGTGACCGGCGCGCCGATCCTGT
>CAUSHZ010000074.1:0-8448 GCA_963531605.1 uncultured Actinomyces sp.
CGCTGCTCGGCTACACGGACTCCGCCCTGCTGGATGAATCCGTCGACGCTCTCGCGGGCGGTGACGGCGCGGCTGCCTTCCGCGTTGTCGAGCGCATGGTCGAGTCCGGCCACGATCCGCGCCGCTTCGTCGAGGATCTGCTTCAGCGTCTGCGCGATCTCCTCATCATCGCGGTTGCCGGCGATGGCGCGCGTGACGTCCTGGCGGACACCCCGCACGACCAGTTCGAGCGCATGCAGCGTCAGGCGCAGAACTGGGGCCCGCACGGGCTGTCCCGCGCCGCCGACCTGACCGACGAGGCCCTGCGAGCCATGACCGGCGCGACCTCGCCCCGCCTGCAGCTCGAGCTGCTTGTCGGCCGTATCCTCGTTCCAGCCCCCGGCCCCGCGCAGGCCCCCGTGCAGGGAACGGTCGGCATGACCGGTGGGGGAGCGCCGCGCGAGGTGGCCTCCGCATCGTCCGAGGCCTCCTCGGGTCGTTTCGGCGCCCGCGAGGCGCGCGAGGCCCTGGCCCGCAAGAAGCAGGAACGCGCCGAGGCCTCGGCCCCCGCTCCCCAGGCGCCCGCATCGCCTGCCGCGCCCGCCCCCCAGGGCGTGCCCGCGTGGGGCAGTGGCCCCGACTGGTCCGCTCAGAAGCCCGCGGCCCCGGAGCCGAGCTCCGCTCCCGCGCAGGACGCGCGACAGGCGGCCCCGCGCCGCGAGGCCACCCACGACAGCGCACCCGCGCGCGAGGCCGCGCCCGCGCAGACCGAGCCGCGCCCTGCCGCTCCTGTGCGGCAGAGCCGCGAATCCGCCGCGCCGCAGCGCCCGGAGGTGCCCGCCCGCGCGGAGGCCCCGGCTTCCGGCCGCGACGCCGACATGCTGCGCGGTCGCTGGAACGAGGTCGTCGAGCGCCTGTCCTCTATCAGCCGCGTCACGTGGTCGATGGTCGGCGGCAACGCCCAGCTGGGCGCCGTCGACGGCTCCCGCGTGGTCCTCCTCTTCCCCGTCGAGGCCATGGTCAACGCCTTCTCGCGCGGCCCTCGTGCGGCCGACGTCGAAAAGGCCATCAACGAGGTCACCGGCCTGACCGTCAGCGTGTCCGCGCAGGTTGGGCAGGCCTCGGGCGGCCCGGCGACGACCGGCCCTTCGGCCCAGGCGTCGCATACCGGCCCTGCCTCGCAGCCGTCCCAGCCCGGAGGCTGGGTCTCGGAGCCGCCCCCTTTTGATGAGGCCGCCGCGCAGGCGGCACCCCAGGGCGACCCCGAGTCGGCCGACACCGGGTGGCCCGAGCCTGCCCGCGCGCCTGAACCGCGGCCTGCGCCTGAACCCGCGCGTGCGCCCGAGCCCGAGGATGCAGGGTGGCCCGAGCCCGCGACGGTGACGCCGATCCGACGCGAAGAACCCGTCGCGCCCGCAGCCCCGCCGGTCGCCCAGGACGAGGATTCGCAGCCCGCCGAGCGCCCCGCGTTGCCCGAGCGAGCCGCGCGCGCCCTCGCGGCCGCCCCCGAGGTGGCCGAGCAGGCCGCGTCCCCGAACGGCGACGCGGCCCCGCGCAAGCGCTCCTTCACGGTCTTCCGCTACCCGGGCGACCCGGAGCCTACCGACGAGCCGGCGGACGCACCCGCGCAGCCCGCCCCGGCCTCGTCCCCCGTCTTCGACGACGCGCCCATCGAGCCCGCCGCGCACACCCCGTCGACCCCGACCGGATGGGGCGACCCGGTCGTCATCCCCGGCGGCGCGTCCGTGAACTTCGAGGACAGTGCCGACTCGTGGACCCCGCCCGAGTCCGCCGCGCCCGCCGACGTGACCCCGATCAGCGCGGCCCCGAGCGCCTCCACGCAGGCCCCCGCCTGGCTGGCTGCGGCCCCCGAGCCCGCGTCGGCTCCCGCGCCCGGATTCGGTGCCCCGGAGGCCGGGCGCGACGCGACAGACGCGTCCGATGGTCCGCTGACCGGACGCGCCGCCGCCGAGGCCGCCCTGCGCGAGAAGGCCCAGCGCGAGGCAGCCATCGTCTCGACCCGCACCCACGCGGCCGATGACGATAGCGCCAGCATCGACGACGAAAACATTGAAAACTCGCAGACGATCGGCCTGGCAGCGGTCCTGGAGATCCTCGGCGGACGCGTCATCGAAGAAAAGATGACCGAGGGAGGATACTGACATGTACGACGGCGCCCTGGCCGACCTCATCGACCAGTTCGGGCAGCTGCCGGGCATCGGCCCGAAGTCCGCGCAGCGCATGGCCATGCACGTCCTGGACGCGGAGCCCGAGGACGTCGCACGCCTCGTCGACGCGATCAACGCCGTGCGCGGGCGAGTGCGCCACTGCGACATCTGCGGCAACCTCACGGAAGAGGACGAGTGCTCCATCTGCCGCGACGTGCGCCGCGACCCCAGCGCGATCTGCGTCGTCCAGGAGCCCAAGGACATCCAGGCAATCGAGGGGGCGCGCGTGTTCCGCGGCCGCTACCACGTCCTCGGCGGCGTCATCGACCCGATTCACGGGGTGGGGCCCGACCAGCTGAACATCGCCTCGCTCATGAGCCGCCTCGCGGACGGCACCGTCGCCGAGGTCATCCTGGCGACCAACCCGAACGTCGAAGGCGAGGCGACGGCCGCCTACCTCGCGCGCATGCTCTCCACGATGGGTGTCGAAACCTCGCGCCTGGCGATGGGCCTGCCCATGGGCGGGGACTTGGAGTATGCGGACTCGGTGACGCTGGGGCGTGCGCTCGAGGGGCGTCGCCGCCTCTGAGCCTTCATCGTCGAGGCCGTGGGCCTCGCGTCCCCCTGTCGGTGACGTACGTGTGACACAATCGGAGGGTAACGCTCCGACATATGAGGAGGCCATGATGGCGACCCAGGCGAGCTCAGACGCGCCCCGAGTGCTGGTTGTTGACGACGAGGCGATGCTGGCGGACCTGCTCTCGCAGGCCCTGCGCCACGAGGGCTGGGAGACGGCCACGGCGAAGGACGGGCTGGATGCGCTGGCGAAGGCGACGAGCTTCCAGCCGGACGTCGTGATCCTCGACGTGCAGATGCCGCGCATGGATGGCCTGGAGACGCTGGAGCGCCTGCGCGCTCGCGACCCGGAGCTGCCGGTCCTCTTCCTTACTGCCCGTGACGCGGTCGCGGATCGCGTCCAGGGCCTGCGCGCGGGCGCCGACGACTACGTGACGAAGCCCTTCGACCTGGACGAGGTCGCGGCCCGTGTCGACGCCCTGCTACGCCGCGCGGGGCGTACCCAGCAGGCGGTTTCGACGGTGCTGCAGGTCGCGGATCTGACCCTCGATGTGGACTCCCACGATGTGCGCCGTGGCGGGGAAGAAATCACGTTAACGAACACTGAGTTCGAATTGCTCCGGTATCTCATGGAAAACGTTGGAATCGTGCTGTCGAAGCAGAAGATTCTGGACGCCGTGTGGAGCTACGACTTCGGCGGCCAGGTCAACGTCGTCGAGCTGTACATCTCCTACCTGCGTAAGAAGATCGACGCGGATCGCCCGGCCCTCATTCGCACGGTTCGAGGCGCCGGCTACATCCTGCGGGAACCCCAGTGAGGCGTCGGCCTTCCCTCGCCGGGCGCCTGTCGCGTGCGCTGGCCGCGTGCGTCGCCCTCGCGCTCATCGTCATGGTCGCCGCGTCCACCCTGGTCATGCGCTCGTGGATGCTGGGCAACATGGACTCCGAGTTGCACCGCCTTGCCCAGCGCGCGGGGGAGCACCTGGACGTCGAGGACGCGCCGGACCCGGAAGAAGGCGAGGACGCCGACGGCGGCGCGCGAATGGCCCAGCAGTCCGGCGGCCGCATGCCTCGCCCCGGCGGACCGGTCCTTCCCGGCGGCCCCACGGGACCCGGATTTGGGGGGCCCGGCATTTCCGAGGGCACTCTCCAGTATGTGAGCGAGGGCGGCGAGTCGGCCGGTGCGGTCATTTCGAATTTCGCCGTGAAATATCTGGATGAGCGTGCGTTGCAGATCCTGGCGGGCGTGCCCACGGATGGTGCGCCGCACACCGTGCGGCTCAAGGGCTTGGGTACGTTCCGGGTGACGTCCCAGGTCATTGATGACAAGACGGTTCTCGTGGGCGTGCAGATGGACAGCGTCGACGATGTCATCTTTATGCTCGTCGCGGTTGAGGTGGGCCTGTCCCTCGTCGTCGCTATCGCGGCGGGCTTCGCTGGCCGCGCGTGGGTGCGCCGCGAGCTGCGTCCCCTCGGCGTTGTGCGCGCGGCAGCCGCGGACATTGCGAGCCGCGACCTGGCCGACGATGCCGAGGAGCTGACCCGCGTCGGCGAGGAGGCCACCTCCGGCCCCGTGGAAGTCGCGGACGTCGCGGGGGCCCTGAACTCGATGATCGACGCGGTCGAAGACGGCATGGAACGCCGCGCCCGCAGCGAGGCGAAGCTGCGCCAGTTCGTCGCCGACGCCTCCCACGAACTGCGTACGCCGCTGGCCTCCGTTCAGGGTTACGCGCAGCTTGCGCGCCGCGATATCGACGAGGCCTCCCGGACCCAGGCGCTCGAGCGCATCTCCTCGGAGGGCGCGCGGATGGCGTCCCTCGTGGAGGAGATGCTGACCCTGGCGCGCCTGGACGGTGACCGCGCCCTGAAACGCGACAATGTCGACGTTATCCCGCTGATACTGGACGCCCTGTCAGACGCCCACGTGGTCGCCCCCGACCACGCGTGGGAGCTCGGCGAGGCCGTGGACGTCCCGGTCCTCGGCGACGAGGCGGCCCTGCGCCAGATCCTCACGAACCTCCTCGCGAACGCCCGCGTGCACACGCCCGCGGGCACCCGCGTGACCGTCTCCCTGACCCGCGCCCCCCAGGGGGCGGAATCCGACAAGGGGGCCCCGGCCTCGTCCATGGTGACGCTGCGCGTTGCGGACGACGGTCCCGGCATCCCGGCCGAGATTCGCGACCGCGTCTTCGACCGCTTCGTGCGTGGAGACTCCTCGCGCACGCGCGACGGCCACGGCTCCTCGGGCCTGGGAATGTCGATCGTCGAGTCGCTCGCCCGCGCGATGGGCGGGTCCGTGCGGCTGGTCGACTCCGAGCAGGGGACCGTCATCGACGTGACATTGCCCGCCGCCTGAGCGCGCCTGCGCGGACGACGCTTTCGCGCACTGATCAGGAGCGTTGCAATTCCGGACGTTACGGGCTCGTGTGTCCTGGGTCGCCCCGGCGCGTCCCATGTCACCTGCGCCCACATGCCGGTCGTTCCCGGCGCGATGCCTGGTGGGCCGTAGGATTGTTGTGGTGGCGTGCGCCACCCGAAGGCGTGCGAATCGGCACGTACCGATAGAAATGAGGGTCTCGTGGCACTGATCGTGCAAAAGTACGGCGGTTCTTCCGTCGCCGACACCGAAGCCATGAAGCGCGTCGCCCAGCGCATCGTGGACACGCACAACGCGGGACACCGCGTCGTTGTCGTCGTATCGGCGATGGGTGACACGACCGACGACCTGCTCGACTCGGCCGCAGCGCTCACCGACAACCCGCCCGAGCGCGAAATGGACATCCTCCTGTCGGCCGGCGAACGCATCTCGATGGCCCTCCTCGCGATGGCCGTCAACGAACTCGGCGTCGAAGCCCGCGCCTACACCGGCGCGCAGGCCGGCATCAAGACCGACAGCCGCTTCGGAGCCGCACAGATCGTCGGCATGGTCCCCGAGCGCGTCGCCCGCGCCATCAAGGACGGCCAGGTCGCCATCGTCGCCGGCTTCCAGGGCATCTCCAAGGACGACGACGTCACAACGCTCGGCCGCGGCGGCTCCGACACAACCGCCGTCGCCCTCGCCGCAGCCCTCCACGCCGACGTGTGCGAAATCTACACGGACGTCGACGGCCTCTTCTCCGCCGACCCGCGCATCGTCCCCAAGGCCCACCGCCTGCGCACCCTCACCCAGGAAGAAACCCTGGAAATGGCCGCGCACGGCGCCAAGATCCTCCACCTGCGGGCCGTCGAATTCGCCCGCCGCTACGGGGTTCCCCTGCACGTGCGCTCCTCGTTCTCCGAAAAGAACGGCACCTGGATCTCCGACTCCCCCGCAAACCCCGAACTCAAGGGCCTCGTGCCCGACGCAGCCCTGAAGTCTCCCGAGGAAAACGCCATGGAAAAGCCCGTCATCTCCGGTATCGCACACGACCGCTCCCAGGACAAGATCACCGTCACCGACGTGCCGAACAGCCCCGGCGTCGCCGCCCGCGTCTTCGCCGTCGTCGCCGAGGTCGGCGCCAACATCGACATGATCGTCCAGAACCTGCCCATCTCCGACCCCACCAAGGCCAACATCACCTTCACCCTGCCCGAAGGCGACGCGCAGAAGGCCCTCGACGCCCTCGAAGCCCACCGCGACGAGATCGGCTTCAACGAGCTGCGCTACAACCCGAACATCGGCAAGCTCAGCCTCGTCGGCGTCGGCATGCGCACCAACCCCGGCGTCTCCGCGCGCCTCTTCAGTGCCCTGTCCGACGCGGGCATCAACATCGACCTGATCTCCACCTCCGAGATCCGCATCTCCGTCGTCACCCGCCTCGAGGACCTCGACCGCGCCGTGAAGGCCGTCCACACCGCGTTCGGCCTCGACGCCTCCGAAACCGAGGCCGTCGTCTACGGCGGCACCGGCCGCTGATCGTTCATCGACGAGGCCCGGGCCGGTTCCGCTCATCCGCGCGGTTCCGGCGCTCCCGAGAGTGCGCCCCGGCCTCGTCCCCATAGATTTCACCCAGCGTTCGCCCCGTCGTATGGGCGCGCGCACCAACACAAGGAGAACACCATGAGTGGATTCAATGTCGCCGTCGTCGGCGCCACCGGCCAGGTCGGCCGAGTTATGCGCACCCTGCTGGAGGAGCGGGGTTTCCCGGTCGAGACGATTCGTTTCTTCTCGTCCGCGCGCTCGGCGGGCACGACCCTGCCGTGGAAGGGACAGGACATCGTCGTCGAGGACGTGGCGACGGCCGACTACTCGGGCATTGACATTGCCGTGTTCTCCGCGGGCGCCACCGCCTCGCGCGAGTACGCCCCCAAGTTCGCGGCCGCCGGCGCGGTCGTCGTCGACAACTCCTCCGCGTGGCGCAAGGACCCCGAGGTCCCGCTCGTCGTCTCCGAGGTCAACCCCGACGACGTCGACAACCGCCCCAAGGGCATCATCGCGAACCCCAACTGCACGACCATGGCCGCGATGCCCGTCCTCAAGCCTCTCGTTGAGGCCGCGGGCGGCATCACGCGCCTCTTCGTGTCCTCCTACCAGGCTGTCTCCGGGTCGGGCCGCGCCGGCGTCGCCGAGCTGACCAGCCAGATCGAGGCCGGCGTCAAGCAGGACCTGGCAGCCCTGGCCCTCGACGGCCGCGCCGTCACCCTGCCCGAGCCCGGCGTGTACGTCGCGCCCATCGCCTTCGACGTCGTGCCGCTCGCCGGCTCCATCGTCGACGACGGCTCCGAGGAAACCGACGAGGAGCAGAAGCTGCGCAACGAGTCGCGCCGCATCCTGCACACCCCCGACCTCGCCGTGTCCGGCACCTGCGTGCGCGTCCCCGTCTACACCGGCCACACCCTCACCATCCACGCCGAGTTCGCCGGCGACATCACGCCCGACCAGGCCCGTGCCCTGCTGGCCGACGCTCCCGGCGTGCGCGTCGTCGACGTCCCGACCCCGCTCGAGGCCGCCGGCCGCGACGAGGTCCTCGTCGGCCGCATCCGTCACGACCAGGCCGTCGACGGCAACCGTGGCCTCGTCCTGGTCGTCTCCGGCGACAACCTGCGCAAGGGCGCTGCCCTGAACGCGGTCCAGGTCGCCGAGGTGGTGGCTGCGCGACTGCACTGAGTGTTGCACTGACTGTGTGAACGCGCGGCGGCCCGGTGGGCTGCCGCGCGTTTGCGTTGCGTGTGGTGCCGCCGTGCGTTGTTGCTTGTGGCGCCGCTGGTGTTCCGGGCGGCGGGCCCGGCCGCTGTGTGTGCCGGTGGGCGGCGGCCCGCCCGCGAGCCGTCCGCGCTGCGAGCTTCGCTCGGCGCGTCGGCTCGTTGTCCAGCCAGGCCCTGCCACTGCCCACCGGCACCGCGGCTTTGCCCTGCCGCCCTCTGATCCTGCCTCGGCAATTTCGCAGGCAATTCCCCTGGGACTATTTCAAGAGCTGAAATGTGATCGTTGGAATTGCAACGTTTCTAGACGTTGTTGAACTTTCATTTAGTTGAATTGCATGCGAAATTGGGGGAGGGTGCGTTGCTGGGGTGAGGTGGGGTGTTGGTGCGTGACTTCTTTCGCCCTGCTCGTCGCGTAGGTGGCGGAAACGGTACAAAGTTCTCCCTGCTGGCGCAAAATGGGCCAAAATCAGGGTTTTGGGGCGTGCTGGGAGAGTTTTGTACCGGCACCAGCCCCGGTAGCGGTACAAAGTTCTCCCTGCTGGCGCGAAATGGGCCAAAATCAGTGTTTTGGGGCGTGCTGGGAGAGTTTTGTACCGGGTGG
>CAUSHZ010000075.1:0-8405 GCA_963531605.1 uncultured Actinomyces sp.
TCGCTTCGAGCAGCAGGCGTGGTTCATCCGTTCGCAGAACGGCCAGGCCTGAGCCGCACACCTCCGCCGGGAGGAAGTGAGCCAAGCGGGCTCGCTTGAATAACGTCGGGGTGCCCCGCCTGTCACAGGCGGGGCACTCTTGTACCCCGGTTACGGGAATGCGCGTTGTGCATGCGGGCGCGGCGATCCCGGATACTTGTCGAGGCCTCGTCAGTGTTTGGGGAAGCAGCCCAGGCCTGTGGGAGCGCCGCGCACAGGACTGGGGAGGTGACACCGCGTCAGCGACACGGGGGAGGGTGAACATTAGGCTGGTGGCGTGACGAACTCCCAGGACGCAGCAGCCACCACTTTGACGTCGAACCGCACGCAGCAGAGCGAGGCGCAGCCTGCCCTCGTCCTTGTCAACCTGGGGACGCCGACCGCTCCCGAGCCCGGCCCGGTTCGCGCCTTCCTGCGCGAGTTCCTCTCCGACCGCCGCGTCATCGAGATGAGCCCGCTCCTGTGGAAGCCCATCCTGGAGGGCATCATCCTGCGAGTCCGACCGCGCGAGGTCGCCGGCAAGTACCGCAGCATCTGGATGGATGAGGGCTCGCCGCTCATGCACTACACCCGCGAGCAGGCCCGACTGCTCGGCGAGCGCCTGCCGGGCGCGCGCGTTGAGGTCGCGATGCGCTACGGGCAGCCCTCGATTGGCTCGGTCCTGGACCGCCTGCACGCGCAGGGCGTGCGCCGCGTGGCGATCCTGCCCGCCTACCCGCAGTACGCGGCATCGACGGTTGCGACGATCAACGACGCGGTCGCCCAGTGGATCGGCCGCAACCGCGACGGCTTCGAGCTGCGCCTGCACCGATCCTTCCCCGCCGCCCCCGCGTACATCGAGGCGCTCGCGACCGCCCTCGAACACCATTGGGAGCGCGTGGGTCGCCCGAACTTCCTGACGGGGGACCGCGTCGTCGTGTCCTTCCACTCGATCCCTGTCGCCATGGACGAGGCCGGGGACCCCTACCGCGCCGAGTGCCGCCGCACGGTCGCCGCCCTCGAGTCGCGCCTGGGCCTGGCGATGGGGTCCCTGACGGCCACCTTCCAGTCCGTGTTCGGCCGGGCCGAGTGGCTGGGGCCGCAGACGATCGAGGAAGTGGCTGAGCTGGGCGCGGCGAAGTGCCCGCGCGTGGACGTCATCTGCCCGGGCTTCATGGCGGATTGCCTGGAGACGCTCGAGGAGATCGACCAGCTCAACCGCGAGACCTTCGTCGAGGCCGGGGGAGGGGACTTCCACTACGTGCCGTGGGGCAATGACTCGGAGGGCGCGGTCGCGTCCCTCGAGGAGCAGGCGCGCATCGCCCTCGCCGGCTGGGTGTAGGCGCGCTGTCACAATCGAGCTGTCACAATCGACCGGCGGACGAAACCCTCCGGCGGACGCGGCCCCGGCCTCGTAACGTGGAGGCATGAGCACGCCTGACTGTACGACCTTCTCCACGCTGGCCATCCACGCCGGGTTTGACCCCGACCCCATCACGGGTGACGTGGTGCCTCCGATTCACGTCGCATCGACGTTCGTGCAGGACCGGCCCGGCGAGCTGCGCAGCGGATATGAGTACGGGCGCTGCGGCAACCCGACGACCAACGCGTTCGCGGGCGCGCTCGCGGCCCTGGAGGGGGCGACGCACGGCTTCGCGTTCCCGTCGGGCATGAGCGCCGAGGACACGGTGATCCGCCTGCTGGCGCGCCCCGGCGACCACGTCGTGCACTCGACCGACGTGTACGGCGGCACCCACAAGCTCCTGAGCGTCATCAAGCCCGCCGAAGGCATTACGTCCGAGGCCGTGGACCTCACCGACCTGGCCGAGGCCGAGCGCGTGATCCGCGGGTCGCGCCCGCAGATCGTGTGGGTGGAGACGCCCTCGAACCCGTTCCTGCTGGTCACGGATATCGCTGCCATCGCGGCCCTCACGCACGAGGTGGGAGGCCTGCTGGTCGTGGACAACACCTTCGCGACGCCGGTCCTGCAGCGCCCCCTCGAGCTGGGCGCGGACGTCGTCGTGCACTCGACGACCAAGTATGTGGGCGGCCACTCCGATGTGATCGGTGGTGCCTTCATCCTGCGCGATGGCCTGGAGTTGCCTGCGCACGTCGAGTCCTTCTTCGGTGAGCGTGACGCGGCCGCCGAGGCCGTCAAGCTGCAGATGGCCCTCGGGCACGTGCCCTCTCCGCGCGATACGTACCTGGCCCACCGTGGCCTGAAAACGCTGGCCCTGCGCGTGGAGCGTCACTGCGCCAACGCGCAGAAGGTCGCCGAGTTCCTGGCCGTCCACCCCAAGGTCACGGCGGTCCACTATCCGGGGCTGGCCTCGGACCCTGGCTACGCGCTGGCGCGCACGCAGAACCCGGCGGGCGTGGGCGGCGTCCTGTCCTTCCAGGTCGCCACCGAGGAGGCGGCGATCGAGCTGACGACGCGCACGCGCGTCTTCGCTCTGGCCGCGTCCCTGGGTGCGCCCGAGTCCCTCATTGAGCATCCGGCGATCATGACCCACTCGACGCGCGTCGGCGGCGTGGGCGGAGTGCCCGGCACGCTCCTGCGCCTCGCGGTCGGCCTGGAGGACGCGCAGGATCTGATCGCGGACTTGGATCAGGCGCTCGCGCAGATCTGACGTCTCTCTGGTGTCGCTCTGGCGTCTCTCTGGTGTCTCTCAGGTGTCGCTCCGACATCTCGGGTTCCCCACAAATCTCGCACGTAATTTAACTCGGTCAGTTTTTGAGTGTGCCCAGAAACGTTGCAATTCCGGGCATGTAATTTCAAAAGTTGAAGGACTGTCGAGTGAATTACGTGCGACTTTGGGGGTGGGGACGAGGCCGGGGTGCCCCGGGTGCCGAACGAGTGCCCACGCGGATAGGTAACAAACATCCGGATAGGTAACAAACATCTGGATAGGTAACAAACATCCGGATAGCTTAATAACCTATCCGGATGCGCTTAAGCTATCCGGATGCGAACAACCTATCCGGATGTGCACAGCGACTGTCAGAGGCGGCTACGGTCGGCGGCCCACTGAAACGTGGCGGCCCAGCCAGGTCGCTGCCGCCGTGGCGCCGCCGACGGCGAGGGCCGCAGGCACGAGGATCGTCGCGCCCTGGCCGGTGAACTCGATGACCAGGATGAGCCCTGTGAAGGGCGCCTTTATGGAGGTGCCGAGGAACGCTGCCGCGCCGATGAACGCGAAGGCGGCAACTTCCGAGCCTGGCCAGGCGGCGGCCCATGGCAAGCCGATGACGGCTCCCAGTCCCGCGCCGAGCGCGACTGCGGGGGTGAGGACGCCGCCCCAGCCTCCCGCGCCGATCGTCAGGAACGTGGTGGCCGTCTTGGCGAGGAGGACAAGGAGAGCGAACGCGAGCCCCGCGCCGGCCGCCCACATCGCGTCGAACTGCGTCTGCGCGCTGGCCTGCCCGTTGCCCACGACGGACGGCACCCACACGGACGTCACGCCGACGAGGAAAGAGGCGATGGGAAGTGCCACGAGTACGCGCCAGTCGCGCGGACGATCGGCGCTGATCCGCGCCACGGCCTTCTTGAACGCCCATCCCGCGGCACCGAGCACCGGCCCCATGAGCGCGCCGAAGATCGTCAAGGACAGTGACGGCGTGAGGGTTGGGACCGTGTAGAAGAAGGCCGGCCTCGTGAATCCCGTGGAGATGAGGACCGCGATCCCCGAGGTGATGAGCGCGGGGGCGACGGCGCGTGCGGACAGGGACACGAGGAGGATCTCGAGGGTGTAGATCGCGCCCGACAGGGGGATCGAGTAGACGGCGGCCAGGCCCGCACCCGCGCCGCACGCGACGATGATGCGCCGGTCTTCGGGGGTGAGGCCCAGGCGGTCGGCGGCGGCCGCGCTGAAGGCGGCGGCCATTTCGCGCGGTGCGACCTCGCGTCCGACGGATGCTCCCAGGCTCACGATGATGATCTGAGTGAGGGCGTGCCAGGTGGCCCGCAGGGGAGGCATGGGGGTGCCGTCCACCGCGGCCGTCACGGAGGTGATGGCCCTGTTGCGCCGGAAGAGGGCGAACCAGGACAGGGCGCCGATTAGCCCGCCGAGGGTGAGGACGAGGATGCGTCGGGTGGGAGAGGCGGCGCTCGCGGCTTCCAGCAGCGTGCCTGCGTGCATGTCCCAGGCGAGAGCTTGGAACCAGTGGAGGATGTGCTTACACACGAGGCCAACGAGGCCGGCGATGATTCCGGTGAGGAGTGTTGCGACCGCGAAGCGGCGCGTGCTCACGGACATGGTGTGTCGGAGTCGAGGCGCTCGCTCACACGCGTGAACAGGCCGATGAGCATGTCGATCTCCTCGGGCGTGATGTCGTCGAGGAACAGGCGGCGGATGACGTCGCGCTGGACCAGGGCCGCCTCGTCGAAGAGGGTCTTGCCGGCCTGCGTCAGGGAGACGAGGCCTCCGCGGCCGTCGCCTTCGCATGGGCGGCGCTCGATGAGGCCTCGGGATTCGAGGCGCTTCATCGTGTGGGTGAGGCGCGAGCGCGAGAAGACGACCTGGTGGGCCAGGCGGGAGGGGCGGATGCCTTCCTCGCCGGCGCGGTCGGTCATGAGAAGCACGGAATACTCGGGCATCGACAGCCCGGCCTGGCACTTGAGGGCGGCTTCGATGCGCTCGGTGAGGCGAGCCGTCGTCGTGAAGTAGAGCTCCCAGGCCGCCGCTCGGGGGTGGTGTGCTCGGCTCACTGGTTCTCCTCGTTCGATGCTTGCGGGTGAGGTCGAAACGGCCTCGGGCTGCCTACGAGTATAACTTTCAATTAGACCCAGGTATAAATCGGTGATGCGCACGTCACGTTCTCAGAATGAATGATCAAATGATCTAAATTGTTTGAATTGCGTTACTCTAATTGCAGTGCAATAAGCATCTGAACTCATCAGAGAATCCAAATATTTCGAGAGGAATGAATACATGAAAAAGACGAAGAAGATTGTCGAAGTTGTCGACGACTTCGATGGCACCCCCGCCGATCAGACCGTTCGCTTCGCCTTCAATGGCGCGTCGTACGAAATTGATCTGAGCCGCGAGCACTTCGAGGAATTCGCCGAGGCCATTCAGCCCTACATTAAGGCTGGCCGCAAGGTGGGCTCGACCCGCCGTCGTGGCAACGCCGGCAACCCCACGCAGCGCCTGGAGAATGCGAAGATCCGCGCCTGGGCGAAGGAAGAGGGACGCGACCTGTCCGACCGTGGTCGTATTCCCGCTCCGATCGTTGAGGCCTACCGCAAGGCCCACGCCTGATTCACGACGCAATTGTGGGCGCGCCGAAAGGCGCGCCCACAATTCTTTATTCATACGCCTGAGGGGCGGCACGCGTTATGCGTGCCACCCCTCTTGTGCGTCGGATGTCAGTTGTCCTTGGAGACGACGTTATTCGCGCCCGAGTCGCTGCCAACCTGAGGAGCGTTTCCGTCCTCGTACTGGACAGCGTTATTGGAGCCGGTGAAGGAGACCTTGCTGGCGGACTTCACCTCGACGGCATTCGCGGAGCCGTTGATCGTGATCTCGGAGACGGCCTCGCCCTCGATGTGGTTGTTCGAGCCGTTGATGACGACTGTCTTCGTGCCCGCGGGGATCTCGATGTGCGCGTTGGACTCGTCGACCGTGAAGGTGCCGGAGGCATCGGACTTGTCGGAATCCTTCGGAGCGTCGGACTTGCCGGAGTCGGTGGAGGCGTCGGTCTTGGTGTCCGTGCGCGGGTTGCTCGACGCCTCGGGGGCGGACGAAGCCGCGGGCACGGAGGAGTCGCCGCCGGAGACGTTGGCGGTCTGGGAGCAGCCGGTCAGGGCCACGGTGGCGACGGCCAGGGCGGCCGCGGCGGGAAGGAAGGACTTCAGGGACATGGTGTCTCCCTTTCGTATATTGATCAGTTGGTCAAAATAATCAGGGTACTAGAAGGCGGGGATGAAGATCTCGACGCGGCGGTTGAGCGCACGGCCAGCCGGGTTATCCGAGCCGTCGGCGTTCTCGTTGGGCGCAACGGGCTTCGACTCGCCGTAGCCGGTCGCATCCAGCATCGCGCTCACGCCGTCCTTCTTCAGCTCCGCGGACACGGCATCCGCGCGCTCCTGCGAGAGCTGGAGGTTGAAGGCCTCGTCCGAGATGGAATCGGTGTGGCCGTAGATGTGGGCGGTGGGAACCTTCGCGTTGTTGAGCACGCCCGCCAGGCTCTTCAGGGTCTGGGCGGCATCGGGGCGAATGTCGGACTTGCCGAAGTCGAAGAGGACGCCGTCCTCCAGGGTGATGACCGTGCCGCAGGACTCGACGGGCTTGAGGGACTCGACGGGCGGGAACTTGCCGAGCTTGCCGACCTTCTCGACCTTCGGGGCGTCCTTGACGGTCGCGCCGTTGACGGTCGCAGTGCCGTCGCCGTTGTTCTGGATCGTCAGCTTATCGTCCGTGTAGCTGCCCGTACCGTCGCCGTTGTTGATGATCGTGACGGCGCCCTTGGAGAACTGGCCGGAGCCGTCACCGTTGTTGATGATCGACTCCATGGCGGTCATATTGGAGTAGTTGCCGCCGCCATTGCCGTTCAGGATGATGCTGGTCGTCGTCGTGGAGTAGGTGCCCGAACCGTCGGCCTCGACGTTGATGCTCACCATGGTGTCGGCGTTGGAGTAGGTGCCCGAACCGTCGCCGCCGTAGATGATGGAGATGGGGCCCTCGGTGATGACGCCGGAGCCGGTGCCGTCGTTGACGACCGTGCCCTTATCGCTGGAGGAGACGGCCGAGCCGTCGCCGCCCAGGACCGTCGAGCCGGATACGAGGGAGGTGCCGTCGCACTTGGCGGGGGAGACCGTCACGCCCGGAACGGAGGCGAGGGACGTGGAAGCGGCCTGGACGACGGCCTTATCCGCGTTCGAGGCGAACACGTCAATCGCGGGAACCGAGAAGAGTGGGATCGGGGGGATCTCGCCGGGGCGGTAGCCCGGGACGGTCGGAACCGAGGCGGGAGTTGCGGACTGGGTGGGTGCAGCCGTGGTGGCCTCGGCGGTGGGCGCAGCCGCGGGAGTCTGGGGCTTCGAGGAGCCGCAGGCGCCCAGGGCGAGCGTGGTTGCAGCGACGAGAGCGGAGGCTGTCAGGGTGCGTCGTGTGATGATCATGAACCTAACCGTACGGGAAAATATGAGGGGCACACACTGTTCCGGTAATCATGTAAAACCGCGGAATCTCAAGGAACTCAGGGGGATTTTGAGGGCGACTCAGGGGGTAATCAGGGTACGCCCGGGGTCTTTGTCTGCGTAAGAATAGGGGGGCCTCCTGTCGCGGTGTTGGGGGAGGGGCCTCGTCCCCACGTGGTTCTGTGTCCAAGCTGTGGCGTGATCAACCCCACGGGATGTATGAGGAGGGTTGGAACCTGTGGAACAATGGAGACATGAGCTACAAACTGGTGTTGCTCCGCCACGGCGAGAGCGAATGGAATGCAAAGAACCTCTTCACCGGTTGGGTGGATGTTCCGCTGTCGGACAAGGGCCGCGCGGAGGCTACCCACGGTGGCGAGCTCCTCAAGGAATCCGGCGTTCTCCCGGATCTCCTGTTCACGTCGATGCTGCGTCGCGCCATCATGACCGCGAACCTCGCCCTCGACGCTGCCGATCGCCACTGGATCCCCGTTGAGCGCAACTGGCGCCTCAACGAGCGTCACTACGGTGCGCTCCAGGGCAAGAACAAGAAGGAAATCCGCGACGAGTACGGCGAGGAGCAGTTCATGCTGTGGCGCCGTTCCTTCGACGTGGCTCCGCCCGCCATCGAGGCCGGCTCGGAGTTCTCGCAGGACACCGACCCGCGCTACGCGGGCGAGCCCGTCCCCATGAGCGAGTGCCTCAAGGACGTCATCGCGCGTCTGCTGCCCTACTGGGATGAGACCATCGTTCCCGCGATCAAGACCGGCAAGACCGTCATGATCGCCGCGCACGGCAACTCCCTGCGCGCCATCGTCAAGCACCTGGATGAGATCTCCGACGAGGACATCGCCGGCGTCAACATCCCCACCGGCATTCCGCTGGTGTACGAGCTCGACGAGGAAACCCTTAAGCCCATCAAGAAGGGCGGCACCTACCTGGATCCCGAGGCTGAGGCGAAGATCGCCGCGGTCGCCAACCAGGGCAAGTGAGCTGAGCGGAGCCCTGGCTTCGTCTGCGTGGACGAGGCCGGGGCTTCGTCATGTCTGGAAAACCGCGCATTTTGGGGTGTGATGCCCGTCCATATGGTGCACGTTTAACCGTGAGCAGGATCGCATGCTGGGACGAATTGCGGTCGTGCTTGAAGTTGGTTTGTCTCGATCCTTGTATGCGTGTAACCTTGAGCTTTCGCACTGTATGGGTCGGTTTTGCTCGCCAGCTGGTAGAATAGTTGTGCTATCCACGC
>CAUSHZ010000076.1:0-7874 GCA_963531605.1 uncultured Actinomyces sp.
GCCCCCGTCGAGGACGCGCGCAACGGCTCCGAGCGTCCCTTCGTGATGCCCACCGAGTGTCCCTCCTGCGGGACCACGCTCGTCCAGGAGAAGGAAGGCGACGTCGACCTGCGCTGCCCGAACAAGGGTGCGTGCCCCGCGCAGATCACCGAGCGCCTCGCCCACGTTGGTGCCCGAAGCGCCTTGGACGTGGAGGGCCTCGGCGACGAGTCTGCCCTGGCGATGACCCAGCCCGAAAACGACCGCGACGAGGTGGCGGCCGCCCTGGTCGCCGGACACAGCGTCACCCTGGAGGACGGCACCGTCCTCACTCTCGAGGGCGGCCGCGAGCTGCCCCACGGCGAGCAGATCACCCGCGCCGAGGAACTCCTGCCCGCCCCGCAGGCGCCCGCCCTGCGCACGGAGGCCGCGCTCTTCGACCTGCGCGCCGAGGATCTGCGCGACGTCATGGTGTGGAAGCCCGTCAAGAAGAAGGGCGAGGAAACCGGGGACTGGAAGCAGGTCCGCTACTTCTGGACGAAGGCCTACAAGCCCCGCAAGCTGCGCGGTCAGACCGTCTTCGAGCCGATCGAGCCCAGCGCCTCCAAGGGCACCGAGAAGATGCTCGCCGAGCTGGAGAAGGCCAAGAACCAGCCCCTCGCGCGCGTCCTCGTGGCCCTGTCCATCCGCCACGTCGGCCCCACGGCGGCCCGCGCGCTCGCAGAGAAGTTCCTGTCGATGGACGCCCTGCGCGCCGCCTCGGTCGAGGAGCTTTCTGCCGTCGAGGGTGTGGGCGAGGAAATCGGACGCTCCCTGCGCGACTGGTTCACGGTCGATTGGCACCTGGAGGTGCTGGAGGCGTGGGCGCGCGCGGGTGTGCGCATGGCCGACGAGGTGCCCGAGCCGGCCTCGGACGTGCTCGCGGGCCTGACCATCGTCGTCTCGGGGGCGATGCCCGGATACGACCGTGAGGGCGCCAAGGAGGCGATCACGTCGCGCGGCGGCAAGGCGGCGGGTTCGGTCTCGAAGAAGACCACGCTCGTGGTCGCCGGCCCGGGTGCGGGTTCCAAAGCAGCGAAGGCCGAGGCCCTGGGCGTCCCCGTCATTACCGAGCAGCAGTTCGCTGACCTCCTCGAGGGAGGCCTGGCGGCCGTCGGCCTATAACGAGGCCGGTGCTCAGACCAGGGGCTCGAAGGGGCCCAGGAGCACCTCGCCGACGCGGGTGAGCCACGAGCGCTTGTCCCACTCGTCGATCGTCAGGCGGCGTGCCGTCGTCAGGTCGTTCGCGAAAATCTCCTCCATGCGCGCGGCCAGCGGGCGCGAGAAGAACTGCAGGCACACCTCGTAGTTGCCGCGCATCGACAGGCGATCGATGTTCGCCGTGCCGATCGTCGACCAGCGCCCGTCCACCGTCATCGTCTTCGAGTGGACCATCGCGTGACGGTACAGCCAGATCTCCACGCCCTCGCGCAGCAGCTCGCCGTAGTAGGGGCGAGCCACCCAGTCCGCCAGGATGTGGTTGGAATACTCCGGGATCAGCACCTGGACGCGCACACCCCGGCGGGCGGCGGCGATCAGGGAGCCGAGGACCTCACGGTCGGGGATGAAGTATGCCGTCGTGATGAGCACGCGGTCGGTCGCGCGCTCGATCGCGTCGATGTACATGCCGCGGATCGGGTAGAGCAGATTGTGAGGCAGGTTGAACTGCGCGGTCACGTCCGCGCTCCATGCGCGCGCCCCCTGATCCGGCAGCTCCGGGCAGGTGGCGGGGCGGAAATGGTTCCAGAAGTCGACGAAGCCGTTTTCCAGCTCCCACACGGCCTCGCCCGTGATGCGCACGTGGGTGTCGCGCCACTCGTTCGCGAAGGGATCGCCGATGTTGTAGCCGCCCACGAAGCCGACCTCGCCGTCGACCACGAGGATCTTGCGGTGATCCTGGCCCGTGCGCCGGATGTTCAGGGTGAAGAAGCCCGAGCGCAGCGTCGGGAACTTGCGCACGTGCAGATGCGGCATCACGGGGAACTTGTAGAAGCGCGGATCCTGGTTGAGGACGCCGAAGCCATCCCACACGCAGAACACTTCGACACCGCGCTCGGCAGCGGCGATGAGAGCGTCCTTAAAGCGTTGACCCCAGCGGTCTGAGCGCCAAATGAAAGTCTCGAAATAAATGTGATGCGTTGCCCCTTCGATGGCCTCCAGCATGTCCTCGTACAGGGAGGTTCCCTCCGTGTACGTGCGCGCCACGGTGGCACCGATCTGCGTGTCGGCGGGAGGCAGGGTGGGGAAACCGTGCACGCCACCGGGGATGCGGGCGGTGCGCATGCGGTCGATCGCGTGCACGGTCACGACTGCGGCCGCCTGGGCGGCGAGCAGCGCGATTCCCGCTTTTTTGACGATCGACCACGTCTGCCTGGTGAGTTGGCGTCGCTGTGAAAAGGCCATACGGGTAGGATGCCACACATGTCACGCATTAGTACTGACGAGGTCGCCCGCGTTGCGGGCCTGGCCCACATCGCATTGACCGACGAGGAAATCACGCGTTTCGCGGGTGAGCTCGACGCGATCGCCGACGCCGTCTCCAAGGTGTCCGAGGTCGCCACCCCCGAGGTTCCCGCCACGTCCCACCCGATTCCGCTGACCAACGTGTGGCGCGAGGACGAGATTGGGCAGACCGTGGACCGCGACGAGGTGCTCGCTCAGGCGCCCGCCGCACAGGACGGCATGTTCCTGGTTCCGCAGATTCTGGGGGAGGACTGATGAACGAGCTGCTGAAGAAGAGCGCCCTCGAGCTGGCGGACATGCTGGCCGCCGGCCAGATCACCTCCGTCGAGCTGACCCAGGCGTGCCTGGACCGCATCGACGCGATCGAGGACCGCGTCAACGCCTTCATCACCGTCGACCGCGAGGGCGCCCTGGCGACCGCGGCCGACGTGGACGCGCGCCGCGCGGCGGGGGAGACCCTGCACCGCCTGGCGGGCGTGCCGATCGCCGTCAAGGACAACGTGGTGACGCGCGGCCTGCGCACCACCTGCGCCTCGAAGATCCTGGGCGACTGGAAGCCCCCCTACGACGCGACCGTCACCGCGAAGATCAAGGAAGCCGGCCTGCCCATCGTCGGCAAGACCAACATGGATGAGTTCGCCATGGGTTCGTCCACCGAGCACTCCGCCTTCGGTGCGACCAAGAACCCCTGGGACACCGAGCGCATCCCCGGCGGCTCCGGCGGCGGTTCGGCCGCTGCTGTCGCGGCCTACATGGTGCCCCTGGCCGTCGGTTCCGACACGGGCGGCTCGATCCGCCAGCCCGCGTTCGTGACCGGCACGGTCGGCGCCAAGCCCACCTACGGCGCGGTGTCGCGTTTCGGCCTGGTGGCCATGGCCTCGTCCCTGGACCAGATCGGCCCCGTCACCCGCACGGTCGCCGACGCGGCCGCCCTGACCGAGCTGATCGGCGGCTACGACCCCAACGATTCGACCTCCCTGAACGAGCCGGTTCCCGCGCTCACCGAGGCCGTCGAGTCCGTCGCCGCGGAAGGCTCCATGAAGGGCCTGAAGGTCGGCGTCGTCAAGGAGCTGAGCGGCGAGGGCTACCAGCAGGACGTCATCGACGCCTTCAACGCCACCGTCGAGAAGCTGCGCGAGGCCGGGGCTGAGATCGTCGAGGTCTCCTGCCCGCACCTGGAGTACTCGCTGGGCGCCTACTACCTGATCATGCCCGCCGAGGTCTCCTCGAACCTGGCCCGCTTCGACGGCATGCGCTACGGCATCCGCGTCGAGCCCACCGAGGGCCCCGTGACCGCCGAGCGCGTCATGGCCGCCACCCGCGAGGCCGGCTTCGGCGACGAGGTCAAGCGCCGCATCATCCTGGGCACGCACGTGCTCTCGGCCGGCTACTACGACGCCTACTACGGCAGCGCCCAGAAGGTGCGCACCCTCATCCAGCGCGACTTCGACGCGGTGTTCGAGCAGGTCGACGTCCTCGTGTCGCCCACGGCCCCCGAGACGGCCTTCAAGTTCGGTGAGAAGACCTCCGACCCGCTGGCCATGTACCTCTACGACGTCGCCACGATCCCCGCGAACCTGGCGGGCATCCCCGGCGTGAACGTGCCCAACGCGGTGTCCTCCGAGGGCCTGCCCATCGGCTTCCAGGTGCTGGCCCCCGCGCGCGGCGACCTGGTCATGTACAAGGTGGCGTCCCTGGTGGAGGCGCTCAGCGACGACGTCGCGGGTCAGTGCCCCGCAGCTAACTGGGAGGAAAAGTGATGACTGAGCTCATGGATTACGACGAGGCGGCGCGCCGCTTCGACCCGGTTCTCGGCATTGAGGTGCACGTCGAGCTGGGCACCAAGACCAAGATGTTCGACGCGGCCCCCAACGCGTTTGGTGGCGACCCGAACACCTTCGTGACCCCCGTGTCGCTGGGTCTGCCCGGCTCCCTGCCGGTCGTCAACCACAAGGCCGTCGAGTACGCCATCAAGATCGGCCTGGCCTTGAACTGTGAGATCGCGGAGTACTGCCGTTTCGCGCGTAAGAACTACTTCTACCCGGACCTGACGAAGGCCTTCCAGACCTCTCAGTCCGACGAGCCGATCGCGCACGACGGCTACGTGGACGTCGAGCTCGAGGACGGCACCATGTTCCGCGTGGAGATTGAGCGCGCGCACATGGAGGAGGACGCGGGCAAGAACACGCACATCGGTGGCGCGGATGGCCGCATTCAGGGCGCGGATCACTCGCTCGTGGACTACAACCGTGCGGGCGTGCCGCTCGTGGAGATCGTGACCCGTCCGATTGAGGGCGCCGGCGAGCGTGCGCCCGAGGTGGCCGCCGCCTACGTGCAGGCCCTGCGCGACATCTTCCGAGCCCTGGACGTGTCCGAGGCCCGCATGGAGCGCGGCAACGTGCGCGCCGACATCAACGTGTCGCTGCGCCCGACGCCCGAGTCGCCCCTGGGTACGCGTACCGAGACGAAGAACGTGAACTCCTTCCGAGGTATCGCCTCGGCCGTGCGCTACGAGATGCAGCGCCAGGCCCAGATCCTGTCCGAGGGCGGCACGATCCTGCAGGAGACCCGCCACTACCACGAGGAGGACGGCTCGACGTCGTCCGGCCGTGAGAAGTCGGATTCTGAGGACTACCGCTACTTCCCCGAGCCCGACCTGGTTCCGATCCGCCCGGATCGGGAGTGGGTCGAGGAGCTGCGCGCCTCGCTGCCCGAGCTGCCCGTCGCCAAGCGCCGCCGCCTGCGTACCGAGTGGGGGTACGCGGACATGGAGATGCGCGACGTCATCAACGCCGGCGCCCTCGAGCTCATCGAGGCCACCGTCGCCGCGGGCTGCGATCCCGCCTCCGCCCGCAAGTGGTGGATGGGCGAGATCTCGCGCCGCGCCAAGGAGCGCGAGGTTTCCCTCGACGAGGCCGGGGTCAGCCCCGCTCAGGTTGCTGAGCTGCAGAGCCTCATCGATTCGGGTCGTATCAACGACAAGCTGGCACGCCAGGCTCTCGAGGGCGTCCTCGCGGGCGAAGGCGATCCGACGCAGGTCGTCGAGGCCCGAGGCCTCGAGGTCGTCTCCGACGACGGCGCGCTAACGGCGGCCGTGCAGGAGGCCCTGGACGCCAACCCCGACATCGTCGAGAAGATCAAGGGCGGCAAGGTCCAGGCGGCCGGCGCCCTCGTCGGCGCGGTCATGAAGGCCACCCGCGGGCAGGCTGACGCCGCCCGCGTGCGCGAGCTGATCATGGAGATGGTCGGCGCCTGAGGCTCATCCTGACGAACGCCACGGGGGCCGGGATCGATGCGATCCCGGCCCCCGTCGTCGTCTCCAGACTGCGCGCCCCGGCCTCGTGCGCGCAACCCCGATAGTGCGCCCCGGCCTCGTGCGCGCAATCCCGATGTGCGCCCCGGCCTCGTCCCTGACCGTTCGCACGTGTCCACGTTGTGGCCTCCCCCTTCCGGGGGGAACGGAAAGTTACCTAGGATGAGCGCTTGAGGACAGCCGGGCTGACTGTGGCCGGGCGCCCAACGAAAGGACAGACATGCGCACATCGCCGTCGTACACCGCCTCCTACCGTATCGAGGTGGACGAGAAGAAGACTTCCATCGCGTCCATTGTTGACGCAGTCTCTTCGACTGGAGCGGAGATCAAGGGCCTCGACGTGGCCGACTCCGACCGCGGGCGCATCATCATCGACCTGACGTGCGACATGCGTGATTCTGAGCACCGCCGCGAGGTCCGCGACGCGATCGGCGCGCTGCCCGGCGTGATCGCCGATTCGGTCGCCGACCAGACCTTCATGAGCCACATCGGCGGCAAGGTGGAGATCCACTCCAAGGTGCCGCTGCGTAACCGTGACGACCTCTCGCGCGCCTACACGCCCGGCGTCGCCCGCGTGTGCACCGCCATCCACGACATGCCCCAGAAGGCCCACCTGCTGACCATGAAGGCCAACACGGTCGCGGTCGTCTCCGACGGCACCGCGGTGCTCGGCCTGGGCGACATCGGCCCCGAGGCCGCCCTGCCCGTCATGGAGGGCAAGGCCGTCCTGTTCAAGGAGTTCGGCGGCGTCGACGCGTGGCCGGTCGTCCTGGACACCAAGGACACCGAAGAGATCATCTCGATCGTCAAGGCCATCGCCCCCGCCTACGGCGGCATCAACCTGGAGGACATCTCCGCACCCCGCTGCTTCGAGATCGAAGAGCGCCTGCGCGCCGAGCTCGACATCCCCGTCTTCCACGACGACCAGCACGGCACCGCGATCGTCGTCCTCTCCGCGCTCATCAACGCGCTGAAGATCGTGAACAAGAAGATCGAAGACGTGCGCATCGTCGTCTCCGGCGTCGGCGCAGCCGGCAACGCGATCATCCGCCTGCTGCTCGCCCAGGGCGCGCGCGACATCATCGGCTGCGGCCGCGACGGCGCGCTCTCCGGCGACGACACCGAAGGCATGCACCCCTCCCGCAAGGCGCTGGCCGAGGCGACGAACCCCCGCCACGTCCACGGCTCCCTCAAGGAGGTCCTCAAGGGTGCCGACGTCTTCATCGGCGTCTCCTCCGGCAACATCCTCGACCCTGCCGACATCGAAACGATGGCTGACGACGCCATCGTCTTCGCGCTGGCCAACCCCACGCCCGAGGTCGACCCGATCGGTGCCGGAAAGTACGCCGCCGTCGTCGCGACGGGCCGCAGCGACTACCCGAACCAGATCAACAACGTTCTGGCCTTCCCGGGTCTGTTCCGCGGCCTCCTGGACGCCAAGGTCAAGGAGATTACGACCGAGGTTCTGCGCGTTGCCGCTGTGGCTATCGCGTCCGTGATCTCCGAGGACGAGCTCTCGCCCTCCTACATCATCCCCGGCGCCTTCGATAAGCGGGTTGCCCCCGCCGTGTCCAAGGCCGTGCGTCGCGCCGTGCGTGACCTTCCGACCGTGGATATCCCCGTTCAGCCCGATATGGATGTGAACTGAGAGTCATTTCGGCTGTTTGGCGGGCCCGATCGCGCTGGTGATGCGCGGTCGGGCCCGCCTTTTCGTTGAGTCTGTGTGCCCATGCAAGCTGAAGTGACACGGACTTTTCGTTGTGTTTGTGGGGTTTGTGGGGTGTGTGTTGGGGGTCACGGTGTTTTGGTTTGACTTTGGGTGTGGGGGTGAGTAGATTATTCACCTGTCGCCGCGAGCTTGTTTGTGGGTTTGTGGTGGTGGTTCACTGCTCTGGTGGCTGGGTTTTTGGCTTGGTTGTCTGGGGTGTGTGGGTGTTGTTTGTGAACTCGATAGTGTGTTTGTTTGTTTTTTTATGCCTGTTTTTTGTTTTTGAGTGTTTTTGGTTGGGATTGCTGGCCAGGCGGTTTTTGTTTGGTTGGTTTTTCTGGGCTTTAACGTTTTTGTTTTTGTTCGGAGAGT
>CAUSHZ010000077.1:0-7812 GCA_963531605.1 uncultured Actinomyces sp.
TCGCGGACGCGTTCAGCTACATCCAGATCTCTGACGAGGTCCGCTCCGCCATCGGCGCTCCCGTGCTGACCGGCATCGTCGTCGACTACAAGGAGGCGATGGACACCCTCATCGCCCAGGCGAACGCGGGTGAGAAGGCCGCCGTCGTGCTGGTGTCCCTGGCCTCGGGCGGCGTGATCCTCACTGGCTTTGGCGCCTACACGCCGATGCTGTCCTCCGAGCTCAAGCTGGGCCTGTCCGACATGGCCGGCCAGATCGAGACGGGCGGCATGGTCATCTCCACGCCTTTCGACGTGTGAGCTGACTGCGCAGACGACAGTGCCCCGGGGATGCATCCCCGGGGCACAACTTATACACCTGCGAGATAAGGCTTAGATGGCCAGGTCGAGTGGGAGATCCGCGATGTCGCGTAGCCGTTGACCGGTAACGAGTGTGTCGAGAGTCTTGACCGCTTCCTCGTTTCCCGACGTCTGGGTTGCTGCGATGAGTTCAGGAAGAGCGAAGTGATAGACAGTGTCGATGTCGCCGGTTCCTAGCGCGAGTGAAGAGAGCCTCGATGGTGTCGGTTCACCGGTAACAACCACGATATGCGGCGTGCGGCCCTTCCTGTTTCTGATCAGATTCAGAGCTTCTGAACGTGCGTTCTGCGCTCTGTCTGATCGGAGCGTCCACTTGCATGAAACGACGGCATGAATGATCGCTGAAGACTGATTGTGAGCTAGCAGTGGGGAATATGACGCAACCCCGTCAACGACGATTCCAGAATCATTCAGCTCACGCTGATCAATCGGCTGGCGCACGACGAGAATATCTGGAGAAATATCGTAGGAATTGCCGAGGATCGCGGCAAGTGCCGGTGTCTCGATAATGGCAGCGGCCAATTCGTCAAGATGACGATAGGGCTCGTACTGGGAGAGAGAATGCCCCCTGCGTGAACTGCCAACGTTTAAAACGTTCCAGCGACCAGGACGTAGCGCGGAGAGTGCAGGGAACGTCTCACGGAGGAAAGCACTCACGGCCTCCTCGAAGTTCTGTCCGGAACTCTGCCCGTTCAGTTTCTCGCCCCCTTGAGGCGTGCCTAATGCGCGCGCGATGCCCAGAGCAAGTTCACATGACAGCTTTTGCGACTTGTCAGCGTTGCTTGCGATACCTGCCGAGTCGACGGACAACGTTTTTGAACCGATGAGATCGCGGTGGAACAACGTCCGTGCGAGAGAGAGATTCAGGCTCATGCGACTGCCTCACTTCTCTTGTCTGTGGCAGTCAATACAGACGCAATCTGCAGGCCGACAGCGCGTGCAACGGGTGGGGGAAACGCATTTCCAACCTGACGATACGCATGTGTCTTCGCTCCGGTAATCACCCAGTCGTCCGGGAAACCCTGGATGCGAGCAGCCATGCGGACAGTGAGACGAGGATCGCCAGAAAAGTCAGGATCGGGAGCCTCTGGTGCGATTGTCGATCCGTTGACACCAAGTTCGGCCCACGCGCGGCGTGCGCGTGTAGGTCCTAAATCTGGGCCTCCATGCTTCTTAGAACCACCGACGAGCGTTGGAGCAATACGGTTGGCCCGAGCGGCCCAGGCCTGTGCGCCCTTCCACCCGCGTGCGGCCATGAGATCGACCAAGGATTCTCCCACTGTTGGGGCAGGAAGCTGCTGAGGCGTGGGGTAGTCAAAAGAAACTTGCATGTCGTCGCGGAGACCAACAGCAATGACACGCGGACGAAGCTGAGGGACACCAAAGTCTGAAGCCTGGAGAAGTTTCCACTGGAGGGAATAGCCGATCTCTGCCAAGTGTTCCTCAACGCCTCTGCGATATTCCTGAAACTTGGGATCGAGAAGCCCCCGAACATTCTCAATCATGATGGCACGCGGGCGGACGACACGGACGAGTTCAATCATTGCGGGGAAGAGGTCACGTTCATCGTCAGCGCCGAGTTGCTTTCCGGCGTATGAGAACGGCGGGCATGGAACGCCCCCTGCGACCAGATCGACGCCGCGGTATTCGTGCGCGTGTTCCTTAATCCATGGAACGACGTCTCCCTCGATGACATTCCAGTTTGGTCGGTTTTCGCGAAGGGTATTACAGGCATGGTGATCGATTTCGACGACGGCGAGGTGATCGAACCCTGCCTGTTCAAGGCCGAGTGCCTGGCCACCAGCACCTGCACAAATCTCAATCGATGTCAGAGCCATGTTCCACCTTCCGCCACTGTGTCTACCGGATGATTGTAGGGGAATGGCAGTTGCAGGGAGCAGGTCGAAGCGCCGAATCTTCTCGGTCGCAGGGGTGTTCTCACTCATACGCGCAGGCTACGATCAGCCATGCTCATCTGCGTCTCGCTAACGGTCGTGGATATGGAACTAGCCCTCTCCCAGCACTGCCAGCGCCGCGCCCGCGCACAGGGCGTCCGCGTCCAGCACGAAGGCCGGGTCCACGCAGTACAGGCCAGGGCCGGTGGGCGCGGCGGGAGAGGCGCTCAGCGCACCCGCCAGCGCGGTGTGGACCCGCTCCTCGGACACCGAGGCGCTCAGGGTACGGCCATCCGTGGAAACGCTCAGCGAGAGAGCAGCGCCCTCCTCGACGACCGGCACGCCCAGGCGCTCCAGGAGCGTCGCCAGCAGGCCCGAGGCCTCGTCGACCGAAACGGAGGCCACGCGCGGGCCGGAAGGCTCCAGAGAGGCGATACGAGAGGCGCAGCGGTCCACGTACGCGCCGATCATTCCATCGCCCACCGACTCCCAGCCTCCCAGCGAACGGGGGAGAGAGGAGCCGTCCCCGCACGCGGTCACGGCCTCGTCGATGAGGGCCAGCTCAGCCTCGGGGGCCAGAGCGCCCTCGCGTGAGCGGTCGATCGCGCGCCCACCCAGGTAGATGAGGGCCTCGCCCGACGCGCGCACGTACACGGCACCGTCCGCCATGACCATGCGTACCGAAAACGCCGTCAGAGGCGCGGGGAGTGCTCGCGGCATGAGCAGGGCGTGCCCTCCGGATGCTTCGACGATCGCCGCGCCGTCGCGCGTCGCGTCCTGATTCTCAGGGGTCTCGTAGCCGATGATCAGGCGAAAACGGCCCCCGGTTCGCGCGGACAGGAAAGAAGCGATACCCGCAAACAGCAACGGGCTTGCACAGCGTGTCATGTGCTGAGGGTAACACCTCGGGTGGCCCGCGCAAAAACGGGTATCAGGAACGAGGCCGGGGCTCGCCCTCGGGAGGCGGAGGAGGGACGCAGGTGGGGGAGTGCGCCGCTATCCTGGAGGCATCCACGAAGGAGGAATCATGCAGCTGACGAACCTGACGGACCCGGTCGAGCTCACGCGCCAGATGATCGACATTCCATCGGTGTCGGGAAACGAAGGGCCTCTGGCTGACGCCGTCGAGGCGGCCCTGCGCGACGCCGGATTCGGATCGCTTCCGTCACTGGAGATCCTGCGCGACGGGGACGCCGTGTGCGCGCGGACCCGGATCGGACTCGGCCGGCGCGTGGTCCTCGCCGGGCACCTCGACACCGTGCCCATCGCGGATAATGTTCCCGGTCGCCTCGAGGAGCGCGACGGGGCCACGGTCCTGTGGGGGCGCGGCTCGGTTGACATGCTCGGCGGCTGCGCTGCTGCTCTCGCACTCGCCTGCGAGGTCGGTGCCGTCCTCCGTTCCGGCGACGAGGCCGCGCTGAGCGCCGACGTCACCTGGATCTTCTACGACCACGAGGAGGTCGCCTCCCACCTCAACGGCCTGGGGCGCGTCCAGCGCAACCACCCCGAGTGGCTCGCCGGCGACCTGGCGCTGCTGGGCGAGCCCACCGCCGCCCACGTGGAAGGCGGGTGCAACGGAACCCTGCGCGTCATCGCGCACTTCCCGGGACGTGCCGCCCACTCGGCGCGCGCGTGGATGGGGGTCAATGCGATCCACGCGATGGCCCCCGTCATCGAGCGCATCGCCGCCTACGGAAACCCCGTCGTTACGGTCGATGGCCTTGAATTCCGCGAATCCCTGTCGGTTGTTCGCGTCGTGGGCGGCATTGCCAACAACGTGATCCCCGAGGCCGCCTCGATGACCGTCAACTACCGCTTCGCCCCCTCGAAGCGCGCCGACGACGCCCTGGAGTGGGTGCGCGGCCTCTTCGAGGGCACGGGTGCCACGATCGAGGTCGACGACCTGTGCGAGGGGGCCAGGCCGGGCGCGGACTCTGACGTCGCCCAGCGCTTCCTGTCGGTCGCCCGCCAGGTCGCGGCCTCGCGGGGCGAGGAGCTGCGGCTGAGCGCGAAGGTCGGCTGGACCGACGTCGCGCGCTTCACCCAGGTCGGCGTGCCCGCCATGAACTTCGGGCCGGGCGACCCGCTGCTGGCGCACACGCGCGACGAACATACGCCCGTATCCGATATCGTGAAGGTGCACGATACGCTGCGCGCGTTCGTGCTCGCATCGGTCGGCATCGCAGCCGACAGTCACGAGGAGGCATGACCATGACCAAGCCGACGAACACCTACCGCCGCGGATCCGTCGTCCTGCGAGGCGACCAGATCCCGCGCCTGACGGCTGACGCATCCCTGCTCCAGTCGGACCAGAGCGCCGACTGGAAGCACGAGGACCCGTGGCGCGTCCTGCGCATCCAGTCCGAGTTTGTCGAAGGGTTCGAGGCCCTCTCGGAGGTCGGCCCCGCGATCTCTGTCTTCGGGTCCGCCCGCACCCGCCCCGACGATCCCCTCTACGCGTGTGCGCAGCGCATCGGTGAGCTCCTCGTGGATCGCGGCTACGCGGTCATCACGGGCGGCGGTCCGGGCATGATGGAAGCGGCGAACCGTGGCGCCTGGGAGGCCGGCGGCACGTCGATCGGCCTGGGGATCGAGCTGCCCCACGAGCAGGGCTTGAACCAGTGGGTGAACCTGGGCGTTAACTTCCGCTATTTCTTCGCCCGTAAGACCATGTTCGTCAAGTACTCGCAGGGATTCATCGTGATGCCCGGGGGGTTTGGGACCATGGATGAGCTCTTTGAGTCCGCGACCCTCGTGCAGACGGGGAAGATCCGTTCCTTCCCGGTGGTCCTCGTGGGGACCGACTACTGGTCGGGCCTGATCGATTGGATCCGCTCATCGATGGTCGATGCCGGTATGATTTCGCCCGGCGACGTGAACCTGCTGCACGTCGTGGACGATCCGGAGGAAGCGGTGCGCCTAGCGGCGGGTGCCTAGTAGTTTCGCACCCATTATGCGGGTGGTATGTGCTGTCAAACTCCCGTTATCACGGGCCTAATTAATCGATTGGCCTATTGTTCTTTGATTACTCTTTGCGATGTGTTAAGGAAAAATGGCGCTTATCCGGTAAAATAGGTATGTTACCCCGCCTGAGGAGGCGTGGGCATAACTCTGAGAAGGAGTACTCTCATGGCAGCAATGAAGCCCCGCACGGGGGATGGCCCCCTGGAGGTCAGTGCTGAAGGTCGCGGCATCGTCATGCGGATCCCCACGGAAGGGGGCGGGCGTCTCGTCATCGAGCTGACCCCGGACGAAGCTGCAGAACTTGCCGGAGCGCTCGGCGGGGCCATCTGATCCCTAAGAATAAGCGGCGGAACAGGATCTCCTGTTCCGCCGCTTGTTCGTGAATGGGGCGCTCAGCGCTTGACGGCGACCGCCAGACCGTCGCCGACGGGCAGCAGCGCGGGCACGAACTCATCGGAGTCGCGCAGGTAATTGACGACCTCGCGGGCGACGACGGTGAGCGCGTCGCGGCGAGCGGGGTCAGCCACCTGGTCGCGCCACAGGGCGTGCACAAAAGCGATCGTCCCACCGGGACGCAGGATGCGCACCGCGTGATCGAGGTACTGGGGGGTTTCCTCCAGGTCACCGTCCAGGACGACCATGTCGTAGCCGCGAGCAGCCATGCGCGGCAGAACGTCAAGGGCGCGCCCGGCGATGAGGCGCGTGCGATGCGACGACAGGCCGGCGGCAGCGAAGTTGCGGCGCGCGTGGCCCAGCAACTCAGACTCGGAGTCGATCGTCGTGAGGACGCCGTCGGCGGCCATGCCGTCCAGCAGCCACAGGCCGGACACTCCCGCGCCCGTGCCCACTTCCAGGACCGCGCGTGCGCCGGAGACGGCCGCCAGCATGCGCAGGGCGGCACCGGTGCCGGGGGACACGGGGGAAGCGCCCATTTCGGTAGCGACGGCGCGTGCGGCGGCCAGCGCATCGCTTTCCGCCACGTAGTCCTCGGTGTACACCCACGTCTGGGCCTTGTCCGCCATCGCCTTTTCCTCACTCGTGTTTGGTCGCCTGGGGGAGGTAGGCCTGCGCGTCGATGCCTCCCCAGGCATCAGGGTACCGGCGAGGATGCGCAAGGGCGCGCTGGCGCTCCGACAACACGCGAAAACCTCACCTGACAGGCAGACGAAACCCCGGCCTCGTCGGCAAGGACGAGGCCGGGGCGAAGCCGCGTGGGCTCAGTGCTGGATGGGGGAGACCCCGAGGGGGCGGCCCGCCAGGCCGCGGTTCGCCGAAGAGAGTTGCTTGGCGAGGGCCGTGAGCTCCTCGGCGGCAGGACCCGAGGCGACGGCGACGGGCTCGCCGCGGTCGCCGCCCTCGCGCAGCGCGATGTCGATGGGCACCTGGGCCAGCAGCGGCACGGAGTAGCCCAGCTGCGCGGTCAGGCGCTGCGAGACGGACTCGCCGCCGCCCGCGCCGAAGATCTCCAGGCGAGAGCCGTCGGGCTGGGGCAGGAACGACATGTTCTCGACGACGCCGATGACCTTCTGGTTCGTCTGCGAGGCGATGGAACCGGCGCGCTCAGCGACCTCGGCGGCCGCGACCTGCGGGGTCGTCACGACGAGGATCTCCGAGTTGGGCAGCAGCTGCGCGATCGAGATCGCGACGTCGCCCGTGCCCGGAGGCATGTCGATGAGCAGGACGTCCAGGTCGCCCCAGAACACGTCCGCGAGGAACTGCTGGAGGGCGCGGTGGAGCATGGGGCCGCGCCAGATGACGGCCTGGCCGTCGGGCACGAACATGCCGATCGAGATGACCTTGACGCCGCCGGCGCCCACGGGCGGGATCATCATGCCGTCGATGACCTGCGGGTCGTGGGCCACGCCGAGCATGCGCGGGATCGAGAAGCCGTAGATGTCCGCGTCCATGACGCCGACCTTGAGGCCCTGCGCGGCCAGCGCGGCGGCCAGGTTCGCGGTCATGGAGGACTTGCCGACGCCGCCCTTACCGGAGGTGACGGCGATGACGCGCGTGAGGGAGTCGGGGCGGGCGAAGGGAATCTCGCGCTCGGGGCGACCGCCGTTGAGCTTCTCGCGCAGTGCCTTCTTCTGGGCCTCGTCCATGACGCCCATCTCGACGGAGACGTTCTCGACGCCCTCGATGGCGCCCACGCGCTCGGTGACGTCCTTGGTGATCTGGGTGCGCAGGGGGCATCCGGCGGTGGTGAGCAGGACCTTGACGGCGACGGAGGAACCGTCGATCGTGACCAGGTCGGGGGTCACCATGTTGAGGTCGGTGATGGGGCGGCGGATCTCGGGGTCGATGACCTGGCCGAGAGCCTCCATGACGGAATCAAGCGTGACTGACATGGACTCCACTCTACTGGCCGGTGTGCCCATCTTCTAGGGGACGAAAGGCACCATCGGCCTCGACCTCAGCCTCCGCCTCGTTCGACGAGGCGTTGGCCGCGTCCGCGGCGATCTCCGCGCGCAGGTCCTCGAGCATGTCGCGCAGCTCGGAGCGCACGAAGTCGCGCGTGGCGACGTCCTGAAGCGCCAGGCGCAGGCCGGCGATCTCGCGGGCGAGGTACTCGGTGTCGGCGAGGTTACGCTCCG
>CAUSHZ010000078.1:0-7496 GCA_963531605.1 uncultured Actinomyces sp.
GCGTCCGCGTCGAACATGGCCGCCGTGACGAAACCCGCCAGCGTCGCGCCGACCATCAGGAAGAACGCCGCCGCAATGTAGTAGCGGATAATCACCGCGAAACGCGAGGCCAGGCGCTCGCGGGAGGCCGTGAGCAGCGCCCACCCGTGCCAGGCCGCGATCGCGCCGACAATCGATGCACCCGTGACGGTCGCGTGCCACACGCCCGACCACATGCCGCCGATGAGGAGCAGCAGGGAGAGATTGAAAGCAATGATGCGCACGGTATTGTCGCGTCCCGCGCGACGGTCGTCCGGGGCCAGGTGGGCGAGCGCGCGCGTGAAGTACCAGGACCACTGGAAGATCCCGTTCGACAGGACGCCGAGGGTCACCAGGTGGATCATCGTCCACAGGTTCTGCGGGATGCGGCCTCGGGCGACGATCGTGACCGCCGCGGCGACGGCTGCCGCGCACATCCAGATGGAGGTCGCGCGGTCGGTACGGGGAACGCGGGGCTTGTTCATCGGGCCTCCCGAGAGGCCGCGCGCGCCCGGCGAATCGTCACCGTCAGCGTCGTGGCGACAAACAGGAGGACGCCCACGACACCCAGAGTGCCGCCCAGGCGCCACGGGTAGGGGGCCTCGCGCGCGCCCGCGAGGAGACGCAGCAGGAGCGAGACCTGCAGGAACGCGAAGGGGACCCACATGGCGCTGTGGTAGGGGACCTCGCGCCGGGCGACCGCCGGGATGATGACGGGCGCGTGGGCCAGCAGCATCGAGACGACGAAGCCGATCGTGATCGCGTGGACGCCCGCGTCGTAGCCGTATCCGTCGAAGGCGGGAGGGGCGATCACCCACATCAGCGCGGGCACGAGCGCCCACGCGTAGCCGCTCAGCATGCACACGGCCGCCAGGCGCGGAAGGCCCTTCATGCGCACGGTGCCGCGCGCGACGTCGTGCCACGCGGTGTCGGCCATGAGGACACCCAGGCTCAGGCCGATCAGCGGGTATCCGACCGCGGGGGAGTAGAGCGCGACGGTCAGGCCCACCATGAGGGAGGCGCACTCGGCGGTGATGCGCCGCTCGGTGGAGCCGGACGCGAAGGCGAGGCGAGCCAGCTCGACGCGCTCGCCGACGATCGTGACGATCAGGAAGGCCAGCCACCACGGCACCGCGCGCGGCGTCTCGAGGCCTCGCCACCACAGGAGGATGCCGCCCGCTCCGATGAGCGCGCCCATCAGCTGGATGAGGACCGCGTGGGTGGCCTGCCGTCGCGCCCACACGTAGCAGTAGATGGCCGTCAGCAGGACCATTCCCAGGGTGATGAGGAATCCGGGCATCATGCGTTCGGGCGCGAACCCGCTCAGGTGGGCGGCCAGGAAACGTGGGATCGGGAGGTTCGCGAGCGCCGCGCGCACCCCCTCGTTGAGGGAGATGACGACCGCGCTAACGCCGCCGGCACCGGTCAGTAGGGGCGCGGCGTAGGCCCACGGGCGACGTCCGTCCGACTGGAGGGCGACCGCGCGCTCGAGGCAGATCGCGGTGCCCAGGAACCCGTAGATCATGAGGAGTCCGTGCACGGTCCCCAGGCTCGTCGAGGCCACGGGCGCGATGGCACCCAGGCGCATGAGGGAGGCGTCAAGGCCCGCGAGGAGTGCGACGCCCGCGAGGAGGAGGAACGCGAGGCGGCCGACGGGCAGCCGGGGGATGGGAGGCCTCGTCGTCGCTATCGACGAGGCCTGGGCTGGCGCATCCGGTCCCGCGTCGTGTGCGGGTCGGCGCGATGCCTCGCTCATGTGGGCTCCTGGAGTCGGTGGGCGTTGCCGGTGTCCCCATCTGGGGACACTGCCAAGGTAGCCGTCCCGTCAGCAATTTTCTAGGGGTGGGGGCGGTAAAAATGTGCGATGGGCGAGGAGGTGGCCGGGAGGTGGCCGATGGATGAATGGGTGCGCTGTAGGTTTCCGTCCGGTAATATTGCCCGGGTCATCCATCTATGAATACAGGAGTGGACGATGAGCGATCTTTCATTTGTTGCCGGTGAGTTCCCGCGCCTTGCTTCGACGGCGCGCGAGGCCGCAGAGGCGGTCCGTTCGGCACGCCCCGAGGGTGGGGCCAGTGCTTTCGCTTCGGCGATGCCCGGCACGAGCCTGTCGTCGCAGATGCAGAGCGTCGAAGACAAGTTCGCGGACCAGGCAACCAAGACGGGCACGAGCCTGGATGAACACGCCGACTCGCTCGAAGCTGCCGAGCGCGACTTCATCGCCACCGAAGACGAGAGCAGCCGACTCATCGGTTCCATCATCGAGGGCAACAGATACGGTGGGGGCTCGGGTTCCGGCTCTGGCGGTGGACAGGGGCATGAGAATCCGCGACTCGTTCCTCTTCCTTCACCGAGCAATGATGGTCAGCCGACTCATCACGGTCCGCGTCTTCCTGGTGACCCAGACAAGCAGAAGGGGAATCACAGGGACGGTGGGCATCGCCGCCGCCACCAACCACGCCCTCGCACGGGTAGACCGAAGGTTGAGCCCACGCCCTATAACCCCGTCGGGCCGATCAAGCCCTTGGATCCGATCATCACAGGGCCGACCGGTCCTCGCCCCCTTCCGAAACCTGCCATTGAGCTTCCCGAGGTGTCTCCCGTGAAGCCGCCCACGATGGGAAACCCGACCCCGATAGTGGATCCAATCGAGCCGCTGGATCTGGGAGCCAATCGCTTTAGCGCAGAACTCGGAGGGCAGTCGTAACAATGAAGTGGTCTGATCTCCTGCAGTGGGAGGGCTCGTCTCTCAGCCAGCAAGCACAGGGATATGAAAAGAGCGCGGAGTCACTGGCGAACGCGCGTGAGAGTCTCGACGCCCAACTGAGCTCTCTGACCGCGCACGGGCGTACCGTCGATGCCGCTCGTAGCGCGTTGTTCAAGCTGTGCGGAGACGTCGAACGGCAGGAGGGTAAGCTCAAGGCCCTCGCCAGCATCTTTAACGAGGCCTCGGAGGGCGCACAAAGAGTCGGATCAGCGGCCAGGAATCTCGATGGCGCCGCCGCGAATAACTTCCTCCACATCGGAGGGGATGGATCTGTCCATTACGTCGGTCCGCACAATGTATCTCCGATCGATGCGGTGGCGATCAAGAAAAACATGGCGATCGTGTCCGGGCAGGTGGGCGCGATCATGAACACGGCAGACAGCGTCGTTCAGAACACGCAGAGCAAGCTCGCCGCACTGGGTGGAGCGGGAAGCTCCTACGCGAATGGATCGACCAGCGGTACCCGTGGCCCGACGAAGAAACTCCAGCTTCCACCCAAGGGGGCTTCCGAAAAGGAAGTGGCGGACTGGTGGTCCTCGCTCAGCGACGCCGACAAAGAAGAGATGATCAAGGCTCACCCCCAGGAGATCGGCAACCTCAACGGCATCGACGGAACGTCGCGCGACAAGGCGAACCGCATCTACCTGAAGGACGCCACCGCACGGGAAGAGAAGAAGCTTGAGCGTCTCAAGGACCGCTACGGCGCCCATCCGTCGCGCCGCGAGCGCCAGGAACTGGAACGTGTCGAAGAGCGCGTGAAGGCACTGAAGAATGTTCAAAGCACGCTCGATCGGGAACAGCCCTCGCCGCAGGGAGACGGGACCCCACGCCAGCTCCTGAGTCTGGAGACCTCGGGCAAGCGGGTGCTTGCCGCCGTCGCTCAGGGCAATGTCGACACGGCCGATCATATTGGTGTGATTGTCCCGGGTCTGTACTCCAACGTTGCGAACAACTTGGGCAAGTACGACGACGATGCGAAGATCATGGGAGCGAACGTGAGGAAGCACGCTCACGGCGAGAGCGTTGCAATGATCTCCTACCTGGGTTACGAGGCACCGCAGAACATCGCGGAGGTGACGGATATCGGTTACGCCAGGAGGGGCGCAGATAAACTCGCTGGATTCCTGGACGGTCTCGATGCGTCGCGCGAGCGCGGCGCGGGCGACGCTCACATTACCGTCGCGTCCCACTCTTACGGGTCGACGACCGCCGGTATTGCGCTCACAAAGGTCGATTCGGGTGTCGTCGATGATCTCATCCAGTTTGGCTCGCCGGGCTCAGGCGTCCAGGACGTCTCGGAGTTTAAGCTTGAGAAGGGCCACGCCTGGGTCAGCGCCACCGACTATTGGCAGGACATGGTCCAGGGTATGGGAGACGACGGTCGGTTCGGAAAGAACCCGGCGAAGATGGATGGCTACAATCATCTCTCCGGTGATGTCGGCGACAAGGTTGATAAGTCGCAGTTCTATCCCTTCCGCAAGCACGGTGGATACTTCAACGAGGGCAGCAAGGCGCTCGACGACATCTCACGGGTCATCGCGGGACGAGGTAAGAAGTGAAGCGCCCGCCCATTGGGGTGCTTGCAGTTTTTCTAGCAGTGGTGTGCGCCGCGTGCATACCTTTCGCAGGAGGAAAAGGAATGAATCCGGAACAGAAGGAAGACCTGGAGCGCGCTGCGTCTCTCGAACCCATCGAGGCGTTCAAACGCGACGTGGAACCGGCGATCATCCGGGCACGCAATGAGGTCATGACGCGTGAGAACTACCGTAGCTACGACGGGAACGACTATATTTCTCAGCTGAGCGTTGGCGACCAGACGCTGTATCGAATGATTTCGCGGTCCTACGACTTTGATGAGCATGATCCGCAGCGCGTGCAAGAAGCGTTTGACGGCGAGCTCAAGCCGTTCGGTTTTAACCTGCGCCGCGATACCTACGTCGCCGACGGCGGGTCGACCGACACCGTCCTGGTATGGACGAGCGAACGTTATGGGGTCACTGTTGACATCATGGTCTCGCAAAGCTGGCTGACGTCGCTCAACTACTACACGGGATACCTGCGCAGCGATGGAACGTCCGCTAACCCCCAGGAGCTGGCGGACATTCCGGGACGCGTGCCCGAGTGGTTCGACGCGGCTGCCACTGGCACGCAGTCCTGACGACACCCATCGGAGTTATCTTTTCGACGACGAGGGGGGCGGCGCTCGCATGAGCGCCGCCCCCCTCGCGCAACCCGCGTGAGCGGGCAGCGTCAGAGCGTCAGCCGTTCAGGGCATCGGACACGACCTGCTTGGCGGCCTCCTGAACCTGGGCCAGGTGCTCGGCACCCTTGAAGGACTCCGCATAGATCTTGTAGACGTCCTCGGTGCCCGACGGGCGCGCAGCGAACCAGGCGGACTCGGTCGTCACCTTCAGGCCGCCGATGGGAGCGTCGTTGCCGGGCGCGCGCACCAGCTTCGCGACGATCGGGTCGCCGGCCAGTTCGGTCGCGGTCACGTCGTCCGCGGACAGGGCCGCGAGCTTCGCCTTCTCCTCGCGGGAGGCGGCAGCGTCGATACGAGCGTAGGCGGAGGCACCGAAGCGTTCGACCTGCTCCTCGTGCAGCTGAGAGGGGGTCTTGCCGGTGACAGCCAGGATCTCCGACGCGAGCAGCGCCAGGATGATGCCGTCCTTATCGGTCGACCACACGGTGCCGTCCTTGCGCAGGAACGAGGCTCCCGCGCTCTCCTCGCCGCCGAAACCGACGGTGCCGGACAGCAGGCCGGGCACGAAGTACTTGAAGCCGACGGGCACCTCGATCAGGTCGCGGCCCATGGCGGCCACGACGCGGTCGATGAGCGCGGAGGACACGAGGGTCTTGCCCACGGCCGCGTCGGCGCTCCAGCCGGGACGGTGCGTGAACAGGTACTCGATGGCGACGGCCAGGAAGTGGTTCGGGTTCATCAGGCCGTCGGGGGTGACGATGCCGTGGCGGTCCGAGTCCGCGTCGTTGCCGGTCGCGATGTCGTAGGGGGTGTTGCCCTCGGCGTCGGGGGTCATGGCCTCGCGCAGGGACGCCATCGCGTAGGGCGAGGAGCAGTCCATGCGGATCTTGCCGTCCCAGTCCAGGGTCATGAACGGCCACGCCGGGTCGACCTCGGGGTTGACGACGGTCAGGTCGAGGCCGTAGTGCTCGCCGATGGCCGCCCAGTAGTCGATGGACGCGCCGCCGAGCGGGTCGGCGCCGATGCGCACGCCCGCCTTGCGGATGGCCTCGATGTCGATGACCTGGTCCAGCTGCGAGACGTAGTAGTCCAGGTAGTCGAAGGGCTTGATGTTCGGGTCGTGCAGCAGGTCCGAGCCGGTGACGCGGGGGACGTTCTTCCATTCGCCCGAGTCGAGGAGCTCGTTGGCGCGCGCCGCGATCCAGCCGGTCGCGTCGGTGTCGGCGGGGCCGCCGTGAGGCGGGTTGTACTTGAAGCCGCCGTCGCGCGGGGGGTTGTGGCTGGGGGTGACGACGATGCCGTCGGCCAGGCCGTCGCCCTCGGTGCGCAGGTTACCCGGGGCGCCGTTCGCGCCGAGGATGGCGACGGACACGGCGGGGGTGGGCGTGTAGGAGCCGCGCGAGTCGATGCGCGTGTCGATGCCGGCGGCCGCGAGGACCTCCAGGGCGGTGCGCCACGCGGGCTCGCTCAGGGCGTGCGTGTCACGGCCGATGAACAGCGGTCCGTTGATACCCTGCGACGCGCGGTACTCGATGATCGCCGCGGTGATGGCGATGATGTGCGCCTCGTTGAACTTGGAGTCCAGCGAGGAGCCGCGGTGACCCGAGGTGCCGAACGCGACGCGCTGTCCGACGTCGGTCGGGTCGGGGATGATGTCGTAGTAAGCGGAGATGACATCGTCGACGTTGATGAGGTCTTCAGGTAGGGCACGTGTGCCAGCTCGTTCATGCATAGTGACAGTGTTGCACGTTACGTCCCTTTGTGGGTAGCAGTGTCCCACGGCGTGGACCAATACCTTATTTTCTCTTGTTCGAGGCCTTGGCTGGCCGGGCGAAAAAGGCCAGGTGAGAGCGTGTGTTGCCCCGGCCTCGTCCGTGGGGGAAAGACGGGGATATGCACGTTTTCCCAAAATCGGCACCGAACGACTATCCTATGAGATGTCGGTCACCGCAGACCGTGACTGTGTTGTCAGGAGGAACATCGTGGGATGGTTTGATTCCATCGAACATAACCGTTGGCTGAGCGGCCACATGCAGGCCCTCATTGAAGAGGCAGAAGGCGCGATCGTCGCGACTGGTTTCGCGCACCTCGACGCCGATGGGAAGCCCGACCCGACCCGATCGATCGACCTGGCCGTCACGGGTCGCATGGCCTACGTGTTCTCGCTTGGCGCTCTGATGGGTCTGCCCGGCACGCGCCGCTACGCCGATCATGCCGTTAAGGCGCTCACCGACTACTTCACCGACCCTGTCAACGGCGGCATGTGGTTCGCGATCAAGCCCGAGCCCGACGCCGACGGGCACGGCGTGCCGTGGGACGAGGACGCTCGCGTGAAGTCTCAGTACCACACGGTGTACGCGCTGCTGGGCGTGGCCGCCGCGACCGTCGCCGACCGTCCCGGCGCCCACGAGCTGCTCAACCGCATGCTTGAGGAGCAGAAGGAACTGTGGACGGACGACTACGGCCTCGTGTGGGATCAGTACGACGAGGCGTTCAACGAGCCCGTCC
>CAUSHZ010000079.1:0-7239 GCA_963531605.1 uncultured Actinomyces sp.
CCTCGGCCCTCCTGCTCGACGCGCGCGTGATGAGCGTCGACGGGCGCGAGCGGGTCGAGGCGAATGGAGCGCTCGAGCTCACGGGCTCGGTTGGTCGCGGCGAGGCCGCCCGCCTCGGCGAGGACGTGGCGCGCCAGCTGCTCGCGCGTGGTGCCGCCGAGGTCACCGACCTGGGGGCGACGAAAGCGCGGAGGCGCCCCTCGTGAACGAACCCCACGCGAGCGCACCCCTGAACGGGCGGCGGATCCTCCTGACCCGAGCCAAGCCCGATGACGGCATCGCGCGTGCCCTGCGCCTCGCCGGGGCGCAGGTGGATGCTCTCGCCCTCACTGTGTCGATGCCGCTGGACTCCGCCCAGCTCGACGCGGCGCGCACCCGGCTCGCTGACGGCGGATACGCGTGGGTCCTGTTCTCCTCCTGGAGGGCCGCGCGGGCCGTCGTTACCGAGCTTCCACGTGCTCGCTCGCTCAGCACGCGCATCGCCGCCGTCGGCGAGGCCACGGCCCGATGGATCAGCGACCACGCGGGGATCAGCGCCGACATGACCGGCGCCGGATCCGCCGCCGCGCTGCTCGAGTGCTTCCCTGCCCCGGCCTTCGGTGCGCGCCCGGTCCTCATCCCCCGCTCGGCGGCAGCGCCCGATACCCTGCCAGAAGGACTACGCGCTCTCGGCTGGAGGGTCGAGGCCGTTGATGCCTACACCACTCTCCCCGCCGAAGCCGGCGATATTGGCGCCGATATTGCGGGGAATTTCCGCGCGGGGTACTACGACGGCGCGGTGCTCACCGCGTCCTCCCAGGCGCGCGCCCTCCCCCCGCTCCTCGGGATGCCGCCCCCCTCAACTCGGGTCGTGACCATCGGCGCACCCACCGCGCTCGCCGCCAGTCGGCAGGGGATCGCGGTCGCGGCCCGCTCCTCGTCCCCCACGCCCGATGCCATCGTTCGCGCCCTCATCGACGCCCTCGACCGCCCCGTCCAAGCCGACGCACCTGAAGAAAGAGACTCATGACTACCATCCCCGAATCCGTTACCTCCTACCTCGCCGAGGCCGGGGTGGATGGTGCCCCGATCCCGACGATTCGCCCGCGCCGCCTGCGCTCAACCCCCGCGATGCGCGCCCTCGTGCGCGAAACCCACGTCGATCCGGCCAAGCTCATCTGGCCCGTCTTCGTGCGCGACGACATTGACGCACCCCGCGAAATCGCCGCAATGCCGGGCCAGTACCAGCACACGATCGATTCGCTGCGCCGGGCCGCGGCCGAGGCCGCCGAAGCGGGCGTGGGTGCCATCGACCTGTTCGGCGTGCCCGCCCGCCGCGACGCGATCGGCTCCCAGGCGTGGGCGGAGGACGGGATCCTCAACCGTGGCCTCGCCGCCGTGCGCGCCGAGGTCGGCGACGCCCTCGTCGTGTGCGCGGACACCTGCCTGGACGAGTTCACCGACCACGGGCACTGCGGCCTCCTCGATGCCGAAGGCGGCGTCGACAACGACGCGACCCTGCCGCTCTACCAGGCGATGGCGATTTCCCAGGCGCGCGCGGGCGCACACATGGTCTCGCCCTCGGGCATGATGGACGGCCAGGTCGCCGCGATCCGGGCCGCCCTCGACCAGGCGGGATACGCTGACGTCGCCATCCTCGCATACTCCGCGAAGTACGCGTCCGCCTACTTCGGGCCCTTCCGCGAGGCCGTCGGATCCACTCTCAAGGGCGACCGACGCACCTACCAGCAGGACCCCGCGAACCGACGCGAGGGCCTTTTCGAGGCGCTGCTCGACGCGGCCGAGGGCGCCGACATGCTCATGGTTAAGCCCGCCGGCCCCTACCTGGACGTGCTGGCCGACGTGGCCGCAGCGTCCGATATTCCGGTCGCCGCGTACCAGGTGTCCGGAGAGTACGCGATGGTCGAGGCCGCCGCCGCCAATGGGTGGATTGACCGCACTCGCGTCATTGACGAATCCCTGACCGGCATCTTCCGGGCGGGAGCCGACTCCGTCCTCACCTACTGGGCCCTCGAGGTCGCCCGCCGGGCCCGCTGAGCGCGCATTCTCATACCGCATCCCTCCTACTTCTGATGAAGGTAGAAATGACCACTAACGAAACCGCATTTTCCCAAGCAAAAGCCGTCATCCCTGGCGGCGTCGACTCGCCCGTGCGCGCCTTCGGCGGCGTCGGCGGCACCCCGCGCTTCATCGCGAGCGCGAGCGGCGCGCGCGTCACCGACGTGGAGGGCCGCTCCTACGTGGACCTGGTCGGGTCATGGGGCCCTGCGTTGCTCGGCCACGCGCACCCCGAGGTGGTCGCCGCCGTCCAGGAGGCCGCCTCGCGCGGCCTGTCCTTCGGCGCACCCACCGAATCTGAGACGCTGCTGGCCAGCGCCGTGCGCGAGCGAGTGCCCTTCGCGCAGCGCGTCCGCTTCGTGTCGACGGGCACCGAGGCGACGATGACGGCGATCCGCCTGGCGCGCGGCACCACCGGGCGCGACCTGATCGTGAAATTCGCCGGTAATTACCACGGCCATTCCGATGGCCTGCTCGCCGCCGCCGGGTCGGGCGTCGCCACCGGTGGCCTGCCCGGGTCGGCCGGCGTGCCCGAGGCCATCACTGCCCAGACGATCGTCTTGCCCTATAACGATGTCGATGCCCTGCGCGCGTGCTTCGAGCAGGTGGGCAGTGCCATCGCCGCCGTCATCTTCGAGGGCGCCCCCGCTAACATGGGCACGGTCCCGCCCCACCCCGGGTGGAACCGCGAGATCCGCCGCCTGTGCACCGAGCACGGCGCGCTCATGATCCTCGACGAGGTCCTCACCGGCTTCCGCGTTGACCCCGCCGGATGGTGGGGCCTCGAGGCCGTGGCCGGGTGGGTGGACGGCGCGCCCTCGGGCCGCTACGGCGCAGGCTTCGTTGACGCGTCCTGCGTGGAGGGCGCTGACTGGGTGCCCGACCTGGTGACTTTCGGCAAGGTCGTGGGCGGCGGCATGCCCCTGGCCGCCGTGGCCGGGCGCGCGGACGTCATGGATCTGCTGGCCCCCCTGGGCCCCGTCTACCAGGCGGGCACGCTCTCGGGCAATCCCCTGGCCACGGTGGCCGGCCTGCGCACCCTCGAATTGGCTGATCAGAGCGTGTACGACCGCGTGAACGCCTCGGCCCAAGCGATCAGCACGATCGTGTCGGAAGCGCTCAGTGCCGCCGGCGTCGCCCACCGCGTCCAGCGCACGGGATCCCTGTTCTCCGTCATGTTCGGTGAGGCCGCGGCCTCCTCGGGCGTGTACGACTACGACCAGGCGCGCGCCCAGGAGGCGTGGCGCTACGCCCCCTTCTTCCACTCCTTCCTGTCCTCGGGCGTGGCCCTGCCGCCCTCGGTGTACGAGGTGTGGTTCGTGTCCGGCGCTCACGGCGAGGCGGAGCTGGAGGCTATTGCCGCTGCCGCTCCGGCCGCTGCGCAGGCTGCGGCCGCGGCTCAGCCCGAGTAATCGGCCGCGTTGCGCCGTGCGCTGCGACAACGAGCGAGGGGCGGGAACCCGTGAGGATTCCCGCCCCTTCACACGCGTGCGTCAGTTGGCGCTTTTGATGAAGTTCCGTGCAATGACAAGCATCGAGCCGACCGGCTTGTTGGGCGGTGTCGTTGGTGGGTGTGTTAGGGCTCTTCACGGACGGTGAACGAGGGATCTGGGTCAAAGCAGAACAGTGCTTTTCCTGGATTGGGGGTGAACCACACGATGTCGGAGTGGGCTTCCTTGAGGGTGAAGGTGCCGACCCCCTCGATGGTGGTGCTGTCGCCTCGGTGTAGGTCTATGGCCTGTCCGATTAAGTCGTAGTGGTCGTAGCCAGTGAGCGCTGATACGCTGAAGGAACCGCTCTGGCGTCCCATGGAGACTTTTCCTGTTATGCCAACGAAAACGAGGCGTCCATCGGAGAGTGTTCCCAATTTCCAGGATCGTTGCTTGTCGTATGGGGTGAGGTAGTACTTGCCGGTGCAGGCTTCGCCTGTGGATTTTTCTTTCCAGGGCCAGGCGTAGGCGATGTGTGCGTAGGTCCAGGGGATGATGAAGGCCAGGACGAGGACGGCCACGACGATGGTGCGGACGCGTGCGGGTCTGTTGCTCATGGGTGTGCTTCTGTGGTGATGGGCGGAGTCATCCGTGATTTTGTTAGGGCTCATCATGGACGGTGAATGTGGGGTCTGGGTCGAAGCAGAATGTTGCTTTTCCTGGGTTGGGGGTGAACCAGACGATGTCTGAGTGGGCTTCCTTGAGGGTGAAGGTGCCGACCCCCTCGATGGTGGTGCTGTCGCCTCGGTGTAGGTCTATGGCCTGTCCGATTAAGTCGTAGTGGTCGTAGCCAGTGAGCGCTGATACGCTGAAGGAACCGCTCTGGCGTCCCATGGAGACTTTTCCTGTTATGCCAACGAAAACGAGGCGTCCATCGGAGAGTGTTCCCAATTTCCAGGATCGTTGCTTGTCGTATGGGGTGAGGTAGTACTTGCCGGTGCAGGCTTCGCCTGTGGATTTTTCTTTCCAGGGCCAGGCGTAGGCGATGTGTGCGTAGGTCCAAGGGATGACGAACGCCAGGACGAGGACGGCTACGACGAAGGCGCGAATGCGTGCGGGTGTGGTGCTCATGGGTGTGCTTCTGTGGTGATGGTGGTTGCCAGCATGCTGTCAGAAGTAGGGGTTAACCGTAAATGTTGGGTCTGGCGTGAAGCAGAATGTCGCTCCACCGGGATTGGGGGTGAACCAGACGATGCCGGAGTGGGCGCGTGAGAGGGTGAAGGTGCCGACCCCCTCGATGGTTGTAGATTCTCCTAGGTGGAGCTGCGAGACCCGGGCAAAGACCCTGAAATGGCTATTGCTCTCCGATGTTAGGGCGATTCCGGCAGACTCAACACCCATATTGATTCTTCCCGTGGAGCCGAAGAATATGGGGGTCCCGTCCGGCAGGAAACCTAAAGGAGGCGTGGACTGGCGCGGAATAAAGGTAATGGAGTATTGGCCGTCGCAGGAAATGAGGGTGCCTGTTTGGAATCGTTTCCAGGGCCAGGCGTAGGCGATGTGTGCGTAGGTCCAAGGGATGACGAACGCCAGGACGAGGACGGCTACGACGAAGGCGCGAATGCGTGCGGGTGTGGTGCTCATGGGTGTGCTTCTGTGGTGATGGTGGTTGCCAGCATGCTGTCAGAAGTAGGGGTTAACCGTAAATGTTGGGTCTGGCGTGAAGCAGAATGTCGCTCCACCGGGATTGGGGGTGAACCAGACGATGCCGGAGTGGGCGCGTGAGAGGGTGAAGGTGCCGACCCCCTCGATGGTTGTAGATTCTCCTAGGTGGAGCTGTGGGGAGTGGGCGAAGTTGTCGATTGTCGTCCCCCTCTGTGCAGCTAGGCCGAAGTCACCAGTTTCTACTCCCATGTTGATCTCACCTCCAGCAATGAAATCGACCGGTGCTCCGTCCGATAAATGCCCTAACAGTTCTGGTGGCTCGTTGGGATAACCTCCCACCAAGTATTGGTTGTCGCAGGAAATGAGGGTGCCTGTTTGGAATCGTTTCCAGGGCCAGGCGTAGGCGATGTGTGCGTAGGTCCAGGGGATGACGAAGGCCAGGACGAGGACGGCTACGACGATGGCGCGGATGCGTGCGGGTCTGTTGCTCATGGGTGTGCTTCTGTGGTGATGGTCGGTGTCATCCGTGAGTTTGTTATGGGAAGTCACGGAAGGTGAATGTGGGGTCTGGGTCGAAGCAGAATGTTGCTTTTCCTGGGTTGGGGGTGAACCAGACGATGTCGGAGTGGGCTTCCTTGAGGGTGAAGGTGCCGACCCCCTCGATGGTGGTGCTGTCGCCTCGGTGTAGGTCTATGGCCTGTCCGATTAAGTCGTAGTGGTCGTAGCCAGTGAGCGCTGATACGCTGAAGGAACCGCTCTGGCGTCCCATGGAGACTTTTCCTGTTATGCCAACGAAAACGAGGCGTCCATCGGAGAGTGTTCCCAATTTCCAGGATCGTTGCTTGTCGTATGGGGTGAGGTAGTACTTGCCGGTGCAGGCTTCGCCTGTGGATTTTTCTTTCCAGGGCCAGGCGTAGGCGATGTGTGCGTAGGTCCAGGGGATGACGAACGCCAGGATGAGGACAGCTACAACGATGGCGCGGATGCGTGCGGGTCTGTTGCTCATGGGATACGCCCAACGGTGACATCGCCAAAGTTTGCGTAGAAATCTTCCCAGCTCATCGTGAAGGTTGCTCCAGTGTCTCCTGTGCCTTTAATGCTGCGATTGTTAAGGCCCCACGGGTTGATGAGGGTGACTCCGTTCTCGTCCGCTCCAACCACCGTATACGCATGTTGGGAGACAATCTGGATTTTCTCGTGACGCCCGTCGGGGGTGGTGACGGTCGTGTCATGTGTGAACATACTGGATTCTGCGACAACGGGTCTCTCCGCTTTGATGCCGTTGACAGCAGCTTCTTTCATGGCGTCTCGATCAAATCCACCCTTAAAAGTCGGTGTGGCGTTCTCACCGGAGATATCTTTCATTGTCCAAGCGCTGAAGCTTCCTGACGCCCCCCACGTGGGGAACTTGCCACGCGTTCCTCCCATGTGCGACTGAACGAAGGCCTTTTCGAAGATGGAAGCAATGTCCGCATGTGTATCGTTTCCATTGCCGTGAACGAGGACATCCTGCACGAAGACGCGTTGGTAGCCGCCATCATATCCAGGCAGAGTGACAAAGAATCCGATACATTGTTTATCGGAGTCGAAAAGAGGAGTGATCATCTTTGCGAGATGTTCGCGTCCTTTCTCGGTCTGGTTGTAAGCGTTGAGCGAGGCGAGTAAGTGACAGTCGCCAATGCGACCCTGATCGATGTCGAAAAGAGAGGACGAAGGGTTAGCTTGTCGCTTAAGTATTTCCTTTAGTTCTGTATCTGTCAGGGGGCGAGTATCCCCATAATCGAGCGTGTTCTTGACGCCATGTGATGTTTCCTCATGAATATCCTCTGGCGTGAAATATAGGGCCTCTCTGAGAAAAGCAGCCGTATTCAATGCTTCCTCTGACAGGATATATTTCGCATCGTCGTAGGATTTCTGGAGATAAGCTAGTTCGCCCTCAATCTCAGCATCATGACTTGATCTGGTTTCTGGAGGCATTGCTTGGTACTGCTCCCACAATTCGTCTGCTTGGGCGCGGATGTTGTTGACTGCTCTGATGACCGACTCCAGGATAAAGTAGTAGCTCTTCAGAGCGTCGGCAGCCTGG
>CAUSHZ010000080.1:0-7190 GCA_963531605.1 uncultured Actinomyces sp.
AGGGGCTGGGAGTCGGTGTTGGCCATGCTTCTACTGTAGTACTGCGTTGTTTTGCGTTCTGGGACAGGGCTTCACCCCGCGCGAAATGGGAGTCCAGGCCCTGTTCACGGGCCCGCGGGCGGGCGTAGACTCCTCGCATCAACGAAAGGAAATGCGATGTCCAACGTTCTGATTGTGTCGGGACACCCGCGCACCGGCGATGATTCGGTTGCGAATAAGACGATCCTGGAGGAGCTTGCGGTCCTGCTTCCTGGCGCCGAGATCGATCATCTCGATGACCTCTATCCGGAGTACACGTTCGACGTTGAGGTGGAGCAGGAGAAGCTTCGCGCCGCGGACGTCATTGTGTTGCAGTATCCGCTGTGGTGGTATGGCTGGCCGGCGTTGCTGCAGAAGTGGATGGAGGACGTGTTTGTGCGCGGTTTCAGCCACGGGTCTTCGGGTACGGCTCTGCGCGGTAAGAAGCTGGTCGTGTCGGTGACGACGGGGGCTCCTCAGGCTTACTATGCGGCGGATTCCGTCGATTTCAATGACCTGCTGACGCCCGCAAAGGCAACGTGTGCGCTGACGGGCTTGGAGTTTGCGGGGAGCCTGCCCCTCTACGGGGTTTCTTACGCGAATCGCACGGATGAGGCGGCGCACACCGATATGGTGGAGCGCTCGCGCGAGCACGCGAAGCGCCTCGCGGAGTTCGTCTCCACCCTCTGAGTTTGCGCTCCCCTGCGGTCAAGCAGGGCGCATAACCCGGCCCCGGCCTCGGCCCCGTCCGTCACGCGGCCGGAGGCGTCTACTTCTTCTTTCTTTTCTTCGGTGCGGGCAGTTCCTGCCACATCGCGTCGACGACGTCGTGCAACGTGTCGCGATCCTCCACCTCGACGAGGAGCATCTCCTTCGCTCCCTCGTAGGGGATGGCGCGCGGGGCCTCGGGCAGAAGCCGTTCGGAGGCGGGCGTGACCTTGAGCAGGAAGCGGTCGTCGTATATGCCACCCACGACCTTGCTCCGGTAGTAGAGGACGTATTCGCCCATCATCTTGCGGTGCGCCACGTCGTCCAGCTCGCCCAGCAGGTCGAGCACAAACTCCAGGTATTGGTTGGTGGACGCCATCGTTCTTCCTCGCTTTCCCGCTCAACGACACGCTCATCTGAGCCTGCGCTGCATTCAGTGGCCTTGCTCTTTTGTGGCGTATGAGAACAGAGTAGCAGTCTTAGAGCGGTCCGGTGACCGCGGTCGTTCATTGATCAACGAGGCCGGGGCCGGGATTGGAAGCAGGGCGGGCTAGTATCTCCGTGATTCTAGGGTCTTGAGAGGCTGGACCTCGCGCCTGACAGCCCCGTTAGGATGGGGGCATGACAGATACGCGTGACCCGCGAGGGATTGTTAACTTCTTTGTTCGGTACCTGGTTCTCCATGTGATCTTCCTGGTCGGACTCCCGGTCTCCTATGCCATGGACCTGGCACTCATCTACTTCTTTGGTTTCATGGGCTTCTTCACCTTCTTCCAAGTGCTGATAGCCATCACCCGAAAGTTCCTCGAGAAGGCCGGATCGTGGAACATTGTCGCGATCGTGGGGGCCGTATTGTCCGACGTGGCGGTCCTGTGGTGGCTGGGTAGCATGCTGGAAGGCGCACTTGACGGCTCTTCTGAATGGTGGCTTGTGACTGATTGGCTGCCCTACCACTTCGTCGCTGCTTTCTTCGCGTGGGGTCTCCGCGAGATCTTCCACTGGTTGGCCCCGCGAGACGCTGCCATGCCCAGCGCCCCTGCCAGTCCCGTTGAGCCGGCTACTTCCGAAATCCCTGGCGAATCCAACGATGCAGACGCCCCGACGCCCACCCCTGCGACCGCGGAAGCGGACGCCGACAGCGGTACCGATACCGATACCGATACCGATACCGATACCGATACCGATAAGCAGTAGTCCGTTTTCTCGGGAACTGCCTCGACCGCTCCCCTGCCGCTAGAAAAAGCGACAATCGGCCCCGACCTCGCCATCACGAGGCCGGGGCCGACTCGTCACAGTCCGCCGAGTCCAGAGAAGCGTTCGACCCAGGTCCGCAGCGCGTCGAGGACACGCGTGCGGATGGCTTCGCGACTGCCACCGCCACCGAAGCGGCGGGCCGGCGGAAGGATCGAGGACAGGCCCGTCCCTTCGTCGTGGACGTAGCCCTCTCGCAGGGAGTCGTACGCGAAGTCCCGCGCGCCCTCGCCGAGGCGTTCGGCCTCGATGATTGCGTCGAGCTCGCTGTCGCGCTTGGCAGCGATGAAGGACTCGAACTCTGTAGGAACGTCCCCGTTGAGGGACACGCGGCGGTAGAACTCTTCAATGAGGTCGCGCTTGCCGCGCAGGGCGGGTGACGCGGCGAGGGCGCGCGTGATTTCGACGGGGATTTCTCGGTCGTCGCTGTCGCCGCGCTCGCCCCGATGATGCTCGACGAGCATGAGGATGTAGTCGACGTTGATGTCGACCTGCTTGACGAGCTCCATTTCAAAGACGAGGTCGTTCGCGATCGGTTCCTTATCCGCCTTCGAGCGCTCGCGCGCCTCGTGATAGAGGTCCAGGTAGACGCTCCGGTAGTCTTCGAGCTCGCGCGGGGCGATCGTGTCGTCCCCCTCGAAGTCGTCAAAGGACGTGAGGATGTTGCGCAGGCGCAGGACCTGCCCCATGAGGTCAATGAAGCGCTTCTGTTCCTTTTCGGAGGCGATCGATCCGATGGGCAGCGGGAAGTCGATGCGAAGTTGCTCGATGATCTCCAGGTAGGTGGACAGGTACTCGCCGTAGGGGCGCAGGAGGACCTGGCCGCGCGCCTCCTTGTTGCCGAAGAGAGCGATCGCGTCTTCGGTGGCCTGCTCAAGGTTCCGGAAGCACACAATGTTGCCGTACGTTTTCACCGAGTTGAGGATTCGGTTCGTGCGTGAGAAGGCCTGGATGAGGCCGTGGGCACGCAGGTTCTTGTCGACCCACAGGGTGTTGAGGGACTTGGAGTCGAAGCCTGTGAGGAACATGTCGACGACGATGACGAGGTCGATGCGTCGTTCAGCGAGAGCCGTTGACAGGCTCGTGTAGTATCCCTCGAATCCCGAGGCGTCGGTGCCGAAGCTGGCCCCGAACTGCTGGTTGTAGTCGGCGATCGCCTCATCAAGGAAGGCGCGGTCGTCCTGCGAGAGGGCCGAGGGGTCCATGGATTCTTCGGAGAGCAGGCCGGTGCCCGGAGCCTCGGCGTTGGGCGCGTAGGAGTAGATGATTCCGACGCTGAGCCTGCGAGCCTCCGGCAGGTCAGCCTGTTGGCGTTTGAATTCCTGGTAGTAGGCGCGTGCGGCCTTGATGGAGGAGGTGGCGAACAGGGAGTTAAATCCGTTCACGCGCCGTTTCTTGTACTGGAAGGAGGCGTGCCGCTTCGTCTTTTGGTCGAAGTGTTCAAGGATGTAGGAGACCACAGCGGAGATGCGCTGCGGGTTCATGTATGCGCTGTCGGTATCGATGCCTTCGACGTCGTGGTTGTCGATGCCGTCTCGCACACGGAAGGAGTTGAGGTAGTCGACGCGGAACGGCAGGACGGTCTTGTCCCGGATGGCGTCGACGATCGTGTAGGAGTGCAGCTGGTCCCCGAAGGCCTGCTCGGTGGTGCGCAGGTTTGCTTTGCCGGAGCTGGAGGCGTTTTCCGCAAAGATGGGCGTTCCGGTGAAGCCGAAGAGGTGGTAGTTGCGGAAGGCTCGCGTGATGTCAGTGTGCATGTCGCCGAACTGGCTGCGGTGACATTCGTCGAAGACGAGGACGACGTGCCCGGAGTAGATGGCGTGCCCACGGTGGCTCTTGACGAAGGTCGCGAGCTTTTGGATGGTGGTGACGATGATCTGGGTGGACGGGTCGTTGATTTGCTTGGCGAGCTGGCGTGTGGACTGGTTGGCGGAGACGGTTCCCTCGGCGTACTTGTTGTATTCCTGGATGGTCTGGTGGTCGAGGTCCTTGCGGTCGACGACGAAGATGACCTTGTCGACCCCTTCCATGCCTGCGGCAAGCTTCGCGGTCTTGAAGGACGTGAGGGTCTTGCCGGAGCCGGTGGTGTGCCAGATGTATCCGCCGGCGGCGACGGTGCCGGTCTGCTTGTTCATGCTGGAGGTTTTGATGCGCTGGAGGATCGCTTCGGTTGCGGCGATTTGGTAGGGGCGCATCACCAGGAGGTCACCGAGGGTGTTGAGCACGCAATAGCGCGTGAGGATGGCGAGGATCGTGCGTTTGGCCAGGAACGTGGCGGCGAAGTCGGTGAGGTCGGGGATCTGGTTGTTGGCGGCGTCGGTCCACCACATGGTGAATTCGTAGGATCGCGCATTGGCGGCGGCCACCTGCGGGCGCGTGCCCTGGTTGTCGGTGATGTGCTGGAGGCGCACGGTGTTGGAGTAGTACTTGGTGTGTGCACCGTTGGAGATGACGAAGATCTGCACGTATCCGAAGAGTCCGTCGCCGGCGCCCGCGTGGAAGGAGTCGCGCTGGTAGCGGTCAATCTGGTTGAAAGCTTGGCGCAGTTCTTCACCGCGCCGCTTGAGTTCGATGTGCACCAGGGGCAGGCCGTTGACGAGGATGGTGACGTCGTAGCGGTTGGATCGCGCGCCCGTGTCGATCGCGTACTGGCGGATCACCTGCACCTTGTTGCGGTGAATGTTGGTCTTGTCGATGAGGCTGATGTTCTTGGTGCTGCCGTCGTCGCGGGTGAGGACCTGCACGTGGTCCTCCTGGATACGGCGGGCTTTGGCGACGACGGGATTCCCAGCGGCGGAAGGGACGTCAACGATCGAGTGACGGTAGAAGTCCTTCCATTCCCGGTCACTGAAGCGGTAGTCGTTGAGAGCTTCGAGCTGGACGCGCAGGTTCGCTTCGAGGCCGTCGCGATCGTGGATGTCCACGTATTCGTAGGCTTGCGCACACAGCTGTTTGATGAGGTCGTCCTCGAGGGCGGCTTCGCTCTGGTATTCCTGCTCCTGGTCGCGGGTCGGGTAGTAGAGCCCGACAACCGTGTATTCGTCGGAGACGACGACGGGTTCGATGCGGGGGCGAGGTGCGTCGGTGGACACTCGCGTTCCTTTCTCTACGGGTCTCATTCACGAGGCCGGGGCTGGCATCCGGGAGGCTTGCCTCCCGTTTCAGTGGCATTGATCCGATGCTAACGTCACCCACCGTCATCTGCGTCCAGGCTGCACCGCGGCGTCAGCTGAGAGACAAACCCGATGCCTGTTCAACCTGCCTGATGAAGCCCTCGACGCCGAGTATAATCGCGTGGCAACTACGCAGAGGAGGAGACCATCACGGCACAGTCAATCGTTGATGTCGCAACCTACATCCTGGAGCGCACCGATACAGTGACGACAATGAAGCTCCAGAAGCTTGCCTTCTATTCTCAGGCTCAGCACCTCGCTCAGTACGGAACCCCGCTTTTCCCTGAATCTTTCGAAGCGTGGCGCGGTGGACCCGTCGCTCCCGAGCTCTACGCCCTGCATCGCGGAAAGTTTCTGATTCGTCCAGGCGAGCTATCGTCCGGTGACTCATCTGCTCTGACTGGCACCGAACGCGATCTCATCGATGGCGTGTGCTCCGCGCTAGGCGGCATGACAGGTGCTGAATTGAGTGAACAAACGCACCGGGAAGACCCCTGGCTGCACGCACGCGAGGGCCTGACGCCATCCGCCCCCTCGGATGCAGTTATCACCCAGGAAGCAATGCGCAGGTACTACCGGGAGCATCCCATCCTCGGTTGATTGCCTAACGACACCCCTTTGCTCTGGTGCCACTATGGACACTAGAATAATTGCAGGGCAAGGGCTGACACGGATACGGAGCAGTTGACCTGCAGACGATGACCGCGAAACCCGACAAAACAGGGCCTCGTAATAGTCCACTCGTGGACGGCAAGCTGAAGTCACGCCCTCGTGTTCCCCTCGCGCATGCGCGAGGGGAACACATGTATTCGAGCGACTAGTTAAGGAACGCACTAGCCGCAAACAACGAAACCTGCACGTAATTCCCCTCCCGAATCACTCCTGCCCACAGTCTTTTCCTGGAATATCAACGTTTAGAGGAATCGCCGCAAGAGCATCGAAGAGAATTACGTGCGAAGTCGCAGCGGATCGCTGGAATTATCACCAGTCATTCCTCGCCTGTGAGTGGACGCAGATGTGCATGCCTGCTCTTACCCTCCCTGTATGGAAGGAAGGAGGTGACGAATGAATATTCGAGAAGTACGCCGACATGGCGACGGATGGGGCGTGTTCGATCCGAACGCATCCAGAGCATCCGCAGTTGAACGTACGCAGGCAGCTGCTCAGCAGCGCGCACGCGATATTCTTGCTAATCAGGGTGGCGGCGAGATGCGGACACGAGGCGAAAACGGGCGAATTCGCGCGCAGGACACTATCAAGCCTGGGAACGATCCCCGTAGGAGCAAGGGGTAGGGTCCACTGAGGGGCGGGTCAGACACCCGCCCCTCAGTTCATTATTCCGCCTTCTTCTCGGGGAAGGAGAGCAGGCGGTCGCGATAGTGCTCGTACTGGGCACGGCGCGCTGCAATCTCGGCGGGCAGGCCCGAGGAGATGTCGTTGACGAGGGCGTCGAAACGGTCGAGCAAATCGGCGATACGCCGTTGCTCCGACAAGCTCGGAAGAGGTAACTTCACTGCAGCTAACCCTTTAGCAGAGAGACGCTTTACCTTTCCCTGCGAGACAAAACTTCGCTTCTGTCGGTGGTATTCGTCTGAACGCAGCCAATAGGATAGATAGCGTGAGTCTTGGTCATGGTGCAACGCAAACGAATCATCATGGTACGCAACCGCATCAGTACCGAGCCATGCAACACCAATACCAACATCTTCTACCGTTTCACCAACACCAGCAACAATGACATCTCCCGGGAGCGCAAACCTCAGAGAAGAAGAGAATGACTCTTCAACGTAGCTCAACACGCTCGTTGCACTCACACCATAATGTGTATAGATCTGTCCATAATGAATTGCCGGACACCCAGCGAAACCCAGCTGATCTAGGGTGAAACGACGCCCACGTCGAATGGAAGCGATGTCCCCAAGCTCAACCATTTCAACCGGACCGCGAGCTGCCAGTGATTCGTAGGAGAGCAGGTGGTTGCGGTAGTGCTCGAACTGGGTCCGCCTTGCTTCCAGCTCCGCTTCCAGCTCCGCTTCCAGC
>CAUSHZ010000081.1:0-7034 GCA_963531605.1 uncultured Actinomyces sp.
AATCCGTGAAAATCCGCGATTCCGGACACACTTTTTGACCCTTAACCCGCTTTTTCATGCCCATCCGCTTGTGGCGGGCCCGGCAAGTCGGTTTCCTGGGGTTATAGGACAAAACGTGTTGGTTTTGTGGTGACTTTTCGGCTTGCTGGTGCGGGAAAATCCGTATTGAAGTTGGTTGTTTCATCGTGGGGGTATGAATACCCCCAAATGCCCGGCGTGCGGGCGAGTGATGACCAGGAATGGGCACTCAGCGTCAGGGGCGCAGCGATGGCGCTGCTCCCTGTGCACTATCAGCCAGGTCAGCCGCATTAATTCCACGGCCAAGCATCTTGATGAATTCTTGGCCTGGCCGCTCATCGCGCACGTTAACCCGATGATGTCCGCGTCGGCAACGCCACCCACATGCATCTTGAGGGGTTGACGTGCGCATCAAAGGGTTAAGGTGCGATCTATCGGGTGAGCACTCGGAATACTGGCCTCACCTGCGAGTACGCACCCCCTGCCAGACACTGTTGCGCCCAAAACGCAGACCACCTCGACCGCGACAGCCCGTTTTCAGCGTTTTTCGCCGAGGTGGTCTGCACTTTGGGCACTACACCGCCTCACGTCGGGCATCGCCAGCGGCAATCGGGGGGAATTGCACTACATGAGGGTCCGACACGCCGACGACGCGCCCCCAGAAGGCTTCGTGTAGTGCAAAACCCCCACTGCTGGTGCGGAGGGCACCGGAGGGCCCGGATGTGGCACCCGTGGGTGGCGGAAGAACGGCAACTGGGGACACAGACGGCACTGAGGTGACAGAAAAGTCGCCCAACAAGAACCGCGCTGGGCTGCTTCGGTATAAAACTCGCCCTGCGCGCCCAAAATGGCCCTTTTTGGCAGGTTTTTCGCATGCATGGCGAACTTTCTACCGTTTTCGCCAGCAAGAAGCCGCGCATGGCGAACTTTGTACCGCATGCGAGGCAGAGACGGGGCTAGCCATCACAGCCCACCAGGCCCCACTGGTGTGGAGGGCGCCGGGGGAACTGGAGGGCACAAGAGGGCCAGGCTGCGGTGCCCGTGGGCGGCGGGGCCTGGCCTTCCTCAAAAGTCGCATGCAATTCGATTGGGTGAAGATTCAACAAGGCCTAAAAACGTTGCGATTTCAACGCTGTGAATTCAGAATTTGAAATAGTCGCGGGGGAATTGCATGCGAGATTGGTGAGCCAGGTGCGGAGGGCGCCGGAGGGTCCGGAGGGCACGGGCGGGCTTCGAGGCGCGGTGCCGAACGAAGTGTCGCCTAGCCTCGCGGGCGGCCGGGCCATCCGGCGCCCGGAACACCCGTGGGGTTACAAGCAGCCCGGCCAGACAGGGCCACAAGCAGCTCGGCCCAGCAGGGCACGCACGCCAGAACCTCAGGAACTGGGCGGCGTGACGACCCACGGTTCGGTCGGCAAGGCACGCAATCCTGAAATCCCCAGGGCCTCCGCAATGTCGGAGGCGCAACGCGCCCCGGGCACGCCGATAGATGAACCGATGAAGGAAACGACGTCCGCGGTGGACCAGCCCAGGCCTCGTAGATCAGAGAGGGTGACGGCACCGTCGCGCTTGGCCAGGCGCGCCCCCGAGGGGGCGAGCGCGAGGGGCACGTGCGCGTACGTCGGCTCGGGTGCCCCGAGCAGGTGGGCGAGCTGCGCCTGCGCGGGTGCCTGGGAGAGCAGGTCGAAGCCGCGCACGACCTGGTCGACGCCCTGGTACGCGTCGTCGACGACGGCCGCGAGGTTGTAGGCGGGCACGCCGTCCGCGCGGCGCACGACGAAGTGGTCGACGGCCCCGGTGTAGGAGCCGTGCAGTTCGTCGAACACGGTCCACTCGGGCGAGGGGGCGGCCAGGCGCAGCGCGGGGGCGCGCCCCAACGCGGCCAGAGCTGCGCGCTTCTCCTCGCGCTCGGACTCGCTCAGCGTCAGGCAGGTGCCCGGGTAGTGGCCGGGCGGCACGTGCGGCGCGGAGGCGGCCTCGCGGATGTCGCGGCGGGTGCAGTAGCACTCGAAGATGAGCCCGCGTGCGGCCAGCGACGCCAGGGCGGCCTCGTGCGCGTCGGCCCGCGCGGTCTGGATGAGGGGCTCGCCGTCCCAGTCGACGCCGATCGCCGCCAGGTCGTCGATCTGGCGCTGAGCGGACCCGGCGCGCTCCCGGTCGATGTCCTCGATGCGCAGGACGAATCGCCGCCCGGTCGTGCGCGCCCACGCCCACGCGAGGATCGCGGTGCGCAGGTTGCCCAGGTGGAAGTCGCCCGTGGGGGAGGGTGCGAATCGTCCGGTGTTGGTCATGGCCTCAGTGTACGAGGCCGTGGCGGCCTCCCGGGATCCGCCTCCCCGGGTGCAGTGCGCGGCAGGCGTACAGTGGGTTGCATGGTGAGATTACGGGTTCCCGACTGGTTGGCGGTCTTCGTGGGCGGGGTCGCGGGGACGGCGGCGCGCGCCGGCCTGGACGAGGTCGCGAAGGCCTCGCCCGTGCGCGGCCTCTTCCTGTCCTGGTCGACGCTGACGGTCAACGCGGTGGGTGCCTTCCTCCTCGGCGCGCTGGCTGCGTGGGTGGCGGGGCGCCTGGCGCGCGGAGTGGGGGATGCGGCGTCGCTGAAAACCCTGAAGCTCCTGATTGGCACGGGCTTTGCGGGCGCGTTCACGACGTACGGGACGTACATCGTCGCGTCGGTGGGCTACGCGTCGCTCAATGGAATTGTCGAGGCCGTCTCTCAGTCCCTCGGTCTCCTAGCCCTGGGTGGGGCCTGCGCGTGGGCGGGGATGCGCGTGGGGGAGTGGTCGTGCGGTCGCTTGGTCCCGCGCCCCGTCACCGGTGAGGGGGACCGGGCATGAGTGGCGCAACCTTCCTGTTCGTGGCCCTGGCCGGCGGCGTGGGCGCGTGCGCGCGGTTCTGGCTGGACCGTGGTGCTCAGCGCGCCCTGTCCTCGTGGGGTGACCCGGCGGGAGCGAAGCTCGGCATCCTGGTCGTCAACGTGATCGGGTGTTTCCTGGCCGGCGCGGCCACCCAGCTGGTGCCCGCTGATCTGATGCCGATTGTCTCGACCGGCTTCCTGGGTGGCTTTACGACGTTCTCGACCGCGCTCGTGGACGCGGTGACCCTGTGGGCCGACGGATTCCGAGGTCGCAGCCTCGCTCTCGCGCTCGGCACGTGGGCGGCCTCGTGGGGTGCGGCGCTCGTGGGCATCACCGTTGCCGGATAGGGATTTGTCGCGCAACTGGCCACCATGCGGGCTGATGGGTGAGGGTTTAGCCACGATACGGAGTTTTGTAACAGCATTCCGAGCGCTCGCAAGCGTGGCCCTCATATGCTGATGTTGCGGGCCGTGCGGCCCAGTAACGGAGATGCACATGATTGACCTCACCGGGGTGTCCAAGGTCTACCCCGTGAAAAACGGCGGCCAAGTCGTCGCGCTCGATGGGGTGAACCTGCACGTCGATCGCGGCTCGATCCACGGGATCGTCGGCCGCTCTGGCGCCGGTAAGTCCACCCTCATCCGGTGTCTGACCGCCCTGGAGAAGCCCACCGAGGGCCACATCGTCGTTGACGGCCTCGATCTGGCGACCCTCTCGGGTGCGCGGCTGCGCTCTGCGCGCCGCCGCATCGGCATGGTCTTCCAGGCGGCAAACCTCCTGGACGGGCGCACCGCCGCCGAGAACATCGGCTACCCGCTGAAACTCGCCGGCGTGCCACGTGCGCAGCGCCGCGAACGCGTCGAGGAACTCCTCGAGCTCGTCGGCCTCGAAGGCCGCGGCGGCTCCTACCCGTCCCAGCTGTCGGGCGGCCAGCGTCAACGTGTCGGTATCGCCCGCGCCCTGGCCGACAACCCCGCAGTGCTCCTGTGCGACGAGCCGACCAGCGCGCTCGACACCGAGTCGACCGCCCAGATTCTGTCCCTGCTGCGCCACGTGCGCGACGTCTCAGATGTCACCGTCGTCGTCATTACCCACGAGATGGCCGTCGTCCGCGAGATCTGTGACTCCGTGACCCTCCTCGGCCACGGGCAGGTCCTGCAGACCGGCCCCCTCGAAGAGGTCGTGGCGGACCCCTCGACCCCGCTGGCCCGCGAGCTGGTCCCCATGCCGGTCGTCGAGTCGGTTCCGACGGAATCCGCCGACAGCCGCTTCGAGCGGAATGCGGTGGGTACCGTCCTCCTTGACGTCGTCTTCACCTCGCACCCGGGCGTCCCGACCGGGGCGACCGTCCTGCACCTGGCCTCGTCGATGGGTGCCGACGTCACCGCCGGAACCTTCGAGTCCCTCGGCAGCGTGCAGGTGGGCCGCCTGGCCCTGACCGTGCCCGCGTACCACGCTGACAAGATCATCGAGCAGCTGCGCAAGAACAACGTCCACGCGGAAGTGAGGGACCAATGACCACCGCATACCTCGCCGCCGCGACCGCCGCGCAGGTGGTCGTGCCCACAGGTAAGGGCGATCCGACCTGGCTCGACAACCCGGCGCTGACCCAGAAGTTCGGTCCGGCCATCCTCGAGACCCTCATGATGACGGGCCTGTCGACCGTTTTTGCGGTCATCATCGGCACTCTCCTGGGGCTCGTCCTGGTCCAGACCGGCAAGGGCGGCCTCACCCCGAACAAGGGCGTGTATCAGGCCGTGTCCTTCGTCGTGAACATCGTGCGTTCCCTGCCCTTCATCATCGGCATCATCATGCTGATCCCGGTCACGAAGATGATCGTCGGCAAGTCCACTGGTTCGCTCGCGACCGTCGTGCCGCTCGTCATCCTCTCCGCGCCCTTCTTCGCGCGCCTCGTGGAGACGAACCTGCTGGCCGTCGATCCCGGAAAGATCGAGGCCGCCCAGATGATGGGTGCCTCCAACCGTCAGATCCGCTGGGGTGTCCTCATTCGCGAGGCCATGCCCGCCCTCATTCAGTCCATCACGACGCTGGCGATCACCCTCATCGGCTACTCCGCGATGGCGGGGGCAGTCGGCGGCGGCGGCCTGGGCCAGATGGCCATCAACTACGGATACAACCGCTGGCAGGACGACGTCATGATCTCCACCGTCGTCGCCATCATCGTCATCGTCCAGATCATCCAGCTGATCGGCGATGTCCTCTCGCGCCTGGTCGACCACCGCGCGCGCTGACCGACCCGGTCAGGCCACCCCGGCCTCGACCATTCGTCCCATCCAGTACGCAGAAGAAAAGAGAAACACCATGCGTCATCGCTCTCTCGCAGCCATCGGCCTGGCGGCCGTTGCTTCCCTGGGCCTGGCGGCCTGCGGCGGCGGCACTGACTCCTCGGATGCTTCGGCCTCCTCCTCGGACGTCGTCACCCTGACCGTGGGCGCGACCCCCTCGCCCCACGCGAAGATCCTCACCTACATCAACGACAACCTGGCCGCGGACGCGGGCATCAAGATCAACATCGTTGAGTACACCGACTACGTCCAGCCCAACACCGCGCTGAACGACGGCGACCTGGACGCCAACTTCTACCAGACCGTTCCCTACCTGGAGAACGCGGAGAAGCAGTTCGGCTACGACTTCGAGGCCGGCGAGGGCATCCACCTTGAGCCCCTCGGCGTGTTCTCCAACAAGCACAAGTCCCTCGACGAGCTGCCCGACGGCGGCACGATCGGCATCATCTCCGACACTGCGAACCAGTCCCGCGCGCTCGAGCTCCTGGCCACCCAGGGCCTCGTCTCGATCCCCGAGGGCGACGGCGACGTCAACATCAACACCGTCACCAAGCTGAAGAACTTCGACTTCCGCGAGGTCGAGGGCCCGCAGCTGGTCCGCTCGCTCGATGACTTCGACTACGCGGTCATCAACGGCAACTTCGCCCAGGAGGGCGGCAAGTCCATCTCCGGTGATGCTCTCGTCGTCGAGTCCCCCGTGGACAACCCGGCCGTGAACGTCCTCGTGTGGAAGGGCGATTCCAAGAAGGCTGATGCCATCGCGAAGCTCGATAAGCTCCTGCACTCCGATGAGGTCAAGCAGTACATCGAGCAGACCTGGCCGGACGGCTCGGTTATCCCGGCGTTCTGACCTGCGAGGCCGGGGCGCGCTGGCGCTGAGGCTGACGGATCGCAGGGCTGGCGCTCTCGCATAGATAACGGGTGGGCCCCGGAACCGTACGGTTCCGGGGCCCACCCGTTCGTCCGCGCAAGTGGTGCGATCAGTTGGTGCGTGACTCGAGCGGGAACTCGGCGTCCGGCTCGTGCGTGATGCGGTTACGCATGTCGCGGCGGAAGACTTCGATGGTCCATAGCCAGATGATGTGGCCGAAGAACTCGGAGAAGTGCTCCGCGAAGGGCTGGTTCCAGGGTGCCGGGACCGTACCCATCAGAGGCATGAGGACGACGTGGAAGGCCACGTAGACGAAGATGCCGAAGGCGGCACCCTGCCAGAGCTTGATCTGTGGGAAGCGCTCGGCCAGCACGCAGTACAGGATCGCGAAGCCGATCGAGAACGCGAAGTGGACGATGAAGGAGACCCAGGGGAGTCCTTCGTTACCGTTGAAGGTGTAGGACAGGTGGGTGACGCTCTCCGGGATACCCAGCTGCTGGAGCAGCTCCTGGGGCGGGTTGGTCGCGTTACGCTCGGGCGTACGCGGAGGCAGCGGCACCTCCCAACCGAACTTCACGATGGCGGAGACGATTCCACCGAGAACACCTGCGATTGCTGCGACGCTGTAGCGGCGGCGCCGGGGATTGGTCTGAATCAGTGCCATGTGACAAGCATGAAACGCGCGTAGGGCATTTTCGAGGCCTTGGGGCGCTTAGCGCTCAAGGTCACACAAGGATGTGACGAGGGAAAATGGGCTACAAATAGCGAAGTCGGTTAATTTATTCCGTTATTAATGAGTAAATATGAGGGGTGGGGGCGGGGCTGTCATACCCCGCCCCCCCCGCGTGGGGTGTTGCCCGGCCGCCCCCCCCGCCCCGCCCCCCCACCCCCTTTTTACCCGCGGGGGGGGGGGGGGCCCGGCCGGGGGGGGCCCCCTCCCGAACCCCCCCCACTTCGGGAGGCCAAGGCAGGAGGATCACT